>DATHRD010000052.1:0-22754 GCA_035482045.1 Thermoanaerobaculia bacterium
ACGCGCGTCGCACGGTCGGGTTACCTGGACGGCCCTGATCAGGAGCCTCCGGGCAGGCAGCACGCGGCCACGTGCCGATCGGGTGTGAGGGGGAGCGATCAGCCTGGCAGTCGAGCGTTCCCACAAAGGGGCCGCGCGGGCCTTGCCGCGGCGTCTGTCGTCTGAGGTCGATCGCGTCCATCACGCACGAGGAGAGCCGCGAGATGGTGGTTTCCCTACCCGACCGAATTAAGACAACTATACTTGTCTTAACGGACGTTTCGCTCTCTACGGAAGGGTGTGGATGCGCCGGATTTGGTACTTTTTCGGCCAACCGGAGCGAGGGCGTGGGTCAAAAAAAGTTTCTCTGGCCGCTGTCACCATTGCTCGTCATCCCCATAGTGAACGTTCATTGGACCTCATGGCGTCGTACAGCTCGCGCACGCGGCGGCGGCAGGAGACCAGGAGCTGGAGCACGTAGGCGGGAGAGGTGGGCCGTTGCTCGGCGATGGACTCCTTCGACTCCTCGTGGAAGTAGTAGCGGCGGAGGGTCTCCCGGCAGTGCTCGCCGAGGCGGGCCAACACCCTGGCCACGGTCATGTTGAGCATCCAGCGCTCGGCCTCCTTCTCGGCGGCCTGGTCGGGCTTCTCGTCGTGCTCCGGCAACAGCGGCTCCTCCCGCTTTCGGCGGCGCAGATAGTCCTTGGAACCGCTACCGATGGCGCCGATCAGCCATCCTTTGAGCTCGCGCACCTGCTCGCGGCGCTGCAGATAGGCGGTGAAGATGTCGTGGACGAGTGCCTCGGCGTCGTCGGGCGGGATGCTATAGCGGCGGATGGCGATCGAGCGCAAAATCACGCCGTACTCGATGTAGAGCGCCTCGAATTCGCTCTCGTTCGTCGGGGGGGATGGATCGGTCACGCTTCTCCCCGTACTCCAGAGGCCACCGGAAGTCCCGCGGGGGAAGGATACAGGTTCGGGACGCGGCCAGGAACGCTCCCAAGGAAACACACCGGCTTTGGGGGCGGCAGGCTGCAGCACGAAGAGGTCGGTGGCCTGGACGAGCATGCCGGTCGCCGAGCGGATGGCGGCGACGATGATGTAAATCTTTTCCGCTGTTGCAGTTGCGTGGCCCTGGCGCAGGCTCAGAAAGTGTTGCCTGCTGATCGATTCCACTCCCTCCTCGGCGGCGATCCGATTGGCCTCGCCAACGATATCACTCACCTTCAGCCCCAGTTCCTCGATAAACTTCTGCAGCCGGGTCGGCGGTCCTTCCATGCGCAGAGGTCTCCTCTCAAAGAGGAGAGTCGCCAGCGGGGTCCATCCCTACCCCCATCTTTACTTCGACAACCTATACGGCGCTGACGGTCACGGGCGGCACGGAACAGAAACCCGGTGGTCGGAACTGAAGAAGGCCGACCCCTGTTGGCCATCAATCGCCTCCGCGAGGCCATGAATGTGTTCCGGGACAGCCATGAATGGGCTCCGCAAGGCCATGAATGGGATCTGAGAGGCCATTCATGGGATCTGGAAGGCCATTCATGGGATCCGGGAGGCCATTCATGGCATCTGGGAGGCCATTCATGGCATCTGGGAGGCCATCAATGGGCTCTGGGTGGCCATCAATGGGCTCCGGGAGGCCATTCATGGCATCTGGGAGGCCATCAATGGGATCTGGGAGGCCATGAATGGCATCTGGGAGGCCATTCATGGGATCTGGGAGGCCATTCATGGGCTCCGGGAGGCCATCAATGGGATCTGGGAGGCCATGAATGGGCTCCGGGAGGCCATGAATGGGTTTCGCGGGCATCGGATCACTCCCGGCGGATCATCACGTCGCCCATCACCAGCAGATCCATCTTCTTGCGCAGGAAGCAGTCGAGCGCCTGTGCCGGGGTGTTGACGACGGGCTCGTGCTCGTTGAACGAGGTGTTGAGCACGAGGTCTCATCAGCGCACCCGATGAGGACGATCCTTCCGCTCATTCGCTCCGCGCGTGATTCTCCGCGGGAGCATCGCCGCGCAAATGGCTCCGCGCCAGTCCCTCTAATTGGGAGCAATGTCCTCAAAGCTACTAACCTTACGGGGACTCGGGCTGATCAGCAGCGATTGAACATCGGACCGGCAAACGCCGTCCAGGAGAACGTATGGACTTCGAAACAGCATTGCAGGCGAAGCAAGACATCTCGACCCTCCTTGGCATCGGAGGTGAGCGCGTGCGGGGACGCGGCCGCCGCCGCGTGGCGGTTGGAGTGGCCACGACGCGGGACTCACGCGATTTCCGGATCGCGGTTCGCGCTCAGTCGCAATCGGACCTGGACCGCGCGTGGGAGAAGGGAATGGAGGAAAGGGTCCGCAAGGCCTCCCCTGAGGAGCTCGACGTCCGCATCACGGGACCGATCGTGGCCGGCGAGCCGGCCGTGGCCGTCTCGCCGGATCACCGTCTGCGCATCGGAGCATCGGTCAGTCACTATCTGCGCAGCGCCGGCACGCTCGGGTTCTTCGCCCGCCGCACCTCCGACGGCGTCATAGGGATCGTGTCGAACAATCACGTTCTGGCCCTGTGCGACCGCGGGAGGGAGAACGACGAGATCGTCCATCCCGGAGCATTCGATCACGGCGTCCGGCCCGACAACGTGATCGCATACCTGACGCGCGGTTATCCCCGGCTCGACGTCCGGCAGCCCATCGTCGATTGCGCGTTTGCGCGGCTCCGGGACGGCATTCCGTACGATCCGGTCACGATCGCCGATGGCCTGAAGTTGAACCCGGACCCGGTCATCCTGCGTGAGCAACGAGACGTGATGAAGCGCGGCCGCACGACCGGCCTCACGCATGGCAGGATCACCGCCATCGCTCTCGATAACGTCGAAATCGATTACGGATCCATCGTTGGCCACTTCAACCAGCAGATCGAGATCGAGCCGGTTGGCGACACACCGTTCAGCAAACCCGGCGACAGCGGCTCACTGGTGGTGAATCCGGAAGGGCATCCCGTCGGTCTCTCCTTCGCCGGAACGACCAACTGCCTCACCTCTTATGCAAATCCGATCGAGAACGTTCTGAGATCCCTCGGCGTTACAGTTCACACATGAAGGGTGCGACCTACGAAGAGGCGGAGGTTGCGAAGGAGCTCCTTGCGGCAAAGCTCGCCGGTCTGCCGGAGCTGCGGGGGATCGGCATCGCCGTGCTCGACGTCGGGTACGGCGTACGAGTGAACCTGAGCGGCCCCACCGCCCGGATCGTGCCGCCCGAGATCAACGATGTCCCCGTCATCGTCAAAATCGTCGGCACGATCCGGCCTCAGTGACTATCCGCAGCACCCCGTGTTCGAGCAATCGACGTAGAGTCCGATCGGTCCTTTCCGGAAAAACAGAGCGTGCTGCGAACGCGACTCCGTCAGCGCGGCAATCGCTGGCGGCTCCGTCAGCGATACAGGGTTCACGCTGAGTTGCTCGTAGATCCTGAAGTGGCTTCCATTCCCCGCCGGTGCCTGGTCGTAGACGCTGCCACGAGCCATGTTCGTAATGGCGATCTCGGTCCCCGGTTTCGCCACGATCGTACTCTCGCGAGAGCCGTCGTCGGGCTTCATGGTGATGCGGATCGGGCCATCGTGCGCGACGTCGAGCTGCGAAATCGCAGCAGTGCCGCCGGGGATATGATGCGCGGTCAATATCCCCTGTCTGATCCGAATCTGAGCGATGGTCTTGGCGCGGGGAGGATCGATCTCGAAATCTCTGGCAATGTCCCGCAACTGCGGCAGGGTGTGTCCTGTCGTATCGAGGACCCCGTCCACGTCGGCGCCCTCGATGACGAGGTGGCATGGTACGAGCGGGAATGTGATGTCCCGCGCGCCCGTGACACCATCCCAGTTGACTGTTTTCGTTTCCTCAATCGAATCGGCAGCGACGACGACCGATCCGTAGTGAGGGTCGATCCCTTTTCCGGGATTCCGCCCGTCGGGAAGAAGCGCCAGGCGTCCGCCCGGCTCGCGAAAAAAGCAAACGAGTCCCACAAACTGCACTGAATAAGGCATACCCTCTCCTTTTTGTTAGCTTCCGATGACTTGTACCGCCGCCCACACACGGGGTGGCGTGTCACGCCGGTGGACCCACTCGAGCTGTGCAGCGCGGAGCGCCTCGGCCGGAGGCAAACCGCGTGCGAGGTAGTAATGCAAACGGGGGAAAAACTCGGCGGCGGGGCCGTCATCGATCGGCCACAACGTCGCTACAACGCTGGGCACGCCGGCGCCCAGGAACGCTCGCGCAATGCTGATGCTTGCCTCGCCGGTACGCCCATAGCTGCGGGCGGTGCCACAGGCCGCGAGCACGACGACGCTCGTACGGCCCAAATGCATGGTGGCGATCTCCCGCGCATCAAGCTGAGATTCGAGTCCTTCCCGGCGCGAGGTCACGAGCGCAGCGACCGTGCTGCCGTCCGGAACAACGGCATGCCCGACGAAGTGAATTACGTCGGCCGTGGCGGCCCTCTGCTCCAGAACCGCGGCGTTCGCGTCTCCTGGTGCAACGTCAGCGCCGTGCTCGTACTCCGCCCCCACGGCATCGGCCTCTCGGGAGGCCTGGATCAGCCGTCCGGCGTCGCCGTTGCGCGAGGAAGGCCCTGCGACGATGAGCAGACGCGAAGCCTTCCCGAGTGACCGTTTACGCGAGGCCAGCCGCGTGAACGCCGCCAGGCTGGGTGTGGCCACGACGGCGCGTTTCTCGATCAGATACCGGCCGGCGGGATCGATCAACGCGGCGAACGGCACGACGCTGAGGACATCGTCGGGAACGATGACCAGCGTGCGGCCTGGGGCGAGCTCGTCGGCCACCGGCGCCAGAAGCCGATCATACATCATCGCCGCGACGCGCGTGAAGTCCGCATCCGTCCCCGACGCCGCTGTCCGAGTCAGACGCCGAACTTCATCCGCGATCATAGACCCGCTCATCTCTTCCTGAACCGCGTGGACTCCCGAAGAGTCCACGACGAAAATCACCAGCTTGCCCGGCAGCACGAGGTATTCGAGGACGACGGCGTCACCCAGAGCCGATTGGGCCGCCTGCACATTGCTCGGGCCCATGGAGTCGAGCAACTCTCTCCCACGCGCCTGTTCGCAGTATGCAAATGCGGCGGCGTCGTCGTGACGCTGGAGCGCCAGGACGACAGCCTCGTCGAAGAGCTCATCAGCCGCTCCGAACATCCCCCACCGTTCGTCACCCGCATCGATCGACATCCGCTGCGTCTCGAGCTCGCGAATTCCGGCATCGAAGTCGCCGGCGGCGTCGCCCGCGGCTCCGCTGGCAACGTATGCACGGCCGCGCTGAAGCAGGAGCTCCGGCAGGAACATACGGCGTCCTCTGGTGCGCTGATACCCGATGGCATCGGTCAGGAGGCGGATCGAGCTGGCGGGCGACGCTTCGAGAGAGGCTTCCACCGCAAGCCGCTCCGCCTCGGCGCGGTCGTGCAGGCCTACGTCGCGGACGCGCACCATCGCGGCCGAGGCACGAATCAGGTCGTCTCTCGCGGCCGCGCCGTCGCCGATCCGGCCTTCGATCCGCGCCCGCGTCAACCGTGCGTTGACGTACATCAACTCGTCCCCGTCCTGCCGCGGCATCTCGATCTGCAGATTGAGAAAAGCCAGACTGACGGGCCAATCGCGATTGAAGGCTGCACCCCGAGCCACCGCGTGAACGGCAACCCGAAGCCGCTGATCATCGGATCGTCCGATCTCATGAAGCGCAACGAGGCGGTGTGCCCAGGCTTCCCGCGGCTCGCCGATCCGGTCGTAAACCTCGGCCAGGATCTCGCGCACCGTCATCGCGTATTTCGTCTCGCCGAGACGCTCGAACGTGGCGATGCTGTCGATCAGCGTGCGCCTCGACTGCCCCCAGCGGCCCATCGACGCATAGACGAGCCCCAGTTGCCATTTCACCTGCGCCGCGCAAGCGATGTACTCCGGCCTGGAGACGCTCAGAAGCTGCTCGAGCTGGATACGCGCTTCGTCGACCCGCCCCTGCTCGAACGTGGTATTCGCGGCAAAGTAACGGGCAAGCAGGGCCATCGGACTGCCCGCCGCTTCGAAGCCGGCCGCCGCTTCACGGAACTGCCTCTCCGCGTCGGCTGGTCTCCCCGCCTTGAAAGTCCGCTGCGCCTCGCGGAACTGGATGTGCGCCGCCGTGAGCGTGTTGCGGCGTACCGGGTCCGCCCGGTCGATGGCGTTGACCGCCGCGATCAGAAGCCCTTCGCCGTGATCCCGAGCGATCTCCTCGCCGAAGAATCGTGCCAGTTGCAGATGCCTGGCGGCAGCGTCATGATCGCCTCGGGTCTCGTCGTGAGCCCAGCGGCTGAGGATTTCACTTTCTCCCCAGACGCGTGTGTCCTGTGGAAAGCGCCGCACAAGTGTGCCGGCTGCTTTCGAATCGCCCGTCAGCCGGTCGTAGCTGTGCTCGAGCTCGTCGCGGAACTCCACCTTCTTGCTGAGATCCTGCAGGTGCTTCCCGGCCTCGGTGGCCCACGGTGAACCACTATCGGCCGAGAGATACCGTTTCCAGGCGGCACTCGCCTGTTCGCGCAGTCCCAGACGCTCCAGGATCAAGGCGCGGTTGAACAGCGCCTCGGGAAATCGTGCATCCAGGCGCAACGCGGCGTCCGCGGACGCAAGCGCCTGCGCGAGTTGCTGCGGGTCATCGCTCTGAACCGCCGCCGCATAGTGCGCCGCGGCGAGGTCGCTCCAGATAACAGTGCTGGGCGAGGATGCGGCGATCTTTTCCAGCCGCGTCACGGCGTCCTTCGGATCCCCGCCCAGAAGGCTGGCCAGGGCGGACGCGTGCTGCGCCCGCGCCGAGGGATTGGCGCCGGTCTGCTCGAGGACAACACCGGCGACGCCGACGAACTTCATCTGCGCGGGGTCGAGCTTGCGCTCGCCATCGCGCTTAACGTCGCGCAGCGGCGCCCACGGAAACCCGCCGCTCAGGCGCGGCTCGAGATAACGTCCATCGTGAGGAGTGGCCGCGATCAACATACGCGTCGGATCTTCGGCACGCGACCGTACGAACCAGACGGAAAGAACCGCCACACCGGCGAGCGCCGCCGCGGCAATCGCCAGCCACAGCGGCAACATGGTCCGCGGGCGCATGATCACGACCGTCGGCGCGTTCTCTCGATCGTATCGCGCGCCCGCGGCGACGATCTTCCGGCAGTCCTCACATTCGCGCAGATGCTCAGCGGTCATTTCCAGTTCTGCTCCTGAGAGATTTCCAGCGATAAAGGCGGCCAGAACCTCGGGATCAGGACAGCGGCTCGAATCGCGCTTCTTCACGCGTCCTCCCCCGGCGTCCCACCCGGGTCCTCATCATTGGAGGGACGCCGGCCGCCGATTTTGGGTTTGAAATCGAGGACGCTGTCGGACCCGGTGAGCCTGGCGACGTCGGCGGCGCTGACGCCCGCGTCCTCGAGCTTCCGGCGGAGAGTGGCGAAATGCGTTTGGAGAAGGCGGTACAACCGCTGCGCGTCTTTCCGCATCGAGATTGCGATCTGCGGGACCGTCATGTCGCACTCAAACCGCAGCCGGAAAAGAAGCTGGTCTTCTTTGGGCAGTTGCTCAATGAATGCGCTCACCACTTCGGAGATGAGCGCTGCCGTCTCTCTGTTGGCAAGGGAGTCGCCCGTGCCCTCGACGCTCGGCTCCGGTCTTTGGTCCAGCCCCACCATCCTGCGCCCGTACCGTATTGGAAAGCGCTCGGCGAGCTGCTCGATCATCACTTTTGTGACCCCGGAATACTTCTGCTGCAGAATGATCAGGGCCTCATCGATCGAGCGCTTATCGCGTCCGATCAATCGCTCCAGTTCCACTGCCAGGTCCCCTTGACGTTTCGCCTCAGCGGAATCGTGCCATTTCCCCCATTCATGATTCCGATAGTCGTTCAACAGCCTCGCCACGACGGTAGTCAGGTAGGTCCCAAAGCTGCTTCTTCCCTGGAATGCGCGGATGATCGCGTAGTCATTCTCAATCAGCCGCAACTTGACGAAGCCGAAGAATTCCTCGATCTGGCTCGCGTCCATCGCTCCGCGGCAGAGGTTCCCGATGATACGCTCGATTACCGCCAGATGATCGAGAAGAATATCACTCGGTGTTTGCATGGACTGGTGTGCGGGCCGAAGCGCGCGTGCGCTCCAAAACTCGGAAGCTTCTCTCGTTCCAACCGGTGCCGGGAGAATACACCACACAAACTCTTTCCGCATCCGGCCGTAAAAAATGACGCCATGGCCAGGATGGAAGGACCGCACTGTCCGGATCATCGAGTTGTTCATACCGACCGTCATCTTCTGGATAGAGGGACGGAACTGCGTCCGTTTCAAGAAGAGAACAAGACCCGCACAAGGGCCGCCAGGAGCAGCGTAGCCAGCACGGCGATTGCCTGCGTGACATAGCCGCCAAACGCCTGCCACCAGGAAAGCTTCGTAGCGGAGAGATCGAGGGTGGCCGGATCGAAGCGCGACGCCGTTCCGAAGTTGAAGACCAGCGTCCCCCGGTATTCCCCAGGATCCCGCAGAAAGTCCTGCGCGGAGAGCGTCAAAAGTCCCGATTGACCTGGAAGCAGCGTAATCCTTGACGGGGTGACGGCGACGTCGATTGGCTCTTGCCCGCCAATCAGATTCAAGGTCGCACCGCGGAGGGAGATCGGTCGGGACACCGTGGACCGGTTGACTATGGTCATGCGCGTGTTCATGCTGACCTTGTAATGCCCGCCCAACGTTAGCCTTGACGGCTCGACGAGGTCGATTCGAGCGCCGATCAGCGCCAGGATCTCGCGGCGAACGCCCTCGATCCCGTGACCGTTCTCGGCAAAGTCGATGACGCGAACCACGTTCCCGGGAATGTGGCCGTAACCGGGCATGTGCCGCACCAGTTGCGTCAGCAGCGCGGAGAGCTCCTGTACAGAGCTTGTCCCTCCGGGCAACGCAATCAAGCCCATACGAAAACGGTCTTCGTTCAAGCCCGCAGAGAATGCGCTCGGGACTCCTGGATCACTGCACGGACGGTACAGTGGAGCCTCCGGACGGCCATCCGTGAAGAGCAGAAAGAGTTGTCGGTGGCGCGGTTCACCGTATTTCCGGATTGCCGTGGCCGATAGCCGCCACATGTCACAGTAATCGGTCCAAGCTCCTCCGCCGGTCAAGAGTCCGTCCTCCGCTTCGACGAGTTCCGGGTACGTGCCGGAGTAGTGAATGACACGGTGTGCGTCGATGCCGTCAATGACGTCGCGCAGCACTTCGGTATCGCGCCGGCGATCGACGATGGGGACTATGCTGCGCATGTACGCCTCGCTGTCGAAGGTCATGACGATGATTCGGTCACCCTCTCTCACATACCGCACGAGCAGGTCCTGAAGAAGTCCTTTCACCCGGGTGAGGGATCCCCCCAGCGACGGGGCCATCGACAATGACGTATCGACCATGACGAAGATGTCGTCGTTTCCGGGCCGCGCCCGCAGGTCTTCCCAGTCGTCCGCCCGGAGTGGCGGGATATGGAACGAGAGAGCGATGACGAGCGCAATGACGAAGATGCGTATTGCGGTGCGCACGACTCCTCCTTCTACGGCATCCTCTCGCGAACGCGAGAATGTCCCGCTTCAGCATTGGACGGACGTGACACCGCCACTTTTCAACCTCAAAGGAGAATCGGCTTATTGTCGCCGGAGACACCCTCCAACTCGATCTTGGCAACCCCCAATTCGAACGCAAAGGGGATCTCCCGTCCCGCGCCGATGGCTTGGTAAAAACCTGTCGCGAACGCGATCGCGGCCGAGTCCGGAACCTCAGCGCTCATCCCGATGACGTACGGAATGTGCAAGCGGATCGCTCGCGCCTGGTGTTCGGAAAAACATGAGCTCAACACAACGCACCGCACCGTGTCCCTGAAGAGCTGGAACAGACCGGCCAGGGCATCGGCCGACACGACTCTTGGCTCCCCCATCTCGTCCTGGAGGACGATTCCGGACTCCTGGCCATGGCCGGAGAAATGAACGATGTTCGGTGATTCATCCAGCAGCGCCTGAGTCAGCGTATCGATCGTTACGGCCCATTCCTGGATAAACTCGAGGTGATCGCGTTCCCGGGCCAGCTTGAGATTCACCTGAATCTTGTGGACTTCGCGCTCTAGCTCCAATGGCTCGGTCGACGAATTCGCACCGAGAAACAGGATGCGCACTTTCCTGGAAGGCCCGCCGCTTTCCTCCGCAGCCATCGGCAGGAGAAGCTCGTTCTGTTGCTTGTTGATGCCCAGAAGCGTCCGACCCGTGTACTTCTCCACGAGGACGCGATGAAGATTCGCAGCCCGATCCTCGGCGCCGGCGTCGTTGAACCGGATGGCGTTCAGGAGAAGTTGCGTATCGGCTGCTTTCCAGACGCCGAGCGCAAGTCTCGCGCCCACCCGAAAAAATGTGCCCAGCAGGGCCGAGATCCCATCAACGGCGTTGATGATGACACTCTCCCTGGCTACCGGCGGCACTCCCGTGGCCTCTTCGAGGGCGAGGAGTTGACGGTTCGTCCGAACCGAGAGCAGGTTCCACAAGTGCCGCTCGGTTTGCGCCAAACGCCCGGCGAAGACGTCCTCCGAAATGTCCTCGTCGGTGAAATAGAAGAAACTGACTTTTGTACTGTCCCGTTCTACGATTTCGAAGCCCAGGTTCAGACCGTTGCTTTGCGTGAAGTAGTTGGTGAACGTCTGACAGAGCTCGATGACGAGGGGCTGGTTGCTGTCGCTGACGGAGATCGTTCTGACCGAGGTCTGATATCGGTATTTGATGCAGCCCGCACCGATCTCGACGATCCCCAATTTCGCCAGGCGAGTCAGCCGGAGGCGGGACTCCGAAGTGATCTTGTGGAAGTTGACATTGTCGAACCGGATCGTTCCGGCCGGTTCTTCTTTGAAACTCATCTGCACGTCGTGGTTGAACATCTTGTTCCGCGGGCTCGTGCTCTTGAACGTGAGCACGGCGTCCATCGGCACCTCGATTCGCTTGAGCTCCACGGCGGATCCTCGATACCGGGCCGACGAGCCGACCGAGTCGAACAACGTGTCCACGAACTCGGTCACGTACCCGAATGACACATCGTCGAAGGCAACGTGACAGTGAAACTGCGTGTTCTGGAAGTTAGTAAAGTCCTCAAAACGAATCTGCCAGAAGGCGACCGACGACTCGTCGCCCAGCGTAAAGACCGCTCCGGAAAAGTCCGTGATGCCCTCGAAGCGCGAGTCTTCGAACCTGACTACCGCTCCGGACATCGTACCGTTGAACCTGCCATTGTTGAAGAGAGCATGATCCCGGAACTGAACGCTGCTGAAGGAGACACGCCGGGCCATGCTGGCGTCGCAGAGGTTCAGGCCGCGAATCGTCGTATTCCGTACCTTCAGGTCACCCGCGAAGGTTGCATGATCGAACGTTGCGCCGCCCTGGAAATCAACACGATCGAGCTCCAGCGAGTCGAGAAACGATGCCGCGGTGAAATACACGGCCTTGCGGAAGGTCGCATCTTCAATGCGTAGAACGTCCCGCTCGGAGCCGCTCTCCCCATCGACGCTGCCGCCGACGCATACGAACTCCGCAAAGTCGTAGTAGTTCGGCCCCTCACCGGCGTCGAGAAGCTCTACCAGTTGAAGGAAACGCCGCTGGAAGTCTTTCCCCCTCTTCCAGGCGATCTCCTGGCTATGAAACACACAGGCCCCGTGCCGATCGATTGGCAGTGGAGACAGGTTTGCCGGAAGTGCCTCGGATGTTTTCGACAGCAGTTCGTCGTAGAGCCCCGGATAGGGACACCGCTGCCCCATCGATTGCGGCATGTGCGCGTAGTTGCCGATGTACCGGTGGTTACACATTCCTGAAGCGGGTGATGCCGGTGCCAGCCCGCAAGCCTATCAGTCGAACACGTCACGTTACTCATTTCATCGTATTCGGCAATGATCCCCGAGAGTTACCCACAGTAGGAGCCTGCGCGGCACAAACGCTTGGAGCGCCACTATTGGCCGAGCCTTGGGCAACCAACGCTGCCGGCCGTGCCGGCTCATCTCATTGCCTGCCGCTGGGCACTTTCCACTCCTTCCCAAACACCACTTCCACCCAGGCGTTGTCCTGCGAAAGCGGCCGGGCCTTGTTGCGCAAATCGGCCTCACCCGTCGTCACGGCCACCAACCCCTCGCGCTCGCGGTCGTCGAGGTGCTCCTGCATGAGACCGGCGATCATCGCCGCCCGGCGCAGCGCAAACTCCATGTTGCGCCGGCGCCGGCCGTCCTCGCTCCGGTCGGCCGCGGACGGGTCGTCGAGCTGACTCGAGTGTCCGATGACGAAGACGAACGGGTAATCCTTTCGCAGCCGGCGGTACTCGCCGACGATACGGGCCACGCGTGCGTTGATTGCCGCGGGGTTGACCAGTCTCGTCACAGGGCGCGCATAGAAATCGGCCGCCGTGAACGATTCCGTGGCCAGCTTGAAGTTCGAACCGTTCTCCCCGGTCAGGATGTCATTCGCGGCCTTTTCCTTCTGATACAGATGCGACGTGATCAGGGCGATGACCAGCAGCACCGCCAGGAGCGAGATCGTCAGGTCTGTGCCCGGACCGAACTGGTTCGTATCCTCGGCCAGGAGATCGTTCAGTTTTGCCATCGGCACTCACCACCGGAGCGACATGATGGACTCGCGGATACTGCGCGGGCGCGGCGTGAGGTATTCGATCTTCTCGATCGCCGTCGTCAGCGCCCCGATCCTGCGCGAAAGGTCCTGCAGCTCGTTCTTGGCGCTGACATCGCGCACCACTGTTTCCTGAATCCTCGCCAGCACCCCCTTGATGGCCGCGACATTGTCGGCCGTGGCGGTGTTGATCTGAGTGGCCAGCTTCCTCGCTGTCTCTGCGCTCTCGCGAGCCTGTCCCTCCATGGCCTTGCTCAACGTGTCCACCGACGTGTTGAAGTCCGTCAATCGATTCGTGATCTGGGTCGTACCGACTTCGATCCGGTCTCCCATGAGATGCCCCGCCCGGATCAGAACCGTGTTCAGCGTGTCGCTGAGTTTGTGCAGAGAGATCGTGTCGTAGACGCCCCGGATGTCTTCGATGAACTGTCTCTGGGTCTCGCCGAGCGACTCGACAAAGCCGTCGAAGCTCTTCCGGGCGTCGGCCAGCCGCGACATCCCCGCGCGAATCTGTTCCGTCTGGTCCTTGATTTCCTGCGTCTGCCCGTAGACCGTGTCCGTGAGCGCATCGACGGTCGTTCGGATCTGACCGAACTCCGCCAGGTAGTCGTCCTTGTTGATGCTGTTGCGCGCCAGCGACAGCATCAACACGACAGCGCTCTCCATCTGCTTGAAGTAATGCTCCTGCGCCTTGCGCAATACCAGCAACATCGCCCCGAGGATGACCGCCACCTCCAGGCCGGCCAGACTGGCGCTGAAGGCCACCTTCAGCCCGGCGAACATCTTCTGTACCACCTCGACGAAGTTGCCGGAAGCGAGATCGGCGCTGCCGATGGCGATGAGCAGGCCGATGAACGTGCCGAGAATACCCAGCCAGAGGGCGATCTTCTGCAGATTTTGGAGCTTGAAAACGTCTTCGAGCGGCTCCTCGCGATACGGCTGCATCACGTTCACGCTCGATTCGAACTTCCGGTCCCTCGCTTCCTTGCAGATGTGCTGGAAGAGACGGACCATCGCCGGCGCCGGGTTCGCGGGGTTCGGTGGCAGAATCGATTGTTCGAGGTAGTCGAGATCGATCCGGCTTCTCTGGCCCGACTTGATGTCTCGGAGATACGCGGCGCCCCGGCGCTCGATAACCTGCACGATCGCGTTCTCGACCTGCACGGCGGCCAAGCCCTTGGCCGTGATCACCGCCCCCCAGAAGGCGAGCGACTGCACCACCAGTAGCGCCATCACCTCCCAGCCGCTTGCCGAGCCGTACGTGTAGGGCGCCAGGACGATGAACATCAAGGTGCCGCCGAAGATCACGGCCACGAATGCCCGCTGACTCTTCCAGAACTCGAGGGCGTTCAGTACCTGGCCGGGCGTCGTCGAGGCGAGCTGCTGCTGGAATCTGACAGTGGGGCTCGCGGCGGTCATTCGCGCTCTCCCTCCAACTGTTTCGGAGTGGGATCGGGCATACCCGCCAGCCTGGCCAGGTCGCGCAGTGTGGCATTGGCGGGCGGAGGCGGAAGGAGCTCGCGCCGGATATCTCCGACCGGCCGGACCTCGGACGGAGCCATGGCGGCGCGCGCCTCCGCGATCTGCCGGTCGAGTTCGGCCAGATCGTCTTCAACGTCCGTACCCATTGCCAGCTTGTTACGCTTTTCGAGCAACGCGCCCAACCGCTCCAGGCGATGCTCGCTCGAAGAAATCTCCCCGGCGGCCCAGTCACGCAGCGTGGCCCGGTCGATCTCGAAAGTCCTTTCGCGCCGTTCGATCAGCGAACGGCTCGCCTGCAGCTCGCCGGGTGTCGGCTCGCGATAAACATTGGTGATCCGGACAATCAGTCCGAATTCTTCACGGATGTAGTCGGTCGCATACTTTGAGAGCACTCGCTCCAGAAACTGCCGATGTTCCGGCGAGCGGTACTTCAGCTCGTCGGGCGTCGCGGTATGCAGCTGGGCAAGGAGGTGCTCCTCGAGCAGTCTTCGGATCTCCTCGACGCCGATGGTCAGCAGTTGAAACCGATGCCATCCGTCGGGATCAACCCCTTGTGTCTGAAAGTTGCCGTGGAAGATCAGCGGGTCATCTCCATGGATCGAGATCATCTCGACGACAAAGGGACAGATCGTCTCCATCAGTTTCTTCAGCCTGGCGATGAGATCGGTCTCCACGACCTTGATGACGACCTCGATGACGTCTGCACCGAACTGCTCGCGCAGCTTCTCGTCGATCGCGGTCACGAGCGCGTCCTTCACTGAACGCTCGTCGGGGATCTCT
The DNA here is from genome assembly GCA_035482045.1 of Thermoanaerobaculia bacterium. Lineage (GTDB taxonomy): Bacteria > Acidobacteriota > Thermoanaerobaculia > Gp7-AA8 > Gp7-AA8 > JADGNZ01. The sequence goes on from DATHRD010000052.1 coordinate 14,927, forward strand.
GTCGAGTAGAAGCGCATGTAGAAACGTTCAGGATTCACGCTATGAAGGAGTCGCCGCGACGCGGCGAGAATCGCATCCTCCATCAGCTTGGGGACGTTTTGTTCGCGGTTGAGATAGGGCTCGACCGTCTCCAGCCGAGGAATCCGTGCCGTGACCACGAACTGCACGTTGACGTAGAAACGCGAGGCCTGGGTCTCGAACGTCCCGGACACTTCCAATGGGAAGGGATCCTTCCAGCGGATCGGCTCCAGGTCGGGAGTTGTGATGATCTGTTCTATCTGATACCCGATCGCCTTCGCCTCCGCATCGAGAACGCGCTTGATCTCAGCCTCGAAGACGTGAAACCGGACCAGTACCTCGATGTACTTCGCATTGAAAAGACACTGGCGAATGGATCGATCGAGCTTCTGTTCCAGCCACTGCTTCAGATCGGGCGACTTCACCGACTTGTAGAGCGCGACGTCGCGCAGAATCATCTGCACTTTGTTCTGAATGACGACCGGTTTCGGGTATTCGCGCAGCTCACACGTCACGTCGTGCGCGTACTGGAAAAAGAACTCCAGGCCGCACGGTCTGGCGTCGAGCCGGATCGTCCCCACCTTGCGTCCGTACGAGGCCAGAAACGCGTCCAGGTGCGCCGTGAGCGCGCCCCGCACGGCGGCGGAGTTCAGCTCCGTGCAGTACATCTGCATCGTGACGCTCTGTCGCACGAACCGGAGGACCTCGCGCGGGACGAGCTCCTGCAGTTGCGGGTTGCGCCGGTAGTAGAGCATCGCGTTCAGCTTGTGAGCATCGCTCACGTCGATCGTGATCCGGAAGCCGAGGTCCTGCTCCTCGTCGTGATAATCGAGGGCAGTGGCGCGCAGATGTTCTTTGGTCACCACCAGCGGATTGAGCGAACGCTCGGCTTCCAGAAACAGCCGCAGCGAAAGGTCGAGGCCCGTTTCGGCCAGCGCCTTCGCGATGATTCTCGCCTCCAGCGCGGTTCGATCCTCGAGATAGTCGCGCACGAAGGCGGGGATGTCCGCCTGCCCGATCTCGGTGAGCCAGCGAGTGAGCTTCCTCTCGAGAATCTCACCCGGTGCTTCACTATCATCGAAGAGCGCCAGCGCCACGCGCCCTTCGTTGCCAGGCCGGCATCGAGCGACGTACGTCATCGTGACCGGGACGTTGTGCTCGAGGCTCTGCAGCACGTATCCGGCGATCTCGCCCTGAGACGAGTTGCGCGGATCGTTCGTGTTGCCGACGAGGTAATACCGAAGGGAGCGGAACGTGGTGATCAATGGCGGCTTCGGCAGGACGGTGCGCAGTTTGGTGTCGATGAGAACGACCACTTCCGCCGAGCCACGGCTGTGGGTACGGTCGTCGACGAGGCGAATGATCTTGTCCATCGGGTAGGTTTGAGCCATCGCGAATCTCCCTATGCAGTTGCCTGCTGCCGCGCAACGGGTCTGAGGTCGCGCTGCGACCGGCGGAATTCAGTGATCAGCTTCTTCACCAGAGCGCGCTTCGCCGCGAACTCCTGGCGACGGCTTCGGCCCTCGGCACCGAGCAGTCCCGGGGCCAGGGCGAAGATGTCGCTCATACCCTCCCAAGACTTGAGTATGTCTTGACGCAGGTGCCTCAGTTCCGGCGCTCGCGTTCCCTCGGCGAGCTGCTCAACCAGAACTCTCGACGCTGCTTCGGGAGGGAAGGGATCGTCCGCGGCCGCTTCAGCGACCGGGCCGTAACCGAAGAGGATGAAAAACCATCTCGATACGAGCAGCGCAAGGACGTCGGGGTCGGGCCAAGAGGCGTTGACAACCGCTTTGATCCCCGGATGCAGGAGAAATTGCACGAGCAGTGCGAAATCGTCATGCGCCGACTCGGCATCACTCGCCAGCAGGGGGAATCGCGTCGGCCGGCGGCCGTAATTCTCTGGGCTGAAACGCTCCGTCGTCTCGAGGCAGTATTGAAACATCAACCGCAGCGCCGCGCTGTTCGAGGGCGAGTAGTTCGCCGGATCGCGGCCGGGCTGCGGCAACCACCGCGCCAGCTCACGGAAGACACTGACGCCCCGCCGCCGAACTTCGTTGCAGAGGTAGACGGACGTGGTCGTTCGCACGGCATCGCCACCGCGGTCGATCAGTTGTTTCATCCAGTAGAGATCGTCGAACCCAGGGGCGAATCGGAGGTTCTTCACCAGCTGCAGCGCGTAGTCGTGCCGGCCGGCCCGAAGGAGGGATTCCAGGACGGCAACAACGATGGCATTCTGTTCCGGCTCCTCCAGCAACAAGCGAAACAGCTTCGCGAACCGTCGCAATACAGATTCGGAATCGGCCGGCGTACAGAATCGATCCAGATTCTCGATCAGCCAGTCCCGGCCGAACTGGTTGGGGTCGGTGGCCGCCATATCGATCGTCAATCGGATGAGATCCGCGGCAATCCGCTCCGATCCATCGAAGATCAGCCCGGTGTTCCACGCCCGTATGAACCGCGTTTCCACATACATCCCGTACTCTTCCTCGAAGAGCCTGCGCAACCGGTCTCGGCGGCCGGCGTTCGCGAAGACGACGACCCGATTCGCTTCCCGGGTGGTGATGAGATGGCACTCTCGAAGGATGGCGTCGGAGCGCTCACCCCAGATCTGGAAGAGCGGCTTTTCGCGCTGGATTTCCTCCACCTTCAGCGTGCCGTCGCTTCCCTTCTGCTGGACCTTTTCAGAGATGAGGGTCTTGTCGTGGCCGAGGAGCGTCGTGAGCACGCGGGCGAATTCCGTCGGCGCCAGGTCGGGATAGAAGGTTGCGGTATACAGGACAGCGAGATGCACCGGGGATTGATTGCTGTCGACTAGCAGTGCGGTGTCGGATTCCGACTCCGGGCCACCCATCTCGATGGCGGCAAGCAGCTCATCGTTCTTCAACGAAGTGACCTGCCTGCGAAGGTCATTCTCTTCCCTGCTCCAACGTCCGTTGTTCCGTTGAGCAATGATTTTCGAGGCGAGCTCCGCGAACCGGTCGGGAAAACGAGGGCGAAGGAGATACTCGAGCGACGAAATGGCCCAGTGGTCAAAGGAAATCTCGGCGGGTAACGCCGAGATCGTTTGCGAATCAGCGGTACACACGACCAGAAGTCGGTGAGACGAAAGACCCTGGCGAATCTCGTCGGGGGAACAACCGGATCCGCTCTTCAAGATTGAGCCGATGAATGGTTGCGCCGTGTCGGCAAGCGCCTGAACCACGAGGATGACGTCTAAATCGCATTCGGCACCGAGGCTTCGCTGGTAGAGCTGGCGCACATCGACGGCAACCGACGGCGGCACGGCGTCGAAGTTCAACAGCTTTCGCCTCGTCTTGTCGATAGCAAGCCGCTCGATGAGCGCACACGCTGCAGCCCAGCTGACGTTCGGATCGGAGCAACTGATCAACAGCAGGCGTTCAGTCACGAGGGCATTGGCATGGTCCGCCAGATCTTCCTCGCGAAACGCACTGCTCGTCGGATTCTTCAGCCGAGGTTCTGGAAGGTCGACTACGAAGTCGAGGAGGCCCTGCTCCTCTCTATCCGGCTTGTCCTGGAGACTGGCAAGCGTCTGTATAAGCACGTTATTATTGCCATCGAAAATCAACAGGTCACGCATCTGGGTGTTGTGGAGATTCGTCGAAATCCGGGGCTCCGGCGGTTGCCGCGGCGGCTCGATCCTGCTCACATCGGGCGCTTCGTCCTTAGGCATCGAGCGCTGACTCTCCGGCTCTTCGGACCTCATATCGAGCGGCCGTTCCGGAAACGACGCCGCGGCCGGCCATGCGACCTCGTCTATGACCTGTTGCTCTGATGACGGGGGCACGACCAAATGCTCCCCGCACGACAGCGACTGCTCGGCAACGGCCTCGCGACCCCCGTCGTTTTCGTGAGCCTCGCAGAAAGGAGCGTCATCAGTCCCAACCTCGGCACTGGCCTCTGCAACTGCAACGACAACTGCGGCGGGCGTGTCCGGCGGCATCCCGCAGAGCTCGCAATGATCCGATCCGGGGCTTTCGGCCTGGCAGTTCGCACAGAACATCGCGCGCTATCTCTTCACCTTGTTGTTGTTGCCTTGGAGAGTGATCACATCGCGGACGGTGCTGCCTGTGATGGTCGTAGTGATCCCGCTCCCTCCATGCTTCGGCTCCTTCTTCCGTGCTTTCGGCGCGTCCGGCTTCGCTTCAACGCGCGTCATCCCCAGGAGCAGCTCGGGGGTGTCAGGCTCGGATATGCGATCGATCTTCAGCTGCGTGACTGCGAGACTGAATGCATCAGGCACCGTCCGTCGCAGCGCCAATGCCTGGTAGAAGGCCGTCGCGAAGATGATGGCCCCGTCATCGCTCACCCAGCGCTTCATCACGATCGTGTATTCGACGATGTAGCGGAACGCTTCCGCCATCGCTCTCGTCTCGCAGCCGTTGAGAAAGACGATTTGAAGCGTTCCCTTGAAGGCCGCGAACAGTCCGGCCAGCGCCTCACCGCTCACCGGCGTGGCCCGCCCGAGATCGTTTTCGAGATAAATACCATCCTCCTCATTGCCGTGGCCGCTGAAGTGGAGGATGTTCGGAGTGTGTTCGAGCAGTATCCGTTGAAGATCGCTGGTGCGAACAGCGAAGTAGGCCGTGACCTCGAAACGTTTACGGTCGAGGCTCGAAGCGATCCGCTGGTGGATTTTGCGGATCTCAACGTCGCTCCGCAACACATCCTCCTCCACCGGACTGGCGCTCAGGAACAGCAGCTTCAACTTGTCGCTCATGATTGCGGGTATAGAGGTACGCGGATCTGCTCTTTTCGCAGGGAGAAAGGAAACCCTGATCTGCGCGGAATCACAGACATCGCCACCATGTGTCGAACGTAGGTCGGACTCTCCAGTCCGACCGGTGATCGCGCAGTCGCACCGCCAGCAACCGTTGTTCACCACCGGTCGGACTGGAGAGTCCGACCTACGTTTCTGGCCGTTTTTCGAAGTGGTGAATCGTGAGAGCCGACGAATGGGTTGGAAACTTCTCAGCCATGGCACTCTCAAACATCAAAGAGGTCTTCGATCCAGGTGAGTACTCGCGCTGTTTGAGAACGGAATATCGAAGCGTCAGAGCGTCGCCACGGCTACTGTGCAGTCCTTCATTCGCATGGCCCCGCATCTGCCGCGGGAAGAGTCCGGCCAGCGGTCATCTCTCCACCGGAACCGTGAATGCCACCTTCGCGAATCCGAGCGACTTCGATACGCGCAGCAGCGCTTTCGCGACGTACTTCCCCGGCGGCAGAGCGAGCTTCAGACGGATGGCCATGTCGGCAGTGGTGGTGGCGGGAATCGAGATCTTCTTTTCGCGGTAGTCGACCGCGTCGCCCTTGCCGTCAAAGATGTACAGCATGAGCTTGGCGTCGTCGATCGCGCCGAGCTCCTTCGCCAGGAGCCGTGCCGGGACGACGACGTCGATGAACGGCCGTTCCGTGAAGGAGAAGGCCGGGGGCGTTCCCGTTTGAGGGATGTCGTTCTGAATGATGTCGGCGAGAAGGAGCGCGTCGGAGGCGTCTGGAGACTCCGGCGCGGACGAGAATCCCTTACGGAACGAGATCGTCGCCCCCCGAGGAATGTTCTTCACCCTCACATCGATCTTGTTCGGCCCCTTGCGCGGATTGACGGGCTTGAATCCGAGCCTGTAGCCCGCGCTGACGGAGGCGGAGAGATCCGCAAGCGCGGCGGTGAAGTCGTTCGTCCAGTGAAGGAACTGCCCTCCTGTTTTCGCGGCAAAGGTGAACAGTGTGGAGTCCTTCGACTCGTCGTATCTCCGAACGTTGGTGGTTGTGCCGGCCTGACCTGACGAGGAGTAGCTCGGCGCGGTCTGGCCGGTGACGATCACATCATTGCCGACCACCCCGAGATCGACCGTGTCCAGAATCGCACCGGCGGCGTGGAACGACTCCGCCATCGATTGTAGCGCGCGCGCCATGTGAGCATCGGGCGCTCCCGGTCCGTCTTCATACAGACTGGAGCTGAAGCCCTCCGAGAAGAGAACGGCATGCTTGTACCCTTCCAGTCCCGCCAGCCGCGAGGCGATCATGGAAAACTCGTCGAGCTGCGATTGGGCGAGGGTTTGGGCGCGCGCGTGATCCTGGACGGCAAAGCCCGCCATCAAGTCGGTCATCGGTTCCTCGCCCGAGAGTCCCCTCCCACCGGCACCGGAGCTGTCGAGCGGGACCCACGCCTCCGCTGTCTGGCGCTCGGCATTCGTGATCGAGATGGCCAGTGCGTCACGAGCACTGCTCGGGGATAGCTTGAGTACCGCGCGCCGGATCACGTCGTGATCGCGCGTGAAGGGGATGATGAAATTCGCTCCCTGCGAATTGTAGGTGGCGACCGCGAAGAAGTCCTGAGGAAGGGCACGGTCGACCATCGTGGCGGCTGCCTTTTGCGCGCGAGCAAGCGCAGGCGGCCGGTTGTAGGCGAGATCGAACAGCAGGAGAAACAGCCGCCGCTCGCGTGGATCGGCAACCGGCATCGTGGCCGGCCTGGCCTCCGCGGGCGCGGGTGCCGCGGCCGCGGCGAAATCGATTCGCTCGAAGTATTCGATCGGTTGGCGTTTGTCGTTGACGAAGAGCTCGAAATCGCCTTTGGTCAAGTCACGGACCGGTTTGCCGTGACTGATGACATAGACAGGCACGTCCACGACCTCGACGGTGACGACCTCATGGTGCGTCTGCGCGCCAGCGCCTGCCGGGAGGAGAATGAGAATTCCCAGTATCCAGCCGGGAATCCTTCCGATCAGAGAAGCGCGGTCGCGCCGCTGCTTCCTGTGAGTCTGCCGAGTAGCGCGCATCGGTGCGTCGTTCCTTTCCGGGAGGCTAGCACGTCAGACGTTTCTCGCTTGGCGCTGTTGTCAGAATGCTGTCAAACAGCGTTATCCTAAATCGTGATGACAGCCTCCCTGCCGCAATCGCGTCACGATTACACGTTCGCCGACTACCTCGCGATCGAGCGTGAGAGCGAGACCAAGCACGAATTCGACGCCGGCGAGGTTCTGGCCATGGCAGGCGGAACGGCCAGACACAGCGCACTCGCTGTGAACGTCGGGTTCGCGCTGCGCGGTACGCGTCCTGAAGGTTGTACAGTATTTCAATCCGATATGCGAGTGCGCGTGGTTGCGACCGGCCGGGCCACCTATCCCGACGTCTCCATGGTTTGCGGCCCTATCGAATACGATCCCGAGGACACCGCGCGCACCACGATCACGAACCCGGTGCTCGTCGTTGAGGTCCTCTCCGTGACGACGGAGAAAGGCGATCGCGGGAACAAGTGGATGCACTATCAGCGCATTCCCTCGCTCCATGAGTACGTCCTGGTCAACCAGGAGCCCCGCATCGAAATCTACCGCCGCACGAGCTCCGGCACGTGGGAATACTTCGAGGTGCGCGAAGGCGCCACGAGACTCGCCTCCGGCCCAACGCTCGATCTCTCCGTGATTTACGTCGATCTTCCGATCTGACGCGAACCACCATCTGATTCGGTTCGATCTGGAGCCGTTGGCCGGATTTGAACCGGCGACCTGCTGATTACGAATCAGCTGCTCTGCCAACTGAGCTACAACGGCGGATCGGGATGCGGCCCTGAAGAACAGGGGGGCCGGCGATTCTATTCACTGTGGCGTCAGGTGTCGAGAGGGTACACTGCGCGGCGCATTCAGCATGACCATATCGATTGAAGAACAGGGGTTCGGAGATGGGGGGTCGGGGGTCGGAGCGGAACGTGCGCCGCGACTCCTCATCACAGGCTCGCGCGCTTCGGCATTCGCCCGCTCGGAAGGCCTGCTGGCCGTGGCCCTGGCGGCGG
>DATHRD010000053.1:0-2723 GCA_035482045.1 Thermoanaerobaculia bacterium
CGCGCCTTTGGCGGCCGCGCGAACGGAACTATTTCGGATAACACCGTCACGCAATACCAGAAGAACGGCATCACGATCAACGGGAATGTCTCGGCGACGATTGCGAACAACACGGTGGAAGGCGAAGGGGCTGTCGACTACATCGCACAGAATGGGATCGAAGTCGGCTACGGCGCACAAGCGACCGTAACCGAGAACAGCGTGACCGGAAACGCCTACAGCGGATCCAACAGCGCGAGCTCGGGCGGGATCCTTGTCTTCGGCGGCCCTGCCTTCAACAGCCTTGGCGTCATATCTCCCTATACGGTAGGCGTGACGATCACCGGGAATAGGCTGACGAACAACGACGTTGGCGTCTTTCTCTTCAACGCAGACCAGAGTTTCGTCGCCCCGGCGAGCCGGACTAACAACGTTGTCAAGTTCAACACGATCACCAACGATGCTGTTACCAACACCACCGGCCAGAATCCCACGTGCGGGTATCAGGCGGGTATTTCCGACGTTGGTACCAAAGATCTCATCGTCAACAACTCGATCAGCGGAGTGGGTTACAGCCCGACGGCAGGCGGCGACTGCACCGGAACGACGCCCGCATTCCTCCGTTTCATTGACGCGGATCCGTCTGCGCGCGGCGTCGGCAGCAACAAGTAGACAGAGAATTAGGAGGAGGGAACGACCCTCCTCCTAATGCACTTACGTTCAAGGAGTTAGCCTCCTGAGACTTTTAGGATCAGGCCCAGCGCAAAGGTTGCCCCACCGACGATGACTCCGGCCATTGTCATCTCCAGGCCTGCTGACCACCACTTGCGCAGCGTGAACAGTGACTTGGCCGCGCCCACGAGAAAATGGGCGATCAGCGAGACGATCGCCGCCACCACGACGGCCGTCGTGCCGCGCAGGAAGAAGAACGGGATGACGGGGACCATCGCGCCCACGAACGTGCTGATGCCGGCCGCCAGCGCGGATTGAACCGGGTTTCCGCCCGACTCGGTCCCGCCCAGCTCCTCGACCGCCAGCACCTTGAGCATCGCGTCCGGGTTCTCGGCGAGCTTCGTCGCCAGCTGGTCGGCGAACGCGGCGTCCAGGCCCTTCAACTGATAGAAGAGCGACAGTTCCTCCTTCTCCTCGTCGAGGTGCTCCTCGATCTCGCGACGTTCCTGCGCCACGTTGGCCTCCACGACCTCCGACTCGGAGCGGTCCGCGAGGAACGCGCCGGTGGCCATCGACAGCGCCGACGCGACCGCGCCGGACAATCCCGCGGTGAGCACGAAGGTCGATCCGCCAGTCGCCCCGGAGACGCCGGCGACGATGCCGAATACAGCCGCGAGTCCGTCGTTGGCGCCGTAGATCGCACCCGAGATCCATCCGGAGCCGGTGCGGTGCCACGTCTCGCGGCCCAGGATGCGGTTCAGCCTGCCCTCGGCGCCGGAGGCCGGCGGTTCGCCGCCGCCGTGAGACGCCTGGATCGCGTCCAGCGTCCGCGAGTGGCCCTGCTCCTCGGTTCGAATCGAAGCGAGCACCGCGTCTGTGTCGGGGTCGCCTGTGGATCGCTTGTACCGGTCGGTGATCTCGACCTGCTCGTTCGTCTCCATGTGCGCGAGCATCCGGGTCACGGGGGCGAAGCGCGCCTGGAGCCGCAGCCAAAAAGAGATGCGGACGGTCAACGGATCGGGGATCGGCCGGCCCAGCTCGCGCAAACGCTGCTCGATTCGCTCGCGATGGCGGGCCTCACCATCGGCGATCTCGCGGATGACCTGCGCCCGGCGCGGGTCGCGGATGCGCCCTGCAAGGATCGTGTAGACGGCCTTGGCTTCCACCTCGCCGCGCCACGCCTCCAGGAGCCGGGCGACGGCATCATCGGACCGGACAGCCGCGCTCACGCGTCAGGCCTTCGCGGACACCACGAGGACGGGCAGCTTGGAATGCAGGACGAGCTCGTGGCTGGCGCTTCCAAGCAGCAGCTCCGAGACTCCGCCTCTACCACGCCGGCCGACCACGATCAGGTCGGCCTTCTCGCGCTCGGCCACCTCGGCGATCACCGTGGCGGCCCGCCCATCTTCCATGACGGCGCGGTATCGAACGCCGGCGACCTTCAGCGGCTTGCACCACTTGTTTTCAAAATCCGACCTCATCGCCGTGCGCCAGTCCTCGTCGAACTGGATCGGGATGTCGTAGGGCTCGAGTAAGTAGAAAGGAATGTCGAGCGCGAAAACGGCGATCACCTGGGAGCCCATTCCCTTCGCCAGCCGGATCGCCCACTTGATTGCGGCCGTCGACGATTCCGAGCCGTCCACGCCGATCGCGATTCGCCGGATGCCGGTTTTGCTAGCTGCCATTTGCGACTCCTTTCGTACGCATCAGCTGCCCAGGTGCGAAACCACTTTGCCGACGCGCGAGTCTTCGAGCTTCACGTTCAAGCCCGAAAGGTGAGTGCCGACCCATTCGCCGCTCTTCTGGATGACCTTCTCCAGCGTCTCCTCGTCCTGGCATGCCGTCATGGAGACCAGCTCGTTGTCGGCCGTGGCGACCACGTGGTAGCTGAGGAATCCAGGCTCGTTGCGCAAGTGGTCGACCCAGCCTTCATCGACAAGTGTTACGGCCTCGTCGAGCTGGGCGGCCTCGACCCGATATCTCCGGATGCTCATGAACATTCGCTTTCCCCCTCAATTTGGAGTTGCCAGGATCACTGAAAGTCTGCGCCAAGTCCGAAACGCGCTGCCTCA
>DATHRD010000054.1:0-18262 GCA_035482045.1 Thermoanaerobaculia bacterium
GGGGGGATGGAGGGTGAGGGTCGGGGGGGATGGAGGGTCAGGGGGGATGGAGGGTCGGGGGGGATGGAGGGTCAGGTCTAAAGTCTAAAGCGAGATGTCTCCAGGCCCCTGAGACGGGAGCCCATGAGACGGTACTCTCGACTTTAGACTTTAGACCTGACCCTCGCCCCTCGAGCGGAGTTCTTGCCTCTGCCGGGGTTTGAATCGTTACGTGCACCTCGGCGCGTTCTCTGGTAAGTCGACCGTGGGAAGTGTTCAATAGGGAAGTGTTCAATAGAAGTGTTCAATAGGGTCACACCTTCGGCTTTCGCCAATCTCATGGAACGCGGACATAACTCGCGTAGCGTCATGGGCTTACATCAGCTACGTCGGGAGAACATTTGCGGGTGCTCAGGCTCGATTTCGCGCCTAAGTTATTGCAAATGCGTCACTTGTTCGCTGATCCGATTCTCCGCAATCGCGGGCTTCAGGTTTTCACCACGCATTACTGTGCTACGCTACGGTAAGGACATATCTCCTATGCCCACCTCGACGCTCACCACCAAAGGCCAGACAACCGTTCCGAAAGAAGTGCGCGATGCACTGGCGTTGGAGCCTGGCGACAAACTCTCATGGCAAATCAAGGAGGGCCGAGTCGCCATCACTACCGAACGACCGTCGCTGCTCGACTTTGAAGGCTTCATCAAGAACAGTTCCGGCGACGTCGTCGCGGAGATCGCCGAAGCCCGCAAGCGCCGAGGCCGCGTCTGACGCGTCTATCCCGGCGTCATCATCACCGACGACTGTTCGTGGCTCCGCGTCCTGGACAACTGGCCCGAGCCGCTCGCCTCGATCACCGACGCCGCGATCGTCGGTGTCGCTCTCGCGAACAACTACGACTCCGTCGCCACCTTCGATCAGAAGCTCATTCGACGAATGAAGGCGCTCGGCGTCAGCTCGTACTTCTAAACAACGCGTGCGCCGCTTGCAGCTGAGTGAAACTCCGTCGTCGGTATATTTCCTGGCTGGTGCCGCCTCTTCGACGCCGCCAGCGCAGACAACCCTCCGGCCGCGATACGATCTCCCGCGTAACGTCGGAGGAGCACATCCAATGAATACACGTCGCCAGTTCCTCATTCGCGCTCCTCTCAGCGCGCTCGTGGTGGCAGCCGCCGCCCGCGGCGAGGCGCTGTCAGCCGATCCACAGGCGCCTCCGGTCACAACACCCGGCGCGCCGCCGACGTTCGGCACGGGAACCGGAACGGGTCCGGTCGTGACGGCGGGCACCTTCGCTGAGGCGGAGAAGCTGATGCAGGTCACGATGACGCCGGCCGAGCGGCGCCAGGCTGCCGATTCGTGGCGGGAGTCGATGGCGCCCTACCTGGAGCGTCGCACCGGCCCGCGGAAAGTGGCCATTGCCCCCACCGATGCCCCGGCCACAATCTGGAATCCTCTCCTTCCCGGCATCCCGATGCCGCCGTCGCGTGACCGTTTCGTCAGGTCAGCCGGACTCAGCACGCCGTTGCCGTCAGCAGACGATGCCATCGCCTTCGCCCCCGTGACGCAATTGTCTCGATGGATCGAGTCGCGACAGCTCACATCCGAGCGGCTCACGAACATTTATCTCAGCAGGATCGAGCGGCTCGACAGCAGGATCCGGGCGGTCATCACCGTGACCAGAGAGCACGCCCTGGCGCGCGCGAGACAGGCTGACGCGGAGATCGCCGCCGGGAAATACCGAGGACCACTTCATGGCGTCCCGTATGGCGTGAAAGACCTGATGGACACGAAAGACATCCGCACGACCTACGGCGCGGAGCCATTTCGCAACCGCATCCCGACGGCGGATTCCGCTGTGGTGCGCAGGCTGAATGACGCCGGTGCCGTGCTGATCGCGAAGCTCTCCCTGGGCGCGCTCGCGCTCAACGATATCTGGTTTGGCGGCCAGACCATGAACCCGTGGTTGCTCGATGAGGGGGCCTCCGGATCGAGCGCAGGCCCCGGCGCGGCGACGGCGGCGGCACTGGTCGGTTTTTCGGTCGGCAGCGAGACCGGCGGAAGCATCGTCAGCCCGGCCATGCGCTGTGGTGTTACCGGTCTGCGCCCAACCTTCGGCCGCGTGGCACGCACCGGTGCCATGACGCTCTGCTGGTCTCTCGACAAGCTCGGCCCGATGACGCGGAGCGTGGAGGACGCGATGCTGGTCCTACAGGCCATCACCGGTCCCGACGCCGGCGATCCTTCGAGCCTGCCCAGCCATTTCGATTTCGACGCCTCGGCGCCCATCGCGGGTCTCAAGGTCGGCTACATCGCGCAATGGATGAAAGAAAGTCCGGCCACGGACGTGGACCGCGCGGCCATGGAAACGATGAAGAAGCTGAAGCTGGATCTCCGAGAGGTGACGCTGCCCGATTGGCCGTACGACTCCCTGATGACCGTGCTGTTCGCGGAGGGGGCGGCGTCCTTTGAGGAGTTGACGCTCACCGGTCAACTCGGCTCGCTCAAGGCTCAGGTGAAGGACGCCTGGCCCAACCTGTTCCGTCAGGCGCGTTTCCTCTCCGCCGTCGACTTCGTCCAGGCCGATCGGTTGCGGCGTAACGTAGCGCTGGAAATGGCGCGTCTCTTCAAGGAAGTGGACATCCTCGTCGTACCGTCGTTACGCGACGAGCAGTTGACCATCACGAACTTCACCGGCCATCCATCGCTCACATTGCGCGCCGGCTTCATCGAGGTTTCGGAGGCGCGAAGCGATTGGGCTCCCGACCCGGCCCATCCTGTCCCGAAGTTCACCCCGCCGCGCCGCGTTCCCCACGGAATCACGCTCCTCGGACGTCTCTTCGAGGACGGCCTCATCGGTCAGGTGGGAGTAGCCCTGGAACAGGCATTTGGCGTCGTCCAGGAGCATCCGGCAGGGTTCTAGCCGGCAGCGTTGGTAGCGCAAGGCTCGGCTATTGGCTTAGGCAGCAGCTTCGATTGCTTTTGTGATGACCATGACATTCAAGAATCTGAAACAGCGGCGACGAATCATTGCCATCACCATTGCGCTGCTGGGCTTTGGGAGCGCACTCGTGATTTTTCTGACTGCCCCGCCCGATGAGCCGCTCGCCTGGGATCCGATGCAATCGAAGCAGTATCTCCGGCAATTGGAGGTCATCGGTGGGAAGAGCGCGGTGTTCGGGGCCGAACTGCAGCAGTGGTTCTCCAGCCTCTGGCACGGTGAGCAACTCGGGTACACGGTGGCCTTCCTCACGCTCGTCGTCCTCGGCATCTATCTGTTTGCGTCCCGGCCTCTCCCACGCAAATCCCATACTGTTCATGGCGTGAGGAGGGAGAAGGCTCCGTGAGGACTCCGTCTGCTGAGGTAGAATCCGCCGCTGTTTCGAAAAGGAGAATGAACTTGAACCATCGTCTTCTACGCGGGCTCGTTGCGGTTGCTTTTGCGTGTTTCCTTGTCGCGGGCTGCAGCAAGGCTCCGGAAGCGAGTGCTCCGGCGGCGAGCAGCACGGCGGCGAATCCGCCGGCGCCGGCGGCATCGGCGTCGACCGCAGCATCTCCGGCTAATTCAACGGCCACTTCCGGAACGGACGCGGCGGCGGCCGCCGCGAAGGCAGCGGCCGTCGATTTTGCGCTCAAGGAGGACGCCATCAAGAACGACCCCGACGGCCAGTGGGCCATCCAGGCCAAGGCATCATCGTCTTATCAGGATGCTGAAGGAGCGGCGGCCTGGTCGGCGAATCAGGCCACCGGCGCACCCAACGTCGAGAGGTACGGTGACGATGGGAAAGCCTGGACTTCGAAGACCGCTGATGGCGGCATCGAATGGCTTGAACTGACCTTCCCGAAAGCGGTTTTCGCCACAGAAGTACGAATCCGTGAATCCTGCGGATCGGGCGCCGTCATCAAGGTGGAAATCTTCGATGATAAGGGCGCGCCTCATGCCGTCTGGTCAGGCAACGACCCGACCAAGGAGCTGAACTACTTCCCTGTCAAGTTCGATAAGACGACGTTTAAGACCGACCGTGTGAAGATCACGCTTGCGACCAATGTCGTGCCCGGCTGGAACGAGATCGACGCCGTTCAGCTCGTCGGCAAGGAGAACTGAGGCGGGCTAAACAACGCGCGCTGCTCGCATCTGAGTGAAGGCTCCGTCGTCGGTATACTTCCCGGCTGGTGTCGCACCTTCGAATCGCCTTCGTCGGCCAGTGTCACACGGTGGGATACCCGGGCGTCCCCGCTGATGCTGCCTTCCCCGAGGTTTGCCGAAAGGCGGTTCAGGCGGCTCGTCCTGAGCTCAAGGTCGAGTTGGTGCTCAAGCCCTACTACCATCCTCTGGAGTTGCCGGCCGTTGTTCGAGCTGCCTTGCGTTCCCAACCGCGAGTTGTGGTGATCGAAGTCATCGGCTGGTTAGCGGTGACCGGCGCACGTGTCATCGACCTGTCTCGCCTTCCTCGCCGTATTCGATCGACATTCCAGCGCGTTCAGCACTTTCAGCGCGCGGCGCGTGTCGTCAGTGATAAAACCCGTCAGGCAGGACCAATCTACGACGTGCGCACGAACGCTCTCGGAATCGTGAGCGACGTCCTGCGTCCGTTGTTTCCGAGATACCCGCGACCCACCGTCGCCGAATATGAGAGCGCGGTCTCCGGGGCGATCAGCACCGTGTACGAGTGTCCCGGCATCGCGGTGGTCGTGCAGGGTCCTGGCGCTCCCAACTTCACGCTTGATTCGCCCGGAATCGCCCCGGATGCCATCGAGCGTTACCGTGCTGTGAATGCGATGAGCCGCCGAGTGGCGGCCTCGCATAACGCGTTATTTGTTGAACGCTGGGACACTGTGGCGGCAGGCTTCTATTTACCCGGAAACATCAAGCCGGCGATGGCAGGTCACTCAGTTTGGGGGCATCTGCTTGCAAGCGAGTTGCTCGGATCCGGCATCGTTTGAGCGCGCGAAGCGCGGCGTGAGCACGCTGGAGGCGTGCGGTAGATTAGCCGGTGGCAAGCGCCGCAAGGCGCGCCGCCACCGGGTGCCGATCCGCACAAAACGTCGTACCCCGGCAGGGGTACCGGAGGGCTGACGCATGCCGTCGACGACATCGACTCCCACGAGCGTGTCCCTCTGGTGACGCGAGGGCGGTCCGCGACCCCTGCCGGGGTCGGTGATAGCCACGTTCCCTAACCGGTGGCGGCGCGTCCTTCGGCGCTTGCCACCGGCTAATCTACGGAACGCCTCCGGCGCGCCTCGCGCTGGCTACGTCCAATGGCGATTCTGCCTACGTATCCCGTTTGCGAAGCTCGAATCGCTTCACCTTTCCGGTGGCGGTCTTTGGAATCTCGTCGATGAATCGGATCGTCCTGGGACACTTGTAGGGCGCGAGCAATCCCTTCACGAAGTCGCGTAGCTCGCGCGCGGTCGTCTCGTCCGCCGCCACGCCCGGCCGGAGCTTGACGAAGGCTTGTGGTTTTTCCAGGCCATCGTCATCGACGACCGCGATTACGGCGCATTCGATGACCGCGGGATGCCGGATCAATGTCGCCTCGACCTCCACGGGTGAGACCCAGATCCCGCCGGCCTTGATCATGTCGTCGGAGCGGCCTGCGTGAATGTAGTAGCCCTCCGTATCGCGTGTGTACTTGTCGCCTGTGCGGATCCACTCGCCCTTCAGGGTGGACTTCGTGGCCTCGTGTTTGTTCCAGTAGAGCGCCATCGTCGAGTCGCCGCGGACGATGAGGTCTCCCAATTCGCCGCCTGCCACGGAGCGGCCGTTCTCATCGACGATGTCGATCTCGTATCCCTCCACGGGCTTTCCGCTCGTCCCCGGGCGAATGTCGCCGCGCCGGTTCGTCAGAAAGATGTGGCAGATCTCCGTCGAGCCGAGGCCGTCGAGGATGTCCACTCCGGTTCGAGCGCGCCAACGTTCGAGAATCGCGGCGGGAAGCGCTTCGCCCGCGCTGACGCACATACGAACCGAGCTGAAATCCGCGGCGGCACCGTCGTCCATCGCCGCAAGCATGTTCGCATACGCCGTGGGGACGCCGAAGAACAGGGTCGGACGATGTTGGCGCACGAGGTCGAAGACGGCGGCCGGCGCCGGACGTCCGTCGAACAACACCGCCGAGGCGCCTGTATGAAAGGGAAAGTATTGCGCGTTGCCGAGTCCGTAGGCGAAGAAGAGTTTGGCCACGCTGAAGCAACGGTCATCCGGCCGGATTTCCAAAACCGACATCCCGTAGGTTTCGCAGCAGATCCACATGTCGTGCTGCAGATGCACGACTCCCTTCGGCTCGCCGGTCGTGCCGCTCGTGTAGAGGAAAAACGCCATGGCGTCGCGATGCCTCGCCGCATAGGCCGGCTGTGCGGTCGCCCCTTCGACACGCTTCCGCATCCCGTCGATGGTCCACACCTCGGTATCGATCGAAGAGAATGCCGCGGGATCGACGATTCGCGGATCGACCACGGTGATGCGCGCGCCGCAGTCCTCGAGGACGGTGCGGAAATCGGATGCCGTGAGGAGTGTGTTGACCGGCACCGCCACCGCACCGGCAGCGATTGCGCCCCAGAATCCGATGGACAGCCACCGCGAGTCCGGCGCGATGAACGCGACCCGTTCATCGCCTCGGACGCCCGCATCGCGGAGAACGCTGGCGAAGCGGCGCACCGCCTCGTCGAGCTCAGCATAAGTCAACAAACCTTCACCGTCGATGATCGCCGTACGACCCGCGCGGCCATCGGCCGTGTGGCGGCCGATGAACCACTGGGCCGCGTTGAACTGCGCAGGAAGCCGGTCGGCGGCGCGGAGGTTCATGGAATCGAGACGGTATTATGCAGTTTCTGGCCGATCTCGAATCGATCTGGTATGGCCCGCCGGCCAACTCCGCTCCGACGCTCGTCTTTCTTCACGAAGGTCTCGGGTCGGCATCGATGTGGCGCGACTTTCCCCGCCGGCTCTCGGACGCGACCGGGTACGGTGCGCTCGTCTATTCGCGCCGTGGTTACGGTTCCTCTCCGCCGGCCGAGCTGCCTCGGCCGATCGGGTACATGCACGACGAAGCGGATGTCCTGGCCGAGGTCATGCGAGAGCACAACGTTTGCGAGGCTGTGGTGGTGGGCCATAGCGATGGCGCTTCGATCGCGCTGATCTACGCCGGCCGCAATGCATCCGGTCCATTGCGGGCGCTGATTCTCGAAGCGCCGCACGTGTTCGTCGAGACGCTCAGCGTCGAGAGCATTGCGGCCATGAAGCGTGCCTGGGAGACCACAGATCTCCGCGGCCGCCTGGGACGCTATCACCGCGATGTCGAGAACGCTTTTCGCGGGTGGAACGACGTGTGGCTGGACCCCGGGTTCCGCGACTGGAACATCGAAGAGCTCCTCGGGGAGATCGAAGTGCCCCTGTTGCTGATCCAGGGAGGCGACGACGAATACGGTACCTGGAAGCAGGTCGAGGCGATCGAACGACAGGTGCGCGGCCCGGTGGAGACGCTGCTGGTGCCGGGAGCCCGCCACGCCCCCCATCGCGACCAGCCGGAGCTCGTGCTCCGGAAAATGGCTACCTTCGTGAAGACGCTGAGAGAGCGTGGCGGAAATTGAAACGCCCCCACCTCTTTGGGTAGTTGCATACTTCCCACCGCTGAGACATGATGCCCGGCGGTCCAAGAATTTGTTTAACTAATGTCAGTCCTCTCGCGTCATTTCCTGCTCGCGTTGGCCATCGTCTACCCTTGTTTTGGAAACGCGTCCGCATCGCCGGCGCCGCGCCCAAAGACGGCGGCGAAGGCGCCAGCCGTCCCTAACGGCACGCGTCACGCGCCGATCCCGGTCGTCCAAACGCCCTATGCCGGCGCACCGCCCGTCGCAATCGCGAATGCGGTCCGGACACCGCCTCTGAGCAAGATGAAGGTCATTCCGCCTCCATTTCACCGCGAAGATGAGGATCGCTTCGAGCCGGTCCACCCGGCGCGCCCGACCGACACGCCCGCCGAGGACGGCAGGCGGCAGATGATCATGGGGCCGGCCAGCTCCGCGCCAGTGTCCACGGGTCTCAGCTTCGAGGGCGTCGGCACCGGCCTTTCCGGGTTCTTCCCCTGCTGTGTTCCGCCCGACACAAACGGACACGTCGGCGCCACGCAGTACGTACAGTGGAACAACCTCAGCTTCGCGGTCTGGGACAAGAGCGGAAACAAGCTCTACGGACCAGCTGCCGGCAATACCCTTTTTCAGCCGCTCGGGGGTGTTTGCGCCTCACACAATGACGGCGACCCGGTCGTCAACTACGACATTCTTGCGGGGCGCTGGATTCTGTCCCAACTGGCCATCTATGCCAGCCCGGGCTTCTCGCACCAATGCGTCGCCGTGTCGCTCACCAGCGACGCCACCGGCGCCTGGTACCTCTACGACTTCGTCACCGATCCGGTGAACTTCGTCGACTATCCGCACATGGCCGTTTGGTCCGACGGCTACTACATGGCCGCGCACATCTTTGACGGCAGCGGCTTTTCGTTCCTGGCCGGACGAATCTATGCCTTCGAGCGCGACAAAATGCTCAATGGCCAACCGGCCCGGATGCTGAGCAAAGATCTCAAGCAGTACGGGGGCCTTCCCCAGTACGGTTTTCTCGCGGCCGATCTCGACAGCCTCACGCCGCCTCCTATCGGCGAAGCGGAGTTCGTCATCGGGCCCGACCCCGCGTCGACCAGCTTCCTCGATTCGGCACGAGTGGCGGTCACGTGGGGGGCCACGCCCGCGATCGCGTTCAGCGAGACGCAAATCAGCGCCAGTTGGGGCATACCGCCGTGCGTGAACGGCGCAGGCAGCCGCGCCTGCGTTCCGCAGCCGCCCCCGGCCGTGGGATTCGACGATCTCGACAACCTCGATCAGCACATGATGCACCGGCTCGGCTACCGCAACTTCGGCGGGTCGCCGGTGCAGGAGTCGCTGGTCGGCAACATCACCGTCCCCGGCAGCACGAGCACTCCTCCGCACGGCGCGATCCGCTGGTACGAGTTCCAGAACGCCGGCGACTCATCGACCACGCCGACGGTTTACCAGGCCGGGACGTTCGATCCCGACAGCGACTACCGCTGGATGGGCTCAGTGGCCATGGACAAAGACCACGACATCGCGCTCGGCTACAGCAAGTCGAGCATAACGGTCAAACCGTCGATCTTCGTCAACGGACGCCTCGGCACCGACCCCATTAACACGCTCGGCACGGAGACGCAGATGATGGCCGGCGGCGGCGTGCAGTTTTCGTATAACCGCTGGGGCGACTACAGCTCCATGACCCTCGACCCCATCGACCAGTGCACGTTCTGGTACACCAATGAGTATCTGCAAACGGACGGTGCCTTCAACTGGGCCACGCGTATCGGCGCGTTCAAGTTCCCATCGTGTACTCCGGTATCGTGGGGTAACGTCAGCGGGACCGTTACCTCATGCGCGACCGGAGCCCCGATCGGCGGCGTCATCGTCTCGCTCGGCAACGGATATGCCGTGGCCAGCGACGCCTCGGGGCACTACTCTGTGGCCGTCCCGGCCGGCACCTACACCGCCACTGCCGCCGGCGCCGATCTCAACTGCTCATCCAGTTCGCCCGCCACGGTCAGCCTGATCGTACCGGCCGACGGCGTGGTGACGCAGGACTACTGCATGAGCGGGAGCTCGAACCTCGCGTTCGGTACCGTCTCGGTCAGCGACACCGCGGCCGGCAACGGCAACGGCATCATCAACCGAAATGAATGCGTCGACCTCAGCGTCACCATCGCCAACAACGGTTGCGCGAACGAGTCTGCCATCGGCGCGACGCTGACGACCTCGACTGCCGGTGTCACCGTCACGCAAGGCAGCTCGTTCTATCCGAATCTGGCCATCGGTGCCAGCGGCGCCAATTCCATTCCGTTCAAAGTCAGCACGTCGCCGACCTTCGTCTGCGGCACGGTCATCAACCTTACGTTGAATCTGACCTACGCCGGCGGCAGCAAATCGGTCGCCTTCACGGTGCCGACCTGCGGCAACGGCGGGAGCCAGGCCATCCCGGCGAGCTCGCTCACCCTTTCCGATCCGAAGCAGACCGACCGTTTCTTCCGCGACGGCATCCCCAGCACCTGCAGCGGTAAATTCTGCGAGGGCGCGCTCGACTCCGCCAGCCAGTACAACTACAAGACGTTCACCTTCAGCAACGTCAGCGCCGCCGCCGCCTGCGTCACCGTCACCATCGATGCCACCGGGTGCGGCAACGACATCCAGAGTCAGGCGTATCTCGGCAGTTCATATAACCCGCCGACCTTCGTCGGCGATCCAAAACTCTGCGTCAACTATCTCGGCGACAGCGCCATCGGCTCCCTCGGTACCTCCGTCAACAGCGTCTCGTATTCGTTCAACGTTCCCGCTCTGTCGGACTTCGTCGTCGTCGTCAACACGGTCAACTCCGGCACGACGTGCACGCATTTCTCCGGCACCGTCTCCGGCTTGATCGACGAGACGCCAGGTCCGGGCCCATGCCCGACGTGCACGCCTCCGGCGACGCCGGCGATCACCCCTGGTGGCCCGACGACGTTCTGCGCCCCCGGCAGCGTTACCCTCACATCCAGCGCCGCCAGCGGCAACCAGTGGTACCTCAACGGCGCCCCGATCGTCGGGGCAACCGGCGCCTCGCAAGCCGCCACCGCCAGCGGCAGCTACACCGTCACCACCACCGCGAACAGTTGCACCAGCGCGCCGGCTCCGGTGGTCACCGTGATGGTCAATCCCATTCCCGTGACGCCAACGCCTTCGAACGGCGGTCCGTACTGCGAAGGGTCGACGATCTTCCTCTCGACGCCGGCCGCGATCGGCGCTACCTACGCGTGGACGGGGCCGAACGGCTTCACCTCCTCGCTGCAGAACCCGACCCGCGCGAACGCGACGATCGCCGATGCCGGCACGTACTCCGTCACCGTCACCGTCACGGTCAGCGGCTGCACCTCGGCCGGCGCGACCAGCGTCGTCGTCAATCCTCTTCCCGCGACGCCGGCACCTTCGAACGGAGGCCCGTTCTGCGCTGGCCAGACGATTTCGCTCTCCACGCCGGCGGTGATCGGTGCGACGTACGCGTGGACAGGCCCCAACGGCTTCACCTCAACGCTGCAGAATCCGACGCTCGCGAATGCGGCGGTGGCGAATGCGGGCACGTACTTCCTGACCGTCACGGTGAACGGCTGCCCCTCGGCCGGCGGGACGACGCAGGTTGTCGTGAGCCCGATTCCGGCGACGCCGGTAGCGTCGAACGGCGGCCCCTTCTGCGCTGGCTCGACGATCACGCTCTCAACGCCGGCCGTCGCGAACGCGACGTACGCATGGACGGGCCCGAACGGCTTCACATCCGCGCAGCAGAATCCGACGCACGCGAACGCGGCGACCGCCGACGCAGGCGCCTACTCCGTCACCATCACGGTCAACGGCTGCACCTCCGCCGCCGGGACGACGAATGTCGTCGTCAACACCGCTATCCCCGCAACGCCCACCGCCGGCAACAGCGGTCCGTTCTGCGAGGGCAGCACGATCGCACTCTCCACACCGGCCGTGGCGAACGCGACCTACGCCTGGACGGGGCCAAACGGCTTTACGTCGTCGCAGCAGAATCCGACGCGGGTAAACGCCACGGCTGCCGATGCGGGGACCTACTCCGTCACCATCAACGTCGGGGGCTGCAGCTCGAACGCCGGAACGACGGCCGTCGTGGTCACACCGCAACCGGCGACGCCGGCGGGGAGCAATGGAGGTCCGTACTGTGAAGGGAGCACGATCGCGCTCTCGACGCCTGCGGTGATCGGCGCGACGTACGCGTGGACAGGTCCGAACGGCTTCGCGTCAGGACTGCAAAATCCGACGCACGCGAACGCCACCGTCGCCGACTTCGGTACGTACGCGGTCACCATCACGGTCAACGGCTGCACCTCTGCAGCCGGTACGACAAACGTCATCGACGCGAATGCCGCGGCGGTGGCGAGCAACACCGGCCCGTACTGCGCCGGCGACACGAT
Organism: Thermoanaerobaculia bacterium; assembly: GCA_035482045.1. Lineage (GTDB taxonomy): Bacteria > Acidobacteriota > Thermoanaerobaculia > Gp7-AA8 > Gp7-AA8 > JADGNZ01. Next base: position 11,997 of record DATHRD010000054.1, read on the forward strand.
TGCGCTCTCCACACCGGCAGTTCCCGGAGCCACATACGCCTGGACAGGCCCGAACGGCTTCACATCCGCACTCCAGAGTCCAACCCATTCGAGCGCCACGGCTGCCGATGCCGGCACGTACTCTGTGATCGTCACGACGAGCGACTGCACCTCGCTCGCCGGCAGCACCAGCGTCGTCGTCAACACGTCCGTGGCGCTACCGGCTGCGACGAACGGCGGCCCGTATTGCGAAGGCGACACGATCTCGCTGTCTACACCCTCGGTCCCGGGCGTGGTGGCGTATGCGTGGACCGGCCCGAACGGCTTCACGTCATCGCTCCAGAATCCAACCATCGCCAGCGCGACGATTGCCCTGGCCGGCACCTACTCCCTGACGCTCTTCAACGGCTGCACCTCGACGCCCGGCGACACCACGGTCGTCGTCAACCCGGCACCGGCAACGCCCACGGCGTCCAACAGCGGCCCGTTCTGCGCCAGCGGGACGATCTCTCTTTCGACCCCCGCGGTGACCGGGGCGACGTACGCCTGGACCGGCTCGAATGGGTTTACCTCGTCGCAGCAGAACCCAACCCACGCGAACGCCACCGCCGCCGACGCCGGCACGTACTCCGTGACGGTCACCGTGAACGGCTGTACTTCTCCGGCCGGCACGACCAACGTCGTCGTCAACACCCTCCCGACGCCGTCCCCGGCGAACGGCGGACCGTACTGCACCGGTTCGACGATCGCGTTGGCAACACCGATCGTGGCTGGCGCGACATACGCGTGGAGCGGCCCGAATGGCTTCGCGTCGTCGCTGCCGAACCCGACTCGAGTGAGCGCGACGGTCGCCGACGCCGGCACGTACTCCGTGACGGTCACCGTCAACGCCTGCACGTCGCCCGCGGGCACGACGGACGTCATCGTCAACGCCATTCCGGCGATGCCGGCCGCGACGAACGACGGTCCGTACTGCTCCGGCGCAACGATCTCGCTTTCGACACCGGCGGTGACCGGCGCGACGTACGCGTGGGCTGGCCCGAACGGCTTCACCTCCTCGCAGCAGAACCCGACGCGCGCAAACGCGGCGACCGCCGATGCCGGCACGTACTCCGTGACGGTCACGACCAACGGCTGCACCTCGCCCGCGGGCACGACGAGCGTCGTCGTTCACGCCACGCCGGCGACGCCGGCGGCGTCGAATACCGGGCCGTTCTGCACCGGCGGGACGATCGCGCTCTCCACGCCGTCCGTCACCGGCGCTACCTACGCGTGGACCGGCCCGAACGGCTTCGCATCATCGCAGCAGAATCCCACGCACCCGAGCGCTGCACCGGCCGACGCCGGCACGTACTCGGTCACCGTCACCGTCAACGGCTGCACCTCGGCTGCCGGCACGACGAACGTCGTCGTCATCCCGCTCCCGGCGACGCCCACCGCCACCAACGGCGGTCCCTACTGCGTGGGAGGAACGATTTCACTGAGCACTCCCACCGTCGCCGGGGCCACCTACGCGTGGACCGGCCCGGCTGGCTTCAGTTCATCCCAGCAGAATCCGACGGTCGTGGCCGTGTCGACGGTATTCGGCGGAACGTACTCCGTGACCGTGTCGGTCAACGGCTGCGCCTCGGCCCCCGGTACGACCAATGTCCTCGTCACATCCGTGTTTACACCTTTTGCAGAGAACTTCGGACCATACTGCGCGGGCGCGACACTCTCACTCGAATCATCATTCGAGAACGGCACCTACGCGTGGACCGGCCCGAACGGCTTCACCTCCTCGCTGGAGAACCCGACGCGCGCGAATCTGACGGCCGCCGATGCTGGCACATACTCGGTGACCGTCTCCCTGAACGGTTGCACCTCGGCAGCTGGTACCACCAACGTGGTGGTGAACCCGTCGCCCGCGACGCCGACGATCACCGTGAACGGCCCGACGACGTTTTGCGCAGGCGGCAGCGTCACCCTGACTTCGAGCAGCGCCACCGGCAACGAGTGGCTCTGGAACGGCTCGCCGATCAGCTTCTCGCCCACCTTAACGGCCTACTATTCCGGTAGCTATACGCTCGTCGTGCTTGCGAATAACTGCTGGAGTGCGGCCTCGCCGGCCGTGAACGTGATTGTCAACCAGAATCCCAACGCCACGATCAGCACCACCGGGTCGAGCGACGCCGGCCTGGCGTTAACCGCCACCGTCGCCGATGCCGGCGCGGGTGCGACGTATGCCTGGATCGTCACCAACGGCACGATCACCTCCGGCACCGGAACACGCACGCTTGGTTTCACCGCCGGTACCCTCGGCGTGACCAGCCTCAGCGTCACGGTCGCGGTTGGCGGATGCACCGACACAAGGTCCGCGAACATTCCCATCCTACCCTCCCTCTACACCGTAACTCCTTCCGTCGGCCGCATCGCAGGCGGGACGAACGTCACCATCTCCGGCAGCGGACTCCAGAGCGGCTGCTCCGTCACCTTCGACGGCATCGCCGCGACGAACGTCGTCCGCGTCAACGCCAACACGATCACGGCGACCACGCCGGCGCACGCTTCCGGCCCGGTTACCGTCACGCTCACCAATCCCGACAGTTTCACCACGTCGCGCGCACTCTTCACCTACGGCGCGCAGCAGTTTGACGCCAATGGCGACGGCACCATCACTTCGTCCGACATCTTCTACCTGGTCAACTATCTTTTCCTCAGCGGTCCGCCGCCGAAAGGCACGGCCGGCATGCTGTCGGGCGACGCGAACAGCGACGGCAAAGTCAACTCGGCCGACATCTTCTATCTCGTGAACTACCTGTTTCTCCACGGTCCGGCCCCGGCCTCCGCGCCCTCTCCCGTTTCGGCGCTGTCGGTTGGCGCGCCGTTCTCCGGCTCGGTCACCCTCGGCGAACCGATCCGCAACGGCAACCACTACACAATTCCGGTGATCATGGCCGCCTCACCCGGCTCCGCGCCGCCGCAGGCGCTCTCGCTGCGCGTGACGTTCCGCGGCGACCCGGTCAGTAACGCGGCCGCGCACAGCGCGAACGGTGTGCAGACGCTGTTCGAGATCAGCCGTCCCGCGGCGAACACCCTGTCGTACCTGGTCACGTTTGCCGGCGAACCGCGTGGCGTCGTCGCGGAAATCGAGCTCGACGCAAGCAGGGCCGCGAACGTCAGCGTGGACGTCGACCCGGCCGTGACGCTGCTCGCCAATCGCGCCGGAACGCGAAGCGCGACACCGGCAGCCGGCACCCTGCAAGTGAGCGACACGAAGATCGAAGCGGTGAAACAGCGCGCGCCGAGGAAAGCGGTCGATTAGTCACCCAACAGCCCGCGCCGCAAGCAGGGACCGATGATGTGGCACAGACACTCTTGTCGGTGCTCCGGCCGAAGCCGCATTGCCGTGAGGGCTTGCAATCTTGAATCGGGGCGACACCCCGCACAGACAAGAGTGTCTGTGCCACATCGGTCCTGCTTCGTCAGTGCTCATCCTTGGACCAAGCCGTCCCGTCTGACCACTTGGCTACCGGAACGAGAAACACGGTCATCCGGCCCAGATCGTCCTGAAGGGCGAAAAGCGGGGCGCCAGGCAGACCTGCGCCCAAGGCCGCAGGATCTGTCGTTGGAAGATAGAACATCAGGTGAGGGTGCCAGTGCCCGTCACGGTCGTTCAGGTAACCCTGCTTTGACATCATGTAGCACATCGCGCCCGATTCAGGCGGCGACAATTCCTTCCTGTCCAGAGCCGCTTTGATGTCCTTGACCATCTGCTCTTTGGATCGCGTCGCTAAGATCAGCTTTGTTTTCCTGATCGTTAGCTGGAGGTAGGATCGCGCCGCCGTCGCGTTGAAGCAGTTCGGAGACCGCAGTTTGGGATTCCAGAAACCGGAATCGTCGACAGGGGAGGCCCATGACCGTTCCACCATGCACACGAACCCGTTCTTCCCTTTGACGGCGGTCTCGTAACCATGTTGCCCGAGCACCATGACCTCGGCATCGATCGAGATGGAATCCGGAGCGGCGCTCCGCGCCAGCGCGATCTCGGCCGTTCGCTCCATCAGGTATTGATCGAGCGGCGCCATGTTCGGATACGGTGTCTTGGCGTCCTGCGCTTGTGCCGGCCACCCGGCTGCCAGCACGATGACGAGTGCGAAGCTTGCGAGCCGGCACGGCCGGCTGCGTTGGTTGCCCAAGGCTCGGCCACTATCTTCGTCAACCCTTCTACCGCGCAGGCTCCTGGCAATCCTATTCATTGATCTCTCCTCTTCTGAATGCGCACCGTGCCTGCAAGCATGAACGCGACGGCACTGTCCTGAAGCGCCTGAAAGCCGCGTGAGACCTCGCCGACGGTGTGCGTGTTGATAGCGAGGGGGATGTGGACGAGGAAGACCCAACTGAAGAGCATGATTCCCGACAGCGTGGCCGCCAGCCGTGCCGTCCGCGGCACGAGGACGCCGATCCCTCCGGCGATCAGCGCGATGGCGGCAAAGTAGGTCCAGAACATGTGCGCCGGAATCCACGGTGGGATCAGGGTGGCCACGTAGCTGGCGTACGGGAAGTGGGTCAAGCCGCAGTAGGCCAGGAATGCGCCGAGCGCCAACGGCACGAAGCGCGTCGCCGTTTCGAAAACGCGGTCGACGGTGCCGCGGGGAGATCCCTCGCGAGGAACAACAACCAGGCTCACACCACAGAGGAGCGCCAGCATCATCAAAGGATCCACCCACACGTATCCCGTCGAGGCGTGCGCGAGCGCCAGAGGCAGGCCGAACCCAAAGAACAACACGAGCAGGAGCACCGCGAGCACGACGGCGGCCGCCGAAACCGTTCTCCGTATCAGTAAGGCGATGCCGATGAGGATGAAGAGCACACCGAACAGGTACACCTGCCACGAGGGCGGGACCCGATCCGGATTCACAGGCACGAGGTTCACCCAGCGCCCCGTCACGAGTTGGTAGATCCCGGACACGACGACAGACAGGGCGAAGAGGAGCCGGCCGATCCTCAGTTCCAGCGATGGCGTATCAGGAGAATCGCGCTCGCCCATGGCCACGCAAGCTAGCATGGCGGCACTCTCGCAATCTGGCGCAAAACGGTGACGCTTGCCGGGCGCGATTCGCGCCTCCTCGCCGGCCAATGATTCGTACGCCAACGTTGTGGAGGGAGGACCGCATCGATGTGGAGGACCTACCGCATCGATGCGGAGGGGTGACCGCATCAATGTGGAGGACCTACAGCATCGATGTGGAGGGGCGACCGCATCCATGTGGAGGACCTATCGCATTGATGTGGAGGGGCAACCGCATCAATGTGGAGGACCTACCGCGTTGATGTGGAGGGGTGACCGCATCGATGTGGAGGAGTGACCGGAACGATGGGGACGGCGACCGCAACGATGTGGACGGCCAACGCAACGATGCGGACGGCCACCGTAACGATGTGGACAAGTCACCGCAACGAGGACGGCCAACGCGAACAGGTGACAGGGGAAATCCCGTCTTTCCGGGTGTCGCGCCCTTCCTGCTTTCTAGAGCCGCCTCCAACCCCGACATAACCCAAGCCGATTCATTGACTTGCGTGAATCGATGGAGCCGTAACTACTCCTAAGCGATTGCAAACGCGCAGATTCCGCGCGCAGCGCGCTCCTACCTCGCTCGAACGCCATCTGAGTGGAATCGTGGACACCGTGTATCGTCGAGAGCCTTCTCCCCCGCGCTTTTCAGCGGGGGAGGCCCGACGGCCTGCGGCCGGCCACCGTGCACGAAGATGGAACCCGTCCCTCCGAAAACACGCCAGCGAGCGACCACCTGCATGCGGGTTGGAGGTTGAAATCGACCCCGGCCGGGGGTCGCGGAGAATCGCACGCAGATCGCCGGAGCTTGCCGTGGTGAATAACGATCACGGCAAGCGACCGCCGAAATTCGGAAGCGGTAAGCGCCAGTTCCTCAATGGGTTAGTTAGCCTTGAGCTAAAAAACGAAGGTCTGGCCCTCAAGATTCTCACGAGTGCAGGCGGCCACCGCCTGGAAGGACGCGGTTCTTCACGCCGAGACCTTCCGGTTGATGATTCCCCGAAGTGTGCACTCCGGGAGCCCACGGCAGGAGGAATACAACTCGACTCCGGCATTGACGAGCACCCGGCACTATCCAGCGCTCCGGCTCGTCAGTTGGCCGCTATCAGGAAGTTTAACGCGACACACCGGCGGAGTAACACGATACACCGGCGGAGGGACACGACACGCAGGCGGAGGGACACGACACCAGGGCGGAGCAACACGACACGCGGGCGAAGGTACACGACACGCG
>DATHRD010000055.1:0-13114 GCA_035482045.1 Thermoanaerobaculia bacterium
GTGAGACCGGCTCATCTCACCGTGAGACCGGCTCATCTCACCGTGAGACCGGTTCATCTCACCGTGAGACCGGCCCATCTCAACGTGAGACCGGCTCATTTCACCGTGAGACCGGCTCATCTCACCGTGAGACCGGCCCCATCAAAACTTGTCAAGCGACCGGGACGCACCTTATGGATTGACAAAAGTTGTCGATCGACGAGCACAAGAAGTGACAGATTTTGTCAATCGATGAGGACGCGAACCTCAGCAACGACTGACTCTTGTCGAACGTGAGGCCGGGAGGTGGCCGCGCGGACCGTCAAATACCCTGGCCGGGCCATGTGATCGCAAGAATCAGCTGAAAATTCTTACCAGATCGTCGAAGATCGTGGAATTCTTAATTCGCATCCTGCGTTCTACTTTGATTGCCGTGTTTCTTGGCATATCGCTTGCTTAGCATATCAGAAGGAGAGGAGGAAAGGACGACTTTGAGCGACGCAGACGACCGGAAGGACCTGGGAACGGACGCGATCTTTTCGCGGCAGGTGAGTCTTTGCCTGCGCGCGATGGGGACCACTCTGCCCGGGTACGAGCCGCTGCGCCGCATGCACCAGGACGTCGCTTGCTCGAGACTTCTGATCGATTCCGCCCGTCTCGCCATCGAGAGCTCCCGAAGCTTCGGTGCGAGCAACCCGCGCGGGAACGCAGAACGGTTGAATCGGGCCGCGCACAGTCTCATGGAAGCCGCCGATCTGATCGACCGCGCCACCTACGCCATGCAGGAGGCCTACGCCGCCCTCACCTCGGCTCCCGAGTCCGATGGCTTCGGCCGCGAACAACTGGCCGCGGATACGAAACGGATGCTGGATGCGGCCGGCGATCTGAACATGGTCACCCTTCAGCTCGAAACGGCTGTGGCCAGCGCTGTCCTGCTCGAACGCTCCGGCCATATTGCCGACGCTCGTTCCGCTATCACCGTTTCCCCGCCGGTTATCCGGCTGTTCCCGGACGATGCACCACGCCTTCCCCTTCGGCACCGCCGATCGGTCCTCGCCACCATCGAGGACGCGATCCGAAGAGTTTGCCGGGGGCGCGCCCCTCCAACGGTTTCACTCTGCCCGCTCTGATCACGGCAGTTGTGAAAACTGAATAGGAGGAGATATGAGTACGCAGAATGTCGTACCGGCGACGCCGTCGCCGGTTTCTCACACAGATGCTGCCCAGGCCCTGGTCGATGAGATCCGCGCCATGCGCCAGCAGATTCCGAATTTTGTCGTTCCGTCTTCCACGAGCGAGGCCCATCGTCTGGTTCCTTCCGCCTCGGTACCGCCGGAGTTTGTCGAGCTGACGGCCGTGGCGGTGAAGAACAGCACGGCTCTTGTCCGTGGTGGGGCATTGGATCCGGATCAGACCCGCGATCTGATGACCTATGCCGGTGCGTACGACCCGGTGGCTGACGAGCTGGAAGCACTGGCTCAGTTCGTCCGCCACAGTACGCTCGCGGCGCGGAACAAGGCCGGAAGCGAGGCGCTCATGACCTACGCCGTGGCGCAACGCCTGGTCAAACGCCCGGAGAACGCCGATCTCGCTCCGCATGTCGCCGACATGCGCCGCGTTCTCGGCCGCACCCGGAAGGCCAAGCCCCAGCCGGCCCCCGCGCCGTCAACCCCGGTTCCGTCGGAACCGTCGCCTGTGACCCCGTCGTCACCGGCGGCACCGTCGAAGTGATGACGAGCCGGTTCGTGCAGTAAGTACCGCGCGGGCGCGTCCGAAGGCGCGCCCGCGCATTTTTTGTAGGAGCGCTGGCGGCTCGCCGGCTGGACCGCCAGCGGCTCGCTGGCGATTCTGCCTCACTACCTACCGCCGAGCCGGCGGTGGTCCAGCCGTCGAGCCGACGGCGCTACGTGAGAAAGCCGGCGAGGACCTTTCGGCTTCGCTCAGGGCAGGCTTCGCGCTCCGATCGCAGTATCGCGTTCACCCCTGCTGCAGCGCACGTCCGAGCAACACGAGCGCGTCGGCGCGGCCTACGAGGCCGATGACGTGCGTGGCGATGGCGCCGAGGTCGGGGTCGGTCTCGATCGACGACCAGGAGGCCGTGGCGGACGATCCGATCAATCCTTTCTTGATGGCGACGGGGAGCAGTTGGCGGATGAGACGGCCGGCTTCGGCGAATTGGGCTGCGGCGTTGCTGGTGGCGCTCACCATCAAATCGTCGGCGCGGCGCAGTACGTCGGCGGCGACGGCGTCGCGGATCTTTCGCGGTGTGGCCCGGCCCGAGAAGGTCATCCCGGCGGGCACTGTCCCCTCCTCGGCGGCGATGAGCGTGCCGCGAAGGGCGGCCAGGCTTGATACGGCAGGAAGACGGCCGGCGGTCAGGACCCCCTCGGCGTCGTGAACCCACCGTTTGACGTCTTCTTCGAAACGGGGATCGCCGTTGTCGTAGAGATCGATGATGGGCGGAACGCCGAGGCGTAGGGCGTCGATGCGATCGAGGATGGCCAGTTGCATCGCTTACTCCACGACGAGGCGCGAGGTGGTCTTGCCGCCGGACTCGCTCACGCTCCATTCCATCGCTTCTTCGGTAACGGTGAGGTGCAGCCGCGCCAACAATTCGGGCGGCCCGGCCTCGCGCAGCTCGCCCGTGGTGACGGCGACGGATAGGCGTGGAACCGGGTGCCCGCTCTGCTGCAGCGCGGCCGTGACAGTCTGCTGAAAGGTCGCCGTGAGACGCACCACTTCGTCGGGCGACATGCCGGGGCGCGTTCCCAACGTGCCGGCGAATGCTTCGCCGGCAGCCGTCACGAGGTCGCTTACGGAACCTGCCGATATCGCGGCGCCGGCGGGCGGCGCGAACGGCGCTGTCGACTGCGTCACGGCAGCGCGCAGATCGTTTTTCTGTTTCGCGGTCGTCTTCAACGCGGACTGGTCGAGCGCGGCGGTCAAGCCGCGCTCGACCGCCGCATTAACGTCATCGATGCCGATGCCGCCGCGCAACGGCTGCCCCGCCGCCGCCTCGTCCATCTGCGTGACGACGACTGGGACATCGACGGTCACGTTCGGGAGACGAAAGCGGGGAACGGCCATGTGCTTGAGCAGTGGATGTGATGCGTAGAGATCGGCGATCCGAACGGATTCGAGATCAGCCTCTACGCGGGCTGTCGTGATCTCCGAGAGGAGGTGTCCGATGTAGTCGCCGAGGTATGGCATCACGTGCTCCTGATCAATGGGTCGGGGCCGGTAGAGCTACCGGGACCGGTAGAGGTGCGGTCGAGGGCTGCTCGCGCATGGCGCGCTCGAGGATGCCCAGTACCTTTTCCATGCCGCGGGGCATGTCATCCTGAATCGCTTTGACGGTGATGGACAACGCGTAGGAGCGCTGCACCTCGGTGCCGGTCACGCTTTTGTTCTGACTCGACGCCGAGACGCTGAGGTTCGCCGACCCGCCCCACCAGCGCTGATTCACGTTGAGCGTCCCGCTGATGCTCGTGCTGGTGTCGACCTGCGTCGACTCCATCGAATCGATCTTGGCGTTGAAGGCCAGGTTGAACTCTTCGATGCGGATGAATGGGATGGGAAGGATTGTGAGAATCGGGACGTCGAGGCTCATTTGCTGGAAGACGGCGGGAGCCTCGGGTTGGCCTACGCGAAGCTCCACCGTACCTGATGCGTCGGTTCCAGCGGGGATCGCAGTCGTGGTCGCAGTCGCGTCCACCGCGGCGGGCGCTGTCACCTTGAATGTTGGCGCCTGGGTGTAGTTCGTCCCCACGCTTGTGATCGTCACGGACTTAATCGCGCCCGTAGCGTCTGCCGTGGCAGTGCCCGCCATCCCACTGCCGTCTCCGCCAGCAAAGGTCATGGCATGGCTCGAATTCGGGGCAAATCCTGAGCCAGCAATGACCACCGTGGCCGTTGCGATCGTCGCAATGAACGGCTGATACGGCGCAAGCTCCTTCGGGTACTTGAACGTGACGTAGATCGGGTCGCCGGTATTGCCGGCCTCCGGATCGGTGCTGGTTCCCTGTTTGAAACCGACTGCCTTGATGAAATTGACGGTGCTGAGCGCCGCCTCCGCCTGCGCCTCGATCACGGCGCGCAGCGGACTGCCGATCATGTTGGAGAAGTTGATCGATGAGAGCTCCTGCCCTGGATCTGTTGCCATTGAAAGCCTCCTGAGTGCTTTGATGTGCGCTGTGCCGGGAAACGTCCGCGGCGCGGTGCGCGTGCAATCGATGCCTTACACGCGCACCGCCGGGAGCTGGGTTTATGGAGTACCGAGGCAGCAGCCGTGGAGAGTGAGCGTGGCCCCGAGGACCGCGGTGTCGTCCTCGACAAAGAAACTCACGCGGCCGGTGCTGAGAACGGAGGCGGGGATACCGGTGAACGTCACGGTCGTGACGGCGCCTGCCACACAGCCCTTCGGCTGGGGCCAGATTCTCTTTGCAAACCCCGTAACCGGAACGCCGGGGGCTTTAACGAGCTCGATGTCGTCATTACCCGAGGTCGAAGTGTTCGCCGCACCGCTCTGCAGGCACTTGACCTTCACCTGGAGCGTTCCCGTGGTCATGAGGCAGCATTCGTTGCCGTTGGGCACGGGGAAATGAAACGTGTGGCCGAAGGATTTGTTGATCGCCGTTTGGTTCCACTGGGACCCGGCCACCGCCGCAGTGAGCGTGGGTGCGAAGTCCAGAGGATCGGGAGTCGGAGGCGTCGGTGGCGTTCCCGGAGCGTTGAGCGTCAGACTCACCGGATGCGGACACGCCGTCGGCGGACCTGCCACGAGATTCTGAGCGACGGCGGAACCGGCGGCCAGCAGAGAGGCGAGCACGATGCCCGCGGTAAGAAAGCCCTTCAAGTTCTTCGTTTTCATGTCATCTCCTTTCTGAGATGGCCCCGTAGACGGACGCCCTTTTCGGATTCCGGGGGGTGTGGTTAACCCGGCTGGCGACACTCCTCAGATAGAGAGAGAAGAGCGTGGCTGGTCCTGAAGCTCGCGATTTGCTGACATCGAACCTTGCCGTGATCGAGCGGGCGGTGGGTTTTGCCGCGCGCCGTTACCGGCTCGATCCGAACGATGCCGATGAGTTCACGTCAGTCGTCAATCTGAAGCTCGTCGAAAACGACTACGCCATCCTCCGCGCCTTCGAGGCCCGGAGCAGTTTCGTCACCTACATCAGCATCGTCATCCAGCGGTTGGCCCTCGACTACTGCATCCACGTGTGGGGCAAGTGGCACGCCTCCGCCGAGGCGAAGAGACAGGGACGGCTGGCGATCGATCTCGAGCAGCTCCTTCACCGCGACGGCAGGACGATCGACGAGGCTCTGGTGATTCTGGCGCCAAAGCACGACGGCGTCACGCGCGAATCCCTGCAAACGATCGCCGATCGCCTTCCCGATCGCGCCCCTCGGCATCGCGACGTGGATATCGAGAAGGCCGAGTCGGTGGCCGTGACGCGGCCGGCTGACGTCGAGGAGCCGCTCTTCGCCAACGACCGGCGCCGCGCCTCGGAACGGCTGTCGGCGACCATGTCGTCGGTCATCGCCCGGCTCCCCGAGGATGAACGCCTGATCCTGCAGCTACGCTTCGAAGGCGGAATGTCGGTACCGCAGATCGCGCGGGCCCTCGGCATCGATCAGAAGCTGACCTACCGGCGCATCGATCGGCGCATGCGCGAGATCCGGACGGAGCTGGAGCGATCCGGCATCGCCTGGCGCGACGTGCTCGATCTGATCGGCCGCGACGAGGTCCTTCTTCAATTCGACCTCGGAAAACAAAAACCGCGTCCGTCCATAGGCGCCGATGAGAAGGCGCCGGCAAACACGGAGGGCTCGCAATGAACGACGTGAGGCCGCGCCATCCCGAGGCACAGATCATGGCCGCGTTTGTTGAAGGGACACTGACGCCGGACGAGATCGCGGCGGTCGCCGGGCACCTGAAGGGTTGCGGCGATTGCCGGACGGTCGTGAGCGAGACGGCGCGGTTCGGGCGCGAGGAGGACGCGCGGGAAGCTCCGGCGCGTACGCACCGCTGGTGGTTGCTGGCCGTGGCGGCGGTTCTCGCGGCGATCGTCATCACCGTTCCGCTTGTCCGTTACATGGGAACACGAGACACGTCGCCGATCGCGCGGCTGATCGAAGCCACGCCTCGGCAGCATCGCTTCGTCGAAGCGCGCCTCTCCGGCTTCCCCTGGGCACAGTTGCAGGCGCCTCCACGGGGCGAAGCCATCCCCGATCCGGCCGATCTGAAGCTGACCGGCGCGGCCGGCGAAGTGCTGGAGAAGACGGCCGGTCAGCACCAGTCCGAGTCGCGTCACGCCACCGGTGTGGCCTATCTATTGATCAATCGGCGGAACGACGGCATCGCCGCGCTGGAGCAGGCGGCGAATGGCTCGAGCGATCCGCGCGCCTGGAACGATCTCGCGGCGGCGCGCTACGCGGTGGCGACGCAGGACGAGCATCCCTCACAGTTGCCGCTGGCGCTGGCGGACGCCGATCATGCCCTCCGCCTCGATCCGAAGTCTCCCGAGGCTCTCTTCAACCGCGCCCTGATCCTGGAACACCTCGGCGTTCGCGATCAGGCTCGGAAGGCGTGGCAGGCGTATCTCGCGGTCGATGGCGGGAGCGCGTGGGGTGTCGAAGCGCGGGCGCACCTGCGGGCGCTGGAGACGGTCTCGCGACGCTTCGATCCGAGGATGCTGGAGACCGTTCCGGCCGATCAGCTCGTGCGCGACTTTCCGCAGGAAGCGCGAACGTGGGGAGAGGGTCCGATGTTGGCGTCGTGGGCGGATGCGGAGGCGGCGAAGGATCCGAGTGCCCCAGCGAAGCTCGCCCGCGTCCACGCGATCGGCGACGCGCTGGAGGCGTTCAATGGCGAGCGTCTGCTATCGGATGCCGTTGCCGCGATCGAACGGTCAAGCTCGACGGGACGTGCTGCGATCGTGGAGGGGCACCATCTATATGCAGAGGGGAGGCTCGCACTCAGCCGACACAGCGCCGGCGGGTCGGAAGCGACACTCATACGATCCACGGCACTCTTCCGCGAGGGTGGCAGCCCCATGGCCTATATGGCTTCCTATTACACCGCGGTCGCGGAGAGCGATGAGCATCGCGGTAACGAGTCGCAACAAGCCCTGATTCAATTGGCAGCAACGATCGATGCCAACCGCTGTCGTGCGCTCGCGGCTCAAATCAAGGGCTCGCAGGCGGTACTGGCGAATGCATCCGGCTACTGGGGCTCAGGCGTGAGGGTTGCCGACTCGGCGGCGGCGGCGTTCCGCTCGCTGGGCGAAGTAAAAAACGCCGCGTACATCGACTTCGTGGCCGCCCACGCGTTCGACATGATCGGCGCGGGAGATCCAGCGTGGTCACGCCGCATCCATAGTTGCGGCGCTCTCACCGAGCTGCAGGATCGCGAACGGCTCTGCACGATCCTGCGAAGTTCGGCAACGACACTCGAGAGTTTCGGGCACATCGAGGCCGCCGCGTCAATGACTGACCTGGCCATCGACGAGTCTCGCTTCCTTCCGACGGAACTCGCGAGGGCGCTCACCGACCGGGCTCGTCTGGCTGACCGCGCTGGTGATCGGAAAGCCGCAGGCATCGCTCTCACAAGCGCACATCGCGCGACAGCCGCCATCACCGACCGAATGCTGCGGGAAACGCTGGACGCATCGATCGACGTCGCTCAGGCTTCGATACGCAGCCGCACGCAGCCATACGAGGCAATCGCCACGCTCGATCGAGTGATTGCTTTCTTTACCGAGGCGCGCCTCGGGTATCTCCTTCCTGATGCGTACCTGCAAAGGGCACGAGCCTTCCGCTCCGCGGGAAACGAAACAGCCGCCATCGCCGACTACGGCTCGGCTCGGCGCGAAGTCGACGTGCAGCGGAACACGATCGGCGGCGACGATCTCCGCCTTCGCTTTCTCGATACGGCCGCGCAAATCATCGAAGAGAGCATTGAGATTCACCTTTCACGCGGCTCTGTCGCCGAGGCGTTAGCCGTTGCCGACCGGACACGAGAGCTGCAAATGTCCTTGTCTGCTTCGTTACCCGAGCGTAAACCGCACGTGGCATCAGGGACCGCGGTCATCGAGTACATCGTCCTCCCGCACGCGATCGACATCTTCTGTGTGTCCGCCGGGCAAACCACCGTGCAGAATGTCGCTGCCGAGCGCGGCGACGTCGCGGAACGTGTCGCCTCGTTCGGAGAAAGTATCCGCCGCCGGGAGCCGCTAGATCAGATAAGACCTCTGGCCGCGGCCCTGTACAAACTGCTCATTACGCCCGTGGAGCCGCGGCTATCCGGCATCGACGAGCTCGTCGTCGTTCCGGATCGCCAACTCTATTCGGTTCCCTTCGCGGCGCTTTACGACGAGCAGAGCGGCGCATATCTGACAGAGAGGTTCACGATCCGCCTGGCTCCCGCGGCTTCCGCCGTCCTGCCGGAGATGGTCGATGGCGCACTTAAGCCGGCCCTTATTGTGGCCGACCCGAGCACACCGCGCTGGCCCCGGCTCCCGGCAAGCCTGCAAGAAGGCGACCGGATCGCCGCTGCTTATGGCGCGATCACGTTGAGCGGAGAGGGGGCGACGCGAGCGCGTTTTGTCGCGGCGGCCACTGGAAGCTCGCTGATTCACTACGCCGGCCACGCCGACAGCGACATGGGTGATTATGGCGCACTGATACTCGCCCCAGGCAACGGCGACCCGGGTGTCCTGGCCGCGAGCGACATCGCACAGCTCGTGCTCGTCAGACACCCACTCGTCGTATTAGCGGCATGCGGCACGTTCCGTGGTGACTCGGTTCATGTCGGCGGGATGTCGAGCCTTGCACGTGCTTTTCTCGTGGCCGGAGCGCGCGCAGTGGCCGGAACGCTCTGGGAAGTCGACGACGACGTCGCCGCCCCTCTCTTTTTGAGATTGCACGAACATCTTCGCGCCGGCGAGTCGCCGGCGCGAGCGGTACGCGCCGCGCAACTGGAAATGCTCCACGCCTCCGATCCGCGGGTGCGGCACCCGGCGACATGGGCACCGATCGAACTACTTGGCAATTCCTAAGGAGAGATTATGACCGCCGACACCGTCATCGAATTCATTGGCTTGTGCGTCTTCACGACGCAGATTATGAACCCAAGCGCAGCGACACTTGTCACCAATCGTTCCATGCCCGCCGTGACAAGCGAGGCCGTTGCAATCATGCCCAGCGTCCCTCAGAGCATGATCGCGCCAAACCAAGCGTCCTTGGCGACCGCTGCGCGTGCTGCATCCGGCTCACAGAACCTCTCACCCGAACCCAGTGTGGAAGCTCATACCGCGATGATTATTTTCAAAAGCTGTGATCTGCTATCGATCAGCGGTTGGGCTATCAATAAACTGGACGACAAGGGTTGGGTCTATATAAAGCTGGCCGGGGATCACGTCCATTTCGTTGCAGATGCTGCAAACCCGACAGTCACGCCGACGAACAACCTCCAGATTGCGCACATCGGCCCGAATGCATTGACCAGTCCGTACAGCCCACCGAGTTACTCAGGTGCCGCAGCCGTGTTTACGATTTCAACCGGAACATTGAGCGCATGCGCAAAGGATACGTCAGCGGCGCCGCGACTCGACACGAGATTGACGCTCCACACGGTTAACACGGTTACCGTAATGAACGATACCGGTAATAAGAGTGTGACGTTGCGCGCCGCGGCGCAAATCTTCGCCGCGAACGTCCCGCTCGGTTTTGCTCAGACCGGTACGGCATCGATTAACGCGCACGATCATTACCTTGTTTATTGCTCGATGATCGGAAAGGCGTTGTGCGCAATGCCGACACCAAACCAGGAACCGACGACTCTTTGCGATAGTCCGTTGATGCGGCCGAATCAAGCCGGCTCGTCTCCTCCTCCTTCGGTACTGGCCGTCGATTCCGGGTGTTCCAACACGCAGTGGCCCTGAGTGGGGAAATCGGTCGCGAAGCGCCGCCGTGCTGTGGCAAGTCCGCGCCGCCGCGCGGCGGTCGTTCGCTGTCCCGATCCGAGACGCTCTTGCCCATAACCCGGTCTCGACCTATGTTGTGGATGTAAGGAGGAAGCGAATGCTACGTACCGGAAGGGTCTTCTTGAGTCTGGTCGCTCTCGGTTGTCTCGTACTCCTCGGAGCCTCGCCCGCACCGCGCGGCGGCGCTGACGTCCACATTACGTTCTCGGGTCTCATCTGCCACGTGTTCGATGAGGGGCACGCGCCGCGCTCTGTGACCATGCGCGGGACCGATGCCATGCCGCACCGTGCCACGCTCTATCTGCAGCAGGTCGCGATCGAATCGAGCGAGGTGCCCCTGGCGTGCGATGGCACCGAGTGTACCCTCGACCTGACAAACACGGGCCTCCGCTTCGCCCGCGCCAGCAGTCCCACATTCAGCCGCGGCGGTTCGTTCGACACGATCGCTCCGCACCTCCGGGCCATCACGAACGGCGAGATGGACGCTTTGAGGGACGACGTGTTCGATGACGTGCCGTCGCCTGCCAGCCCGATCTCGGCGTCGTTCGTTCTCCCGGCCGGCCACCTCTCCGCGGTCGCATACGCCCAGTTGGCGCGTTACAACCCCGACTTCGAGGGGCGCGGGGACCGGCCCTTCGCGCGCGAAGTGATGCTCGACGGGCATGTGCCGATCGGGCAGTTGCTCGTGCGGCGAGCGGGCGATGCCGCGTGGAGTCGCATCACGTTCATCGACGACATCGACCTCCGCGTCGTCAACATTTCCGATCAAACGACGGGTGAACACGCCACGCTCTACTACGACCTCGCCAGAACGCCGCTGGCGACGCGGCCGACGATCGTGTTGCCGGCCCCGGGAGGTCACATTACCGCGATGGGAGCCGACTTCGAGTGCTCAAACTCATCGTGGCCATGATCGACGATTAATCGCGCAGGCCGCGAATTCCGACCTGATCCGAACGTCGCACGAGCCCTCCGGCTCGTGCGACACTGCACACATCGCTGGCATCGGGCTGGGAGGATGATCTGTCATCCTGAGGCTGCCGCAGCCGCGCCTCGAATGTTGGCGCGTGCGAAGAGCGAACGTCGCGGCGTAGGACGCCGAAGGCCCCCCCGCGTGCTTGCATCGAGCGATCACCGCCGCCCGACCCGGCAAGAAGGTTGGGGGTCCTTCGGCGTCCTCCGCCGCGAAGCCTGATTTGAGCAAGCACCGTCATTCGAGGCGCGGCTGCGGCACCTATAAGGATGACAGGTTGGATGACAGCGGCGTGGATGACCAGGGTGCTCATATCTGCTAATGCAGCAGCTCCAGCACCGCCAGCGTCATCGCCTTGATTCCTCCGCGCAGGGTCGGGTCGGGGAGCGGCGCCCAGCCTGAGGAGTGCAGCGATGGCAGGCGCTGGCCGCTGGCGATCTTGGCGGGATCGACGCCGCCGAGGTTGATCATGCAGATGGGAATCTTGTGATCGAGGCCGAAGCGGCCGAAGTCTTCGCTCACCATCAGCGGATCGATGCGAATGACGTTCGCCTCGCCCATGCCTTTCTTCAACGCCGCGGCCAGCCGTTCGGTGAGCACCGGATCGTTGTAGGTCGAATCCACCGATTCGCCCGCGAGCAGCTCGAAGACCGGCGCACGATCTTCCGGGACGCCGGCGGCCATGGCCACGCCTCGGGCGATCCGCTCGATGGATGCGAGCACGCGCTTGCGCACCTCGGGTTTGTACGTGCGCACGGTCATCTGGAGCTGGACCTCGTCGGGGATGATGTTTCGCTTCGTGCCGCCGTGGATCGAGCCGACGGTGACGACGACCGGATCGAGTGGCGAGTCCTCGCGGCTGACGATGGTCTGCAGGGCGGTGATGAACTGCGCCGCCATCACCACCGGGTCCTTCGTCGACTGCGGCGCCGCGCCGTGGCCGCCCATGCCGCGGATGGTCACGTTGACCGAGTCGGCGCCGGCCATGAAGTAGCCGGGCGTGTAGCCGATCTGGCCGGCCGGGAGGTTGGAGTTGTCATGGAGAGCGATGATGAAGTCGGGCCTTGGGAAGCGCTCGTACAGCCGGTCGCGCAGCATCCCGTCCGCCCCTTTGACGACTTCTTCGGCAGGCTGGCCGATGAGCATCACCGTCCCGTGCCACTGCGACTTGAGCTGCACCAGCATCTTGGCCGTGCCCAGCAGGTTGGTCATGTGGATGTCGTGCCCGCAGGCGTGCATCACCGGCACGTCGTCGCCGGTCTGGCTCTTGGCGCGGACGCTGCTGGCGTACGGCAAGCCGGTCTGCTCCTGTACCGGAAGGGCATCCATATCGGTGCGCACCAGGACCGTCGGTCCGTTTCCGTTCTTCATGATGGCAACGACCCCATAGCAGGTCGTGCCCGGCTCGGTGTACTGGCCGACCGGATAGGTCACCTCGTAGCCGAGCTCGCGCAGCCGCGAGGCCACGAGGGCGGAGCTGTTCTTCTCCTGCATCGACAGCTCAGGGGCGGCGTGGAGCTGTTTGTAAGTCGTCAGCAGCGAGGGGATCTCGCGGTCGATCAGTTGATCGAGCGATTTGTCAGGCGACTGCGCGGCGGCGGATGCCGCGATGAAAAGAGTGAGGAGTGCGATTCGCTTCATGGGGTCAATTATGCGGCAGTGCCGCGTTGTCTGCGCGCTTCGCGCGCGTTGTCGGTTGTCGGTTGACGGTTGTCTGCGCGCTGCGGCGCGCGTGGTCTGGATGCAAAGGCGGGTATTCGGAGCGACTCACACAGTCTGTCATTCTGAGCGACGCGAAGAATCCCCAGCACGGAATCGCCGTTCCAGACGCTGACGCGATCTGTCCGCGGGTGGGCGGTAGTCGCCGAGTGTCCCAGTGCAAACCATCTCCCCGCGAAACAGAACGTCGCAAACGCGGCACATGCGAGGGAGATGGTCAGGCGCGAAACGCTCCGGCATCGCGCAACCGCCCGCCCTCGGACGGATCGCGTCAGCGTGCCTGTCGCGCATCCCCTGCTCGGGATTCTTCGCGTCGCTCAGAGCTTGTGAAAGAATCGGGAATGGCCTGATGTATAGAGATACTGATCAATGGTACAATGTCGCATGAGCGACAAAGACCGTTACGTGGGTAAGCCCCGAACGCTTGAAGCCAATCGGGCTCAGACGCGGATGATCG
>DATHRD010000056.1:0-59031 GCA_035482045.1 Thermoanaerobaculia bacterium
GTGGCATCGCAATCTTTTTTGGTCGTGTCGCAACCTTTTTTGGTCGTGTCGCAACCATTTTTTGTGGCATCGCAATCTTTTTTTGTGGCATCGCAATCTTTTTTGGTCGTGCCGCAACCATTTTTGGTCGTGCCGCAACCATTTTTTGCGGCATCGCAATCTTTTTTTGTGGCATCGCAATCTTTTTTTGCGGCATCGCATTATTTTTGGACACAGTGGCTGCATTCGAGACATCGATCTCCAGTTTCTGGAGGTCTGTGTCCGGAATCTGAACAGCGATGCCAGGCAGCCGGCTGCGCCCGCCAGCGAAGCCGGCTTGAGATCCGTAGCCCCTGGCTTGCGGCCTCGGCTTTGGGCCGGGGAAAATTTAAGCGTTCGACCGCGAACAGCGAACGACTGCCTCCAGCGCGTAGAATCGAGGCAGATGCGCCGCTCCCGTGGCTTCTCGATGGCGGAGGTTCTCGTCGCGCTGGCAATCCTGGCGATCGTGATTACGACGACCATCGCCATGTTCGCGGAGAGAACCCGCCGGATGCGGCAGGCCAGCGAGACGATCCTGGCCTGGCAGGCGTTGTCGAACGAGGCGGAGCTCTGGCGGCGGGTTCCGTTCGCGCAGATCGACGACCCGGCCAGTCAGACGTTCCAATCCGACCTGACCCTCCTCAAGCCTCTGGCGCCCTACACCACGGCGGTGAAGGTCGACGCACCACGCGCCGACGTCCGCAACGTCACGTTGACGATTCGCTGGACCGACGGCCACGAGGCGCACCTGGCCGTCGTCCGCGCCAATACCGGGGGGAGCAACCTGTGGTGAGTCGTCGCCGCGCGCGCGGCTACTCGATGATGGAGATCGTCGTCACCATGGCGCTCTTCGGCGTCTTTCTCTTCATTCTGGTCACGCTCACCTCCGAGATGCGCCGCAATGAGAAGAAGTGGCCGGTCAACTTCCTGGCGCGCCCGGAGATCGGCAGCATCGTGGCGCGGATGCGGCGCGATATTCTCGATACCACCTCGTTTCCGGACAATTTCAACGAGTTCACGCAATCGCCGACGACGCTCATCGTGTACACGATCAATCAGGATCACTCCTCCGCCCAGACGGTCGTGTGGGACTTCAGCAAGCCCAGCGAGGTGCATCGAAAGGCATACACGGCCACCCAGCTTTCATCGGAATGGGTGGCGCGCCAGTCTCCAACCTTCATCTGCACGCTGGCGCCGATGCAGTCCGGCGATGAGTTGGAAGTGCACATTCAGGCCGTCGATGACGATGGAAAGGTAGCCATTGACCAGATCTTCGTTCCGCGACCGCACGCGTGAGGGCGGGTACGTGCTGATCGCCGCGATTGCGCTGGCGATCCTGTACTTCGCGTTGATGGAGTTGATGCTCATCGATTCATCGCGGGCCTTGCGCGAGGCCCAACGGTTCCGATCGAGAGTCGTCGCCGCCACGCTAGCCGAGAGCGCCGCCGAGCTCTCGGCGGCATCGATGGTCACCCGCAACGCCGGCGACGACATCAACGCCGACGATGAGCAGGGATCGATGAAAGCCACCTGCAAGGTCAACGGGACCGCCTTTCAGATCGACGCGCAGGCGGACACGACCGGCGTGATGCCGGCAAAATCTACCGTGAGCGTGCAGGGAAGAATCATCGGGCAGCGGGTGCTGGTCGACTACACGTTTCACTCGCAGTGAGGGCCGGCACGGCCGGGCGGCGTGGGTTGCCCAGCTCTTCCTTCGAGCTGATTTCGGGAAAACTACGGTCTCCGCGCGCGCATAATACCGAAGCTGATTGCGGCTGCAGCGAGACCGCTGAGAACGGTGGTTGGATTGGCCTTCGTATACGCCTTCACTCTTGCGAATGAACGTTTTACCCGCATCCGCAGCCGGCGCCGTGGACGTTTCGTCATCGGCACACTGGTCTCACGCTGATACGGATGAAACTGATTGGTAGGGCTCACCTTGTCAATCATCCATACCCTCCCGGGAACGGTTATTTGTGCTGCGAACGGAGTGCCAAGAGGATTTGGGGATGGCTGCGCTGGCGGTCTCGAGCTACGGCACTCTCTGACGTTGACTAAGTCCTTAGATCCTGGCGATCAGCCTCTGCATTTGTGGGAGGAGCGAGGCACCGACGGCAACCTTGACGATATCGGCCAGGATGAACGGCCGCACGCCTGCCAGCCACGCGGCGTGGGCGCTGGTGAACGCCGCCAGCCACGACCAGCCGCCGAGGTAGATCGCCCCGAGCGCGACCAGCATGCCGGCAACGGCGCGGAGCGTCGTCGAGCCCCAACCCCGTTGCGAGAACCAGCCGGCTAGAAACGCCGCGAAGGGATAGGAGAAGAGATACCCGGCCGTCGGCCCGGCCAGCCAGAAGGGGCCGCCATGTCCCTGCGCGCCGACCGGCAGGCCGCTGAAACCCTCGAGCAGATAAAGCGCCGCCGCCGCCGCGCCGCGCGCGGAGCCGAGCGTCACGCCGATGAGAAGCACGGCCAGCGGTTGCATCGTCAGGGGAACGAGCGTGCCGGGGATCGGGATGGCGATCTGCGCGGCCATGGCGATGATCGCCGATGCACCGACGACGAGCAGCACGTCGAGAGCGGCCCGGCCGCGCACGATGCGGGTCAGGAGTGCCGAGGGGATGGTTTGCGCCGTTGTCTGCATTCTGTTGTCTCCTGAGGGATGAAGGATGAAGACGGAAGGATGAAGGATGAATGGCGCCAAAGGCATCATCATCGTTCATCGTTCATCCTTCATGCTTCATCCTTCATCCTTCCGCCTTCATCCTTCCTCTTCATCACGAGTATTGCCGGCAACAGCGTGATCGCTGCCAGTCCGCTCAGGCCGATGCCGAAGGTTGAAGCATACCCAATCGATTGCAGTCCCGGATAGTGGGAGAAAGCGAATGAGCCGTAGCCGACGATGGCCGTGAGCGCCGCCATGACGATGGCCTTGCCTGTTTCATGAGCGCTGCCGCGGAAGGCCGTTGTGTCTTCGCGATAGCGCTGCAGCATGTAGATGGCGTAATCCGTGGCCACGCCGATGATCATCAGTCCGACGAAGATGTTCATGAAGTTGAACACGAGTCCGAGCAGGGCCATCAGCCCAAGCATCCCCACCGCTCCGGCGACGAAGGGGACGAACGAGAGCAGCGTCAGCTTGAGGTTTCGGAAGCTGGCGAACATCAGGATCAGCACGGCGATGAAACCGATGATCGTCGAGCGCACGGCGTCCGCTTTCACGATTTGCCGCAGCGTGGCGCTGACGAGGTTCACACCGGTGAGCACATCGCCCGGATGCCGGTCAGGCAGCGCCAGCAGTTTCGGCGGAACGTCGCGCGGCCACTTTCCACCGGCCGGGTAGACGTTGATGACCGACATCCAGCCGCTGTCCACTTTCTTCACGAAACGCGTCGTCAGCTTGGTGATCTCTTCGCTTCCGATCGTCTGCAGCGTGACCGGCTGGGCGGGCTGCAGCGTCTGCGCGAAGAGCTTCATGTAGTCGTCGTAGGCATCGGCGCGGAAACCGTTCTCGGCCAGGGCGGCCCGGAACGTCCGGTCAACGCGGGCGAAGTTGAACTCGTTCCCGCTCCCGGCGCGAAGGCGGGCCATGATCTTCTCCTGATCGACCACCGGCGGAAGAAAGGTCGAGATGGACTGATACGAGGCGATGGTGTGGTCCGCCACGAGCACGTCGAGATCCGCCGCCGCGGCGCGCGTCTTCTCCAGCGCTTCCTCAAGGGTCTTTCCCTGGCAGACGTACATCATGAAGTCGAACGACTGGCCGAATTTCTCAGTGATGCGCGTCTGATTGAGGACACCGAGGTTCCCTTTGGCGCGCAGGTCCTGAATGTTGTCGCTGAAGCGGACGCGCGTTGCCAGAACGCCGCAAACGACGATGAAGAGGATCCAGATCCCGATAGTCACGCCCGGCCGGGCCACGGAGATGTCGATCAGCTTGCCGGCGCCGAAGGAGTGCAGGTAGAGCTTGGGCGCCTTCCGCGTTTCCTTCCGCTCGGAGAAGACGATGAGTGCCGGGAGCAGGAACATCACGCACAGAAGAAATAGCAGGATGCCGACGCCGGTCAGAAGACCGAGCTGCGTCATGCCGCGGAAGTCGGTGGCCAGGAAGGCGAAAAACGTCCCGGCCGTCGTGATCGCCGCCACGAAGACACCCGGCATCGTCGAGCGCATGATCACGCGGATGGCATCCTGCAACGAGGTGCCGCGGTTCCGCTCATCGACGTAGCGTCCGTACAGAACGGTGATGAAGTCGATGCCGAGGCCGGCCAGCAACGCCGCAAATCCGGCGCTGGCCTGGGAAAGCTTGCCGTAGATCACGCCGGCCATGCCGAAGGTCAGCAGCAGACCGAGCATGAGCGGCGCGCCGGCATAGATGATCGACGCCGGCCGGCGGAACGCGTAAAGGAACAGCAGCAGGACTCCGATGACCGAGAAGAGGATGTTGACGATGACGTCCTGGCGAATGAGGTCGGCATCGCCCGTGGCGATCTGGTAGCCGCCGGTGTGGGACACGCTCGGCAGCGGCGTCCCCGGCGGGGCGTTCTTTTGAAAATCGCGCAGCGCCTCGGCCTCGAGCAGCGAGCCTTCGTTGAGCAGCGCCTTGCCGAACGGAACGTCCTGCGCCGGCCGTCGCGGCTTGGTCAGGATCAACAGCATGCTGTGATCCGAAGACATGTAGTAGCCGCTGGATGTATCCATGCGGAAGCCGCCCGAGGCGGACTGAAACTTGCGTAGGAAGAGCGAGATGAGATTGAAAGGGTCGTATTGAACCAGCGGCTTCATGGCGAAAGCCTGCGGCGTCTGGAGCATCGCCCTGTTGCGCGCCACCGAATCGCGTATGCCCTGATCGGTCAGTTTGGCGCCCACTTCGTCGAGCTCCGCGGGCGTCAGGAAAAGCAGCGCCTTCGGCAGGATGATCCCGATGAAGTCGAGCGGATTGGGTATTTTGTACGTGACGTCTTCGATCCTCGGGTTCTTCCGATACCCCTCGGCGATGGCTTCGATGAGCGTGTCGTACTCATGAACATCATGGCCTTTCGGTATGTCCATCACCACGATGTGGTAATCGATCGTGCCGAGGTCCTTGAGGACCTTGCGGAACTCGTTGACCTGCCGGTTCTGCTGGGGGATGAGGTTCAGCAGATCGGGATCGAACGACAGGCGCGTCGCGCCGGCGACGGCCAGCACCGCCAGCAGCAGGGCGGCGATGAGGATCTCTTTGTTGCGTCGCAGGCAAAGGCGCGCCAGCGCGTCGAGGATTCGATCGGTCAATTGGATTCTCGCGGTATCGTTCGCTTCGCCCTGAAAGCCGGGGGATGACAACATGCGCCGCCGAACGAGTCAAGTTGCATTCCTGTTCCTGCTGCTGGCGTTCGCGTGCCAGAAGCGGGAGCCTCTCACCGCCGAGAAAGCCGAGGAGATCCTTCGCGGCAACCGTTTCACGGCCGAACCGACCTATGCGGAGGTGCCGCAGAAGGTCTGGTGGAACGCGCGCTTTCCGAAAGATGAGTTCGACGAGCGCTCGCTCCGCACGTACGACAACCTGCAGAAAGCCGGCCTCATCACCGTGACCGGAGGGCCAACGCCGGACGGCGCCGCGTACGTCGCACACACGACCCAGAAAGGCTTCCCGGTCCTGGGCACGTCGCCGAGCGCCCGCGGACCGGTCTTCCGCGGCCTGATCTGCTACAAGGTCTACGATGGCCTGCGCAACTTTCAGCGCCATCCCACCGAACCGACGACCGGCCACGGCGAGCTGGTCTGGCACTACACCCGCCCCACGCCGCTATACCCGATGTTCGAGACGAAGCAGAACAAGCCGCTCGACAAACCGTTCGTCTCGCTGGTGTCGTTCTACTACCAGAATCACCAGTGGCGGTTCGACGTGACGGTGCGGAAGACGGACGCGGAGTGAGGCCCTGGACAGGACTGATGTGGCAGAGCACAGACAATTGGCACAGAACAGACACTCTTGTCTGTGCTCTGGATATTGGACGTTACGACGCCGCGATAGCGGCTCAAGAAGGTAGCCAGGGGTGCGAGCGCTTTTTGCGAGCAACCCCTGGTCTGCGTTGTCTCTCGGAAGCGTGCCGCGTCAGCGGCACTGGATGGCGTCCACGATTACTCAAGTGCCGCTGACGCGGCACTAACCACGACATCTCTTTACCAGGGGTGCTCGCAAAAAACGCTCGCACCCCTGGCTACCGTCTTGTTGCCGCTAACGCGGCATTTACACTCTTGTCTGTGCTGGCCGGCTAATCCTCGGCTAATCCTCAATGTCGTCATCCCCGGTATCGGTCAATTTCTTTTTCAGCGCGGGATAACCCGGCAATGAGCGCATCGTCGCGAGGTCGGTATCCCGCTCGATGAGTGCGATGGGCACCGGGTGGCGGGTAGCCAGCGTGGCGAGCGTTGTCAGCGCTTCCTGCGGCTTTCCGGCCACGGCCATGAGGCAGGCCCGGTTGTAGGTGGGAATCCATCCGTCGGGGCGCAGCTCTTCGCCGTGGCGGAAGAGGGCGTCGGCTTCGTCGTTGCGGTTGAGACGGCGCGCGCAGTTCCCGGCCTGCACCACTGCACGAACATCGGTTGGCTCGAACTGGATGACCTTCTTGTAGTTCGCGTAGGCCTGAGCCCAGTCGTTTCGCTCGTAGTAAAGGTCGCCGAGCCGCCTGTAAACGCGAGGGAAGGTGGGGTCGGCGGCAATCCCTTTCCGATACCACTGCTCGGCCGCTGGACCGTGCCCCCGAAGTGACTCGATGAAGCCGAGGTTGGCCATGGCCTCGGCGAAATGGGGGTTGATGGCAAGCGCGGCCTGAAACTCCTTCTGCGATCGGTCGAGATCTCCATGCGTGAGCGCGATCGCTCCGAGCACCCCAAACACCCGGAATTGCTGCGGATCAACGGCCAGCGACTGCTGGTAGTACTTCACGGCCTTGTCGCCGTCGCCGGTCTTGACCCCGATGAGACCGAGCACGTTGAGCGCGGAGACGTTCCGTGGCGTCACGGCCAATACTTCGAGCAGCTTGACCTCGGATGCCGCCCACTTGCGCTGCTGCGCGAGGTGACGAGCGTCTTCCAGCTTGATGTGCAGCGGCAGCGCGTCTTTCGGGTCCATCCCCTGCATGGCGGAACGCTCCGCGTGCGGCGCCAGGTAGCCGAGTGCCTGGAGCGACTCCTCGGTCTCGCGCGTCATCGGGCTGGCCGCCGCTTTCACGGAGTGGCGCATGCTGGCGTTCATCAATTGCGTCAGCTCCCCGTCCATCTTCGCGGCCACGCGCGGCAGCGCCGGCTGAAGGTTGTGCAACTCGTGCGGATCGTTGCGGAGGTCATACAACTCCGGCCGCGGTGCGCGGATAAATTTGTAGCCGTCGTCGCGGATCGCGAAAAGGGGAGCCATGCCGAATCCGACTTCCGAGAGCAGCGACTCCGAGTACTGCGGAAGCGGCGGCGCCGGTTCCTTTCCTCGAATGGCCGGTCCGAGGTCATGCCCGTCCGTCAGGTCGCCGCCGGGCAGGCCGAGGACACCGAGCACGGTCGGCATGATGTCCACCGAGCGGACGGGCGCGGCGTAGACCGCCGGCGCGAACGCTGGGTAGCGAATGAGCAGCGGCACGCGGACCGTGGCGTCGTAGACGAAGATGGCGTGCGTCTGCTCGCCGTGCTCGCCGAGACTCTCGCCGTGATCGGCGGTGACGATCAGGAGCGTGTTCTCCAAAAGGCCCTGGCTTCGGAGCGTCTCCACGATCCGTCCGATCTGGCGGTCGATCCCGGCGATGGACGCGTCGTATGGGCTTACGGAAACCGACAGGTCAGAGGCGGACGGATGGTAGGGCTGGTGCGCATCGAAAAAGTGGACCCAGGCGAAGAATGGCTTCGTCCTCGCGCGGTTCCAACCGTCGAACCACTGCAGAAAATGATCGGCGGTCTTCGGTGCCAGCCGCTCCCTGATCATGAACAGCTTCGGTTCAGCCTCGGACCAGAGGTCGTCGTCGTAGGTCTCGAAGCCTTTGTTGAGATTGTAGCGGCGATTCAACACGAGGGCGGAGACGAAGGCGTGCGTGGTGTAGCCGGCGTTGCGAAGACGGTCGGCCAGCGTGACGGCCCCTTCGCCGAGAGCATAGGCGCCGTTGTCGCGAACGCCGTGCGCGGGAGGATAAAGGCCGGTGAAGATCGACGAGTGCGAGGGCATCGTGATCGGCGCGGCGGAGATGGCGTCGGTGAAGCGCACGCTCTCGCGGGCAAGCTTGTCGATGGAGGGGGTGCGGGCCAGGGTGAACCCGTAACAGCCGAGGTGATCGGCGCGAAGGGTATCGATGGTGATGACCAGAACGTTCGGGCGCTCGCGCCGCTTACAGGAGAGGATAGACAAAACGGGTGTTAGTGCGATAATGACGGCAACACCAATCAGGCGGCGCCGGCGAAGGCGATCGATCATTTGAGTTTCCAATTTTAGTAGTATTCAGGCGATTCCATCGGTTAAACTCTCGCCGGGCCAAAAACATTCGAGCTTTCCGCGATCATCGCGATCGCGTAGAAATGAAGCGAGGATTTTATGAAACAAGTGGCGGTGGCGGCGGCTATTCTCCTTTCCTGCTCGGTTCTCTTCGCGGACATCTCGGTTACCGATCGCTCGTCGACCTTGCGCTTCCTGGCCGATCCATCGGCGTTGCGTCCCGGGGCGGACTCGGTCCCCGACCGGGCGGCGTTAAGAGCCGCAAACCAAGCGAAGCGGGACGCGAAACGAGCGAGGCGGCACGCTCACGGCAAGGGTCGGATATCCGCTCTCGCACTCCATCCCGGCACGCTGGCCACTGGCTCGATCAAACTGATCGACTCCGCGGGGCTCCAGTACTTCATTAACACCAACATCACATTCAGCACCTCGTCCTCGGCGTCGGGTGCTGCCTCGGAGGCGTCGTACTCCCATGCCGTTGCTGCCTCGACGAGCGCAGGCGGTACGACGATGTCGAGTCCGAGTGATGAGTTCGACGGCTACGGCGCGATCTGCGTGAGTCTGACGAACGCCTCAGGCCCCTGCCAGACTGGCAACGCCAACTTCACGATGTTCAACAAGAACGGACCGACACCGTTCGACGCCACTGTCCCTCCCGGCCCGACCTGTACAAACCGTCAGCTCGTATACGGGCCGCAGATCATCGGGGGGCTCTCGGTCAGGAGAAAGGTCTTCGTCCCAACGAACGACACGTTCATCCGCTGGATGAACTTCTTCACGAATACCACCGGATCGCCGATCACGTTCACGATGATCACCTCGAACAATCTCGGCTCCGACTCCAACACCGTCATCGTCAATTCATCGAACGGTGACGCCGTGGCCCAGACCACCGATACGTGGATTACCTCCTTTCAGAACTATTCCGGAAAGACATCGACTGACGTCCGCACCGGTCAGATCATTCAGGGCTCTTGTGCAGCGACTCCCGTCAACGGCATCTTTTTCCAGAATGGAAACGACAAGCCGTGGTGGTCGTACTCGATCACGCTTGCCCCCGGCCAGACAAAGGCGATCGTGAACTTCGCAACGGGCCAGCCGTCGAAGGCCGCGGCAAACGCCCAGTCTGCCGCCCTTGCTCTCCTCCCTGCCAGCTCGACGCAATGCCTGTCGGCCACGGAGCTCAACCAGATCTCGAACTTCTGCGCCCTGGCAGATTTGTCGATCACGAAGAACACAGCCGCCACCGTCGCCTTCGGCGGCAACCCGATCACGTACACGCTTTCCGTCTCGAACCTCGGGCCAGGAACGGCACCGAGCGTTTCAGTCAGCGATACCCTGCCAGCCGGCTCCGGCTTCGTCAGCGCTTCCGGCACGGGCTGGACCTGCAACAACGTGTCCGGAACGGTTACCTGCACACTGCCCACGCTGGCGGTCGGAGCGGCGAATCCGATCACATTGACGATCACCGCGCCGCCGGTGGCTTCGCCGGGAACCCTCTCCAACACGGCCACGGTTAGCAGCGCGGCAAGCGATCCGAATCCGGCCAACAACAGCAGCACGAAGAGCGTACCCATCCTGCCCGGGAACGCCATCCCCGCGCTCAGCACCTGGATGCTCATGATGCTGGCCGCCGTCCTCGGCGCCATCGCTCTGGTACGGAGAACGTAGTCCGCGAGCCTTTGGAGGGACATGTCCGCTCAGGACCAGAAGATCGAAGCAGCCCGTGAGGCGCTTCGATCGGTCCGAGGCGGCATGTCCCTCGGTCTCGGCACCGGCAGCACGGCCAAGGAGTTCGTCACTCTCCTCGGCGAAGCGCTTGCGAACGGTGCCTTGAGCGACATCCGCTGCACCTGCACGTCGAAGCAGACCGAGGATCAGGCCCTCTCGCTCGGCATCCCGCTGTTCGCCCTTGCCGCGATCGCGCCTCTCGATCTCGCGGTCGACGGCGCTGACGAGATCGATGCGCGCCTCCGGCTGATCAAAGGCCGCGGCGGCGCGCTGCTGCGGGAGAAGATCGTCGAGCAGCAGGCCAGGCGATTCATCGTCATCGCCGATGAATCGAAGATCGTCGAGCGGCTTGGCACAGGCGTGCTGCCGGTGGAAGTGACGCCGTTCGCGCGCGACGTTCTCGAGAAACGATTCGCGGCGATGGGCCTCGCGCCGGCGCTTCGTCTTCGCGATGGGCAGCCGCGCATCACGGACGAAGGGCATCTCATCCTCGACGTCCTGGTTCCCGCGCAGACCGACATCGCCGAGACGGTGGAAGCAATCCGCGCCCTGGCTGGAGTGGTTGAAACTGGATTCTTTCCCACCGAGGCCACCGAGGCACTCATTGCCACGAGCCAGGGAGTGCGGCGGATGACGCGAAGCGACTCGCCTGTCAATTTCTTGTAGCACAGCGGCGGGTGCATCCGCTAAACTCCAGACCGGGCTCCAAACATCCAGTCATTCCCTGGTCTGACGGCCGGCGGGAGAAGAAGAGGCATATATATGAAGCGTGTGGCGGTGGTGGTGGCGTTAGTTCTCCTTTCCTGCTCGGTTCTCTACGCGGACATCTCGGTTACCGATCGATCGACCTTGCATCAAATTGCTGACACGTCGGCGTTGCGTCCCGGAGTAACGGCAGCAACGCCAGCTGACCGAGCGGCGCGGCACGCGGCGGCGGTGGCTGACAACAAGGCCAAGCGGGATGCGAAACGAGCTCGGCAACATGCTCACGGCAAGGGCCGCGCATCCGCTCTGGCACTCCATCCGGGAACGCTCGCTACAGGGTCGATTAAGCTGATCGACGCAGCGGGTCTCCAGTACTTCATCAATACCGACATCACCTTCAGCACCACATCCTCTGCTTCCGGTGCTGCCTCGGAGGCGTCGTACAGCGCGGCCGTGGCCGCCACGACCCTCAACGGCGGTACCACCATGTCGACGCTCAACGACGAGTTCGACGGTTATCAGACGATCTGCGTCAGTCTCAGCAATGCCAACACACAGTGCGAGACCGGCAACGCCGCGTTCGCCATCTACAACAAGAACGGACCGCCTGCCTTCGACGCCACCGTGCCTCCGGGCCCAACTTGCACGAACCGCCAAGTGGTCTTCCCGAACCAGACCATCGGCCCGCTCACGGTCTTTCGAAAGGTCTTCGTCCCCACCAACGATACATTCATCCGCTGGATGAACTTCTTCACGAACACATCCGGCTCGCCGGTGACGTTCACGATGCTTACCTCGAACAACCTCGGCTCCGACTCCAACACAGTCATCGTCAATTCATCGAACGGCGATGCCGTGGCAGACGTTACCGACACATGGATCACGTCCTTTCAGAATTACTCCGGCACCACGTCATCCGACGTGCGAACCGGAGCGGTAATCCAGGGTGCAGGGGCTCCAACACCCGTCTCGACCATCTTTTTCGCTAACGGAAACGACAATCCGTTCTGGGTGTACTCGATCACTCTTGCTCCCGGACAGACGAAGGCCATCCTGAACTTCGCCACCGGACAGCCATCGAAGGCCGCGGCCAACGCCAAGTCGGCGGCTCTCGCTCTCCTTCCGGCGTCGTCGACGCAATGCCTTTCGGCCACGGAGCTTGGCCAGGTCGTCAACTTCGTTACCTCAACTGATCTTTCGATCACCAAGAGCACGACGGCCACAATCGCCTTCGGCGGCAATCCGATTACCTACACGCTGGCCGTCTCAAACCTCGGGCCGGCGACGGCCTCGAGCGTTTCGGTCAGCGATACGCTGCCCGCCGGCTCCGGCTTCGTCAGCGCTTCCGGCACCGGCTGGACCTGCAATAACGTCGGGGGCACAGTCACCTGCACGCTGCCGACGCTGGCCGTGGGTGCTGCGAACCCGATCACATTGACGATCACCGCGCCCGTCGTCGCATCACCCGGCAACCTGTCGAATACGGCCACGGTCAGCAGCTCCGCAAGCGATCCGAATCCGGCCAACAACAGCAGCACGAAGACGGTACCGATCCTGCCTGGCTCCAGCATCCCCGCGCTCAGCACCTGGATGCTCATGATGCTGGCCACCGTCCTCGGCGCCATCGCTCTGGTGCGCAGAACCTAATCCACAAATCACCTCCAGGGGCATGTCCGCTCATCATCGGACATGCCCCTCAGGTCTCGCGCGCCGCAGCCGCCGAAGACGCTCGTAAGCGCTTGCCGTGAGGCTCCTGCCGCGATTCCTGGCAGACAAGTCGCGAATCCGTTACACTCTGCGGCGAGCCTGGGCACAATCACGCGCTCTGCGAATCATGGGGAATCGCAGAAGTGGGGGGGACTTATGAACAAGGTGGCGGCGCTGGCGGCGGTAGTTTTCCTTTCCTGCTCGGTTCTCTTCGCGGACATCTCGGTCACCGATCGATCGTCGACTTTGCGCTTGATTGCCGATAAGTCGGCGTTGCGCCCCGGGGCGGAGGACGCAGCCCAGGCCGCGCGACACGCCGCGGCAGTGGCGGCGAATCAAGCGAAACGGGACGCGAAGAGGGCCAGACAACATGCTCACGGTAAGGGCCGCGTGTCCGCTCTCGCACTCCATCCGCGCACACTGGCCACCGGGTCGATCCAACTGATCGACTCCGCCGGCCTCAAGTACTTCATCAATACCAACATAACGTTCAGCACCTCGTCGTCGGCTTCGGGCGCAGCTTCTGAAGCGTCGTACACCCATGCCGTTGCGGCTACGACATCCGCCGGCGGAGTCACGAATTCGACTCTGAATGACGAGTTTGACGGGTACGGCGCAATATGCGTGAGTCTGACGAACGCCTCGGGCCCATGCCAGACTGGCAACGCCAACTTCACGATGTTCAACAAGAACGGACCGACGCCGTTCGACGCCACTGTCCCCCCCGGCCCGACCTGTACAAACCGTCAGCTCGTATACGGGCCGCAGATCATCGGGGGTCTCTCGGTCACGAGAAAGGTCTTCGTCCCCACGAACGATATGTTCATCCGCTGGATGAACTTCTTCACGAACACCACCGGCTCGCCGATCACGTTCACGATGATCACGTCGAACAATCTCGGCTCCGACTCCAACACCGTCATCGTCAATTCATCGAACGGTGACGCAGTGGCCCAGACCACCGATACGTGGATCACGTCCTTTCAGAACTATTCCGGCAAGACATCGTCTGATGTTCGCACCGGCCAGATCATCCAGGGCTCTTGTGCAGCGACTCCCGTCAACGGCATCTTTTTCCAGAATGGAAACGACAAGCCGTGGTGGTCGTACTCGATCACACTTGCCCCCGGCCAGACGAAGGCGATCGTGAACTTCGCCACGGGCCAGCCATCCAAGGCCGCGGCAAACGCCCAGTCGGCGGCCCTTGCCCTCCTCCCCGCCAGCTCGACCCAATGCCTGTCGGCCACGGAGCTCAACGAGATCTCGAACTTCTGCGCCTCGGCCGATCTTTCGATCACCAAGAACACGGCCTCCGGAACCGCCTTCGGCGGCAATCCGATCACGTACACGCTCTCCGTCTCGAACCTCGGGCCAGGGACGGCGCCGAGCGTTTCGGTCACCGACACGCTGCCGGCCGGCTCAGGCTTTGTCAGCGCTTCCGGTACCGGCTGGACCTGCAACTTTGCGACGGGGACGGTTACCTGCACGCTGCCCTCGCTGGCCCTCGGGGCCGCGAACCCGATCACATTGACGATCACCGCGCCGCCGGTGGCGTCGCCGGGAACCCTCTCGAACACGGCCACGGTCAGCAGCGCCGCCAGCGACCCGAATCCGGCCAACAACAGCAGCACGAAGAGCGTACCCATCCTGCCCGGGAACGCCATCCCCGCGCTCAGCGCCTGGATGCTCATGATGCTGGCCGCCGTCCTCGGCGCGATCGCTCTGGTACGGAGAACGTAGTCCAACCTGGTCCGCAAATAGAACGAGGGGCATGCCCGTGGCGGCATGCCCCTCGTCATTTGTGGCTACTCGGCGGCTTCGAGGTCCGCGATGAGAGCCGGCAGGCCGATTTATGCGCTGCTTCGCAGCGCGTTGCACAAATAGCCGACGAGGAGCGCCACCTTGGTGGATATCAACATAGGTTGCCGCGTTGGACTCTCCAGTTCGACCGTTTTTGGTGGTTCTTCGATCCGAAGGCGAGTTAACGTGCAAGAATGGTGAGTCAAATTGGCAACTCCCAGAGTCCGTGAACAGAGTCCCGGGTGAGAAGTGCCGGCCTAATACCCGCCCGCCGCCCCCCCGTGCCGCGCGTCGGAGATGGCCAGCAGTTTCTTCCCGTCGATCGACACCGCCTGCACGTCGCCGATCGACTCGCGTGCGCGGACGCCGTGCCCAAGGGCCAGCAAGGCATCGACCGTCGCCTGAGGCGCGCGTCCCTGCTCATAGGCGATCTCCTCGGGTGTGGCCTGCTGCGACCAGCGTGGGGCGGCCACGGCTTCGGTGAGCGTCCGGTTGAAGACGAGCATGTCCAGGAGGATCTGCGCGATCGTCGTCGAGATCGCCGCCCCGCCGGAGGTCCCGATGGCCAGCACCGGTTTTCCGCCGCGCAAGACGATTACCGGAGAGAGCGGCGAGGCGGGACGGTTGCCGCCGGCGACGGAGTTCGCGGGCGACGACGGGCTGCTGAAATCGTTCATGGCACCGTTCAGCGGCACGCCGAGTCCGGGGACGGTGAAACCGCCTGCACCTTCTTCGCCGATCGAGGTCGTCAGCGAAACGACGTTGCCGTGCGTGTCGATGATGGAGACATGCGTCGTGTGGACCGACTGCGGCGTGGCCGCGCCCGGCTCCGCCAGCGCGGCGGTCGGTGTCACGCGGTTCGGGTCGATCGACGCGCGCCAAAGCGCGGCGCGCTCGTCGGAGAGTAGCTCGTGCACCGGCACGCGTCCCTCTGCAGGATCGGACAGATAACGGTCGCGATCGATGGCCGCCCGCCGCTCGGCCTCTACCAGGAGATGGAGATAGGCCGGGCTCTCCAGGCTGGCCGGCCGGCCCGGAGAGTTCGGCCCACGTCCATCGAATCCATTGATGATTTTCAGGATCGACCCGATCACGAGCCCGCCCGCGGCGGGCGGCGCGACGGTGTAGATGTCGGCGCCGCGGAACGTAATGCGCACCGGCGCGCGCCAGATGGGTTTGTAGTCGCGCAGGTCGTGAAACGAAAAGACGCCGCCGGCCGCGCGCACCGCTTCGACCAGCTTGTTCGCCAGCTCCCCATCGTAGAAATCGCGCGCCCCCTGCTCGCTGATGCGAAGCAGCGTCTTGGCCAGGTCATCCTTCGCCAGACGCTGAGCCGGGGCGACCAGCTCGCGCCAGGGACGCGAACCGAAGCGGCTGTGCATGGCGTCGAGCCCGGCCACGAACCCAGGCACCGCCGCCGCTGACGCACCGCTGAACGCGGCATTGCCGGCCGACCGTTTCGCCGCGGCCGGCGCGGTCTCGCGAAAGTCGAGCGTCCAGATTCCGCCGCTTTCCGCGTCGTAGTAGGTTAGAAATCCCCCTCCGCCCAACCCCGTCGCCTTCGGCTCGAGAACCGCGAGAGCGAAGGAGACCGCCACGGCAGCATCGATGGCATTCCCACCTTCTTTCAGCACGCTCAACCCAATCCGCGTGGCAACAGGCGACGAGG
The DNA here is from genome assembly GCA_035482045.1 of Thermoanaerobaculia bacterium. GTDB lineage: Bacteria > Acidobacteriota > Thermoanaerobaculia > Gp7-AA8 > Gp7-AA8 > JADGNZ01. Next base: position 16,089 of record DATHRD010000056.1, read on the forward strand.
TGGCCAGCGCGGCGTGCGTCGCCGTGACTCGGGAGCCGGCGTAGGCGTTGGCAGCGAAGAGGAGGGTCACGATCACGGCCGCCCAGCAGGTTTTCGACCCGGCGCGCACCGGAGTTAACCCTTCTCTGTCGCCCGCTACGCGGGCTCGCAATATTAAAAAACTTACAAACCCCCGGCTGAAGCCGGGGGCTACGGTTCTTACGCCGGCTTCGCCGGCGACGACTCCCGTTGGCACCAACCTCACTTCCGTTTGAAAGTTCATGGTGTCAGCCGCCGGCGGAGCCGGCATGAGATTCGTAGCCCCCGGCTTCAGCCGGGGGTGTCGAACGCCCCCAGTATTGCGAGCCCGCTTCAGCGGGCGACAGACTCGCCCGCGGCGACGTGAACGTCTGTGCCACATCGACCCTGGATTTTGTGGCACAGACACTCCTGTCTGTGCGGGGCGCGCTCCGGCGCACCACCCTCACTTCCGTCCCCGGCGCGGGGCGAGGTTTCGCTCATAGACGATCTTCAGCCCTTTCAGCGTTAGGTCGTCATCGACATACTCGATGTACTCGGAGTCGGGCGCGAGCAGGGAGGCCAGCCCTCCCGTGGCGACGACCGCCCGGACATCGGGCACCTCGCGCTTCATGCGGCCGAGGATGCCGTCGACCAGGCCGAGGTATCCGAAATAGATCCCCGACTGCATGTTCACGATCGTATTCGTACCGATGACCGACTCCGGCCGGCGGATGTCGACACGCGGCAGGCGAGCGGCGCGAGCGAAGAGCGCCTCGGCGGAAATCGTCAGACCAGGCGCGATCACGCCGCCGATGTAGCGCGCGTCGAACGTCACCACGTCGAACGTGGTGGCCGTGCCGAAGTCGACGATGATGGCCGGCCCGCCATACTCCGCATGCGCGGCCACGCAGTTGACGATGCGGTCGGCGCCCACTTCCGCCGGATTGTCGGTATGGATGGCGATGCCGGTCTTTACTCCAGGCTCGACGAAGAGCGCATCGAGCCCGAAGAACTTCCGCACCATCGAAGCGATGGAGTGATTGAGCGGCGGCACGACGGACGAGACGATGGCCCCGTCGAACGCGTCGGAGAACGTTTCGCCAATGAGCTGGCGGGCCAGGATCCCGTATTCATCCGAGGTCCGCTCGCGCGCAGTCGCCAATCGCCACGAGCTGACGAGCGTGTCGGCGCGAAAGACCCCCAGCACGATGTTCGTGTTGCCGACGTCGACGACGAGAAGGTTGGACACGGTGGTAAGAGTAACGCGAGCGCTACTCGCGGCGTACACGGGAGTCGGGGGTCGGGGGTCGGGGGTCGGAGAGGAACGTGAATCCCGCAATCAGCCTGCTTCGATTCCCGACCCCCCACGCAGATCACAGCACTACTGCCCCTGCGGCTTCTTGCACACCTTCCGGGATCGGGGGTCGGGGGGTCGGGGGTCGGAGAGGAACGTGAATGCTGCAAGCCGCCTTCTCCGACCCCCGACCCCCGACTCCCGACCCCCGGTGGCCGACTACGGCCTCTTGTACACCTTCCCATCCTTCATCACGAACCCGACCCGTTCCATGGCCGTGATGTCGTTGAGAGGATTGCCGGGCACGGCCACGATGTCCGCGAATTTTCCGGCTTCGATCGTGCCGATGCGGTCCGACATGTCGAGCAGATCGGCGGCATTGCGCGTGGCCGTCTGGATGGCCTGCATCGGCGTCATCCCGAAGCGGGTCTCGTACTCGAACTCCCTGGCCTCGTTGATCGCGTCCCAGGGAAATCCGCCCGCGTCGGTGCCGAAGGCGATCTTCACGCCGCGCTTGAGCGCCCGCTCGAAACTGTCACGGTGAAAGGCAGGGATCTTCGTCCAGATCCCGCCGCGGCCCGGCGCCACGTATTCGGTCACGGTCAGTGTCGGGCAGAGATAGACACCCTTCGCCACCATGACCTCGATCAGATCGCCGGGGATGGACACGCCGTGCTCGATCGAGTCGACGCCGGCGTTGAGCGCGTTCTCGATGCCCGGCCGGGCCATGGCATGTGCCGCCACTTTGTGGTGCAGCCGGTGCGCTTCGTCGACGATCGCTTTCATCTCCTCGGCATTGAACGTCGGCGTCGATGAGAGCGTCCCGTCCTTCGCCACGAAGTACGACCGGTCCGCGTAGACTTTGATCCAGTCCGCTCCATGCGCGATCTGCTCGCGAACCGCTTTTCGCCCCTCATCGGCCCCATCGACGATCTGCACTCCCATCGGGTGGGTGACCTCGGGCGCGTAGCCGCTGGGACCGTAGCCGCCCGTGACGGACATAGCCCGGGTCGAGACCACCATGCGCGGCCCGTCGATGATGCCGTTGTTGACGGCGTGCTTGAGATCGACGTCGGTGTACATCGCCCCCTCGGTCTCGAGATCGCGCACGGTCGTAAAGCCGTTGCCGAGCGCGATCTTCAAAGCCCTGGTGGCGCGCAAGGCCCGGTAGGCCAGCGATTCCTTGAAGAGCTGGGCGTCGTAATCCTCGGCGGTGATGTCGCCTTGCAGCAGTGTATGGACATGGGCATCGATGAGTCCGGGCAGCAAGGTCATATCGCCGAGCTCGATTACCTGCGCCCCTTCCGGAACGGCGCCGCCGATCGACTCGATTCTGTTGCCGCGCACGAGGATAACGGCCGGCGAGATGACCTCTCCGCCCCGGCCGTCAATGAGCCGCGCGGCGCGGAGAGCGACGACCTTCGGCGGAACGTCCGCCGCGAATGCGGCGACGGCGAAAAGAGAGAGAGCAACAGCCGTGATACGTTTTCTCATCGTTTCTTTCATAAGCGGAGAATTCTAAAGCCATGCGCTTTTCCGTGTCCGAATACGTCCGATGGGAAGACATCGATGCCGCCGGCATCATCAACTACCAAGCCTATCTTCGCTTCTTCGGCCTGGCTGAAGTGGAGCTCTTCCGGTCGTGCGGACTGTCGTATCGCACGCTCTTCGATGACCTCGGCCTGTGGCTTCCGCGCGTCCACGTCGAGTGCGATTTCTTTCATCCCGTGACGCTCGACGAGTTGCTCATCGTCGACGCGTTCTTCGGAAAGATCGGTGCCAGCTCGATCCACCTCAACTTCGAAGTACACCGCAGCGAGGCGCCCGACATCGCCGTCGCCACCGGCAAGTACATCCTCGTGGCCGTAAAGCGCGGCGAGTTCAAACCGACGCCGGTCCCGGACGTCGTGCGCGAAAAGCTGGCGAAGTATGTGGAGTCTGAACTGTCATCCTGAGTCGCCGATGCCCCGGAGGGGCTGAGGACGACGAAGGACCCCCAACCTGCAACCCGGTCGGGTGGGCGGCTATGAGCCGGGGGTCCCTCACGGTGCCAGCCGATGACAATTATTACCGCGCGTACGCCAACCCATCCGGCACGTTTCCGGTCTCGATCTCGTGGGTAATCGAGAACGTCGTGAGCTCGATGACCTGCACCTTTTTCGCTCCCGCGCAGGCGACGAACGCGCGTCTGCCGTCCGGCGCCATGAGGATTCCTGACGGTTCGGCCGCCATTTCGATCGACTTGATCACCTCTTTCGTTGCCGCGTCGTAGACGAGCACCAGGTTTGACGGCGGATCAGAGACCAGCACGTACTTCCCGTCGCGGGTGAACTTGACGCGATTGGCCACCTTCGTCGTTGTCGGCAGGGTCTGCACGACTGCGTTCGTGGCCGGATTGATGATGGCGATTCCGCCGCCGGCCACGCGCGAAGCCACCCAGAGCTCCGAGCCATCCGGCGAGAGATCGATCCCTTCCGGTCCCTTAACGGCCGGAATCTGCTTGACGATGATGTTTCGCGGCGCACCGCTCAGATCGAAGACGGTGACGCTGTTCGAGCCGATGTTGGCGGTGTAGATGGTCCTTTCGCCGCCCGTGACGATGATCATGTGCGTCGTATCCGCGCCGCTTCCGCTGATGAAATCGATACGATCAGCAGCCGCGTCATACCGCGCGATCACGCGGCTCCCCTCGGCCGTGAACCAGAAGCGCGAACCGACCGCCTGGATGCCATGCGGGCGCAACAGCCCGGGGAGCGCGAAACGCCGCAGTTCCTTGTGGCCTGGCACATCGATGACCGAAAGCGTCGTCCCCGGATTCGGCCCGGTGCCGTAGTTCGCCACGACGGCGATCTTCCCGTCGTCCGACACCGCGACCTCGTGCGGAGCATCGCCCGTCGGAATCGTAGCCAGCGTCTGCAACGTGACGGGATCGACGAACGAAAGGGTCGTGTCGGATTTGTTTAGGACGAGGAGGGTGTCGGCGTGGGCGGTGAGAGTGAGGAAGAGGAGAGCGAATGCGAGGTGCTTCATGGATCTCAGTATGCCTCCGCTCGGTGCCTTTCGCGAGGGCAGCGCGATGAATACAACTGTCATCCTGAGGCTGCCGCAGCCGCGCTCTGGATGGTGGTGTTTGCGCAGATCAAACGTCGCGGCGTAGGACGCCGAAGGACCCCCCGCGAGCTTGCATCGAGAAGAACCACCACCCGACCCGGCAAGCGCGCAGGGGGTCCTTCGGCGTCCTACGCCGCGGGATTCAGATCGCGCAAACATCAACGATTCGTACCGCGGCTGCGGCAGCCTCAGGATGACAGCGCTAGTGAAAACGCGCCGTCCGAGCGCGCTAACCTGGCGACTCAGAACCCCACAAAATTCGGCTCCGGCTGAATCTCCACTCCGAACGTTTCGCGCACCCGACCCTGGATCATCCCCACGAGCTCCAGCACCTCCCGCGCGGTGCCACCCCCGCGGTTGATGACAGCGAGGGTGTGCTTCGATGAGAGGCCGACATTGCCGTACACGAAGCCCTTGTGAAAACCGGCGTGCTCGATGAGCCAGGCGGCGGAGAGCTTGATCTGATCGCCGGACGGGAAATGCGGGACGTCCTTCGTCGCGGCACGGCGGAGGAATTCGTCGTAATGCTGCGGCGTCACCACCGGATTCATGAAGAACGAGCCGTCGCTGCGCGTGTCGGGATCGGCCGGATCGAGAACCATCCCTTTGCGTTTGCGGATGGCGATGACGGCGTCACGCACCTGCCGAAGATCGCGGGCGTCGATGTCATGCTCGCCGAGGTACTTCTCCAACTCGGGATACTTGATCGTCGCCACACCTTGCGGCCTCAGGCGAAACGTGACGCCAGCGACGATGTAGCGGTCCTTCGCCGCGTTCTTGAACACGCTCTGCCGGTAACCGAAGCCGCAGTCCCGGTTCGCCAGCGTCACCACGCGGCCGGTGTCGCGCTCCACGGCTTCCACGCCGATGATCGTCTCGCTGACCTCCTGCCCATAGGCGCCGACGTTCTGGATCGGCGTGGCGCCGGTCAGGCCGGGGATGCCGGAGAGGCACTCGATGCCTGCCCATCCGTGATCGACGGCAAAGGCCACGAAGTCGTCCCAGCGCTCCCCCGCGGCGACGTGGACGGTCGCGGCTTCAGCGCTTTCGTCGCGCACGGTCATCCCGCGCAGATCGATCTGCAGGACCACGCCGTCGAAACCTTCGTCGGCGATCAGGAGGTTGCTGCCCCCGCCGAGAATGAAAAGCGGTTCACGCCGGGCGCCGGCCCAGGCCATCACGTCGCGAATCTCGTCGATGCTATCGGCACGAACGAAACTCTTCGCCGGACCACCGATGCCCAGGGTCGTCAGAGGGGCCAGAGGGACATTCTGCTGTAGCCGGCGCGGTGCAACACTCTGCAACGACTGCGTCATCGCCGTTGCATTGTGCATCATCGCTGGCTGAGAATGCGTCGCATGTCTAACATCGCCGTCGCGGAAAAGCAGTGGTTCGGCCATCCTCGGGGACTGGCAACGTGCTTCTTCACCGAGATGTGGGAGCGCTTCAGCTACTACGGTATGCGAGCGCTGCTCGTGCTGTACATGACGGGCTCCGTGATGCAACCGGGTCTGGGCTTTCCTGACGCGAAGGCCACCCACATCTATGGTCTCTACACGATGGCGGTTTACCTGATGGGGGTTCCCGGCGGCTACGTCGCCGATCGCTTCCTCGGCCATTACCGAGCGGTTCTTCTGGGCGGGATCATCATCGCCTGCGGACACTTCTCGATGGCCGTCCCGGGCATCCCGTTCTTCTACGCCGGCCTCGGTCTGATCGTTCTTGGCACCGGCCTCCTGAAACCCAATGTCAGCACGATCGTGGGGACGCTTTACACTCGCGACGACCCGCGCCGCGATGCCGGTTTTTCCCTGTTCTACATGGGAATCAACCTCGGTGCCTTTATCGCACCCCTCATCACCGGCTGGCTTGGCCAGAAAATCAACTGGCACATCGGCTTCGCTGCCGCCGGGGTCGGGATGGTGTTTGGATTGATTCAGTACGTGTACGGCCGAAAGTACCTCATTGCCGTGTCGGGCACGGAGAAGCAGATGACCGGGACGGCAAACGCAACCGCTTTGCAGCCGGAAAAGGCGTTCACCCGGGAGGAATGGGGTCGAATCACCGCGGCATTGATCCTGACACTCTTCGCGCTGATCTTCTGGGCCGGCTTCGAACAGGCCGGTTCCAGCCTCACGCTCTTCGCGGACAGGGCCACGCGTCTGACGATCCTGGGCTTTACATATCCATCGAGCTGGTTCCAGTCCGTTGAGCCACTGTTTGTCATCATCTTCTCGCCGATCTTCGCGTGGTTGTGGTTGTCGATGGCCAAGAGCCGTCGGGAACCCTCGAGTCCCACCAAGTTCACGCTAGGTCTCTTTTTCCTCAGCTTTTCGTTTCTGTTGATGGTTCCCGCGGCGCGTTTTTTCGAATCACACAGCGCGCGCGTCAGCCCGATGTGGCTCGTGAGTCTTTACTTCCTTCAGATGCTGGGAGAGCTGTGTCTGAGCCCTGTTGGACTCAGCATGGTCACGAAGCTATCTCCGCCAAGGGTCGTCGGGTTGATGATGGGATTCTGGTTCTTCGCCACGGCCATGGGCAACTACGTGGCAGGCTGGGTCGCGGGGTTGGTCGGCCACCGCAGCTACTCCGAGGTGTTCATGATCGCGTTCGTAACCGCCGCCATCGTGACGCTGATCCTCGCCGTCATGATCCCGGTCATCAAGCGCTGGATGGCGGGCGTGAACTGATCACCGGCCGCTCCACACAGGCTTCCGCTTCTCGATGAAGGCATTCAGCCCTTCGTTGGCGTCGCTCGTCCGCATCAGCTCGTCGAGGTAGAGGCGCTCGACGGCGGCGAGGCGCTCGTGGAAGTCGGCGCTCTGGGCCAGGCGAAAGGCGCGTTTGGCAAAGCGAAGCGACGATGCGCTCTGTTTGTAGAGCCGTTGCAGCCACTCTCCGGCGCGGATGTCGAACTCGGCGAACGGGAAGACGGCGTTGACGAGGCCGACGCGCTCGGCGGCTACGGCATCGATCGAGTCGCCGGTGAGCAGGAGCTCGAGGCCTTTGCGCGGAGCGAGTTGCCGTGAGAGTTGATACGCCGCGACCGGCGGAAAGACGCCGAGGTTGATCTCCGGCTGGCTGAACTTGGCGCGGTCCGAAACCAGAACGAAGTCGCACCCGAGCGCGAGCTCGCACCCGCCGCCCAGTGCCGCGCCGCGCACGAGGGCGACCGTGACGACGTCGAGCGTTGCCAGCATCCGGAAGCAATCGTGGAAGTGGCTCAGCATCGTGGCCACGCGATCGCCGAGGTGATCCTGCACGCTCGCGCCGGCGGAGAACGCCTTCTCGCCCTGCGCCTCGATGATCAGCGCGTGCCGGTCGGGAGCGACGCGGGAGATAGCGTCGCGCAGCTCGTCAAGCATAGTGATATCGAGGATGTTCAGCGGCAGATCGGAGAGGGTGATGCGGTATGCGTTCGCGTCGGAGGAGAAGGCGATCTTCGGCATGAGCGGAAATGCTATCGCGCCGCGCGTTTCCGCGCCGAAGGAGGAAGCGGCTTTGTCGACCAGATCTCCAGCGAGTAATCGGTCAGGAAGTAGAAAGTTCCCGGCTGGGTGGCGATGAACCGCCCAGCCGCCGGAGAGGCGACGGGCGGTGTTCCGGTCAGGAACATGGGCGAGAACTGACGGCCGGTGAGAGCCACGCAGGCGCCATCGGCACCAAGATGCTGATCGACGTAGGTTACGCCACTCGTGGGATCAGTGACGTAGGACGCGAGTTGCTCGCCGGTTTTTGAAAGATCGGCCGGTGAGTAACTGTAGAGCTTCTCGCCGAGGACATAGACCGTGCCGTTGCTGAAGGCGATCGCCCGCGGGCTCTGCGACACGCCCTCACTGGCGCGGTTGACGATGATGGCCGGGTGCGCGGGATCACTGATGTCGACTACGCGCACCTCATTGGGCAGCTCGGTGAGGACGTAGGCGCGCGTTCCGCTCGTCACGAGATCGCGCACGGCGCCGGTCATCGTCGACGTCTGCGCGAAGGCGCTCTTCGGATCGAAGACGATCGTCTTTCCCTCACAGCCGCTGCTCTGGCAGTTGACGATGACCGAGGCCCACGCGGCGCCGCCCGCGGACACGATCGATTGGGCCTGCGCATCGGAGCTTTCGTTGATCGTCGATGTGGAAAGCGTGTTTCCGTCGCGTCCGTAAGAGATCACGGTCAGGTTGTTCTGAATCGTGAACACCCCAATGTCGCTGGCGGCGACGTCGATGATGAGTGGAGTCCGGATCCCGCTGGTGGACTGCATCGTGTTCGTGAAGATGTCGACGTTGCGCCCGTCGAAGAAATAGAGCCGCTGACTGCCGGCCACCAGCTTCTTGTAGTAGCCGTTGCCGTTCGTGGCGTAGAGCAACGACGGCAATCCTGTCGCGGCGCCGAGCTGCGCGCCCGTGATACCGCTTTCCGTGGCCAGGTCGGCCACGGCGTTGTCGGGGCCGATGTGAACGGCCACCGGAACGGCCGGCAGCACGTACTGTTTCGTCATCGTTCGTGTCTGCGTGTTCCAGACGATGAGGGATGTGTCGGTGGCCTCGGCGAGCGTCGTCCCTCCGAAGGCGAGGCTTAGCGCGATCGCGCCGGTCGAGTGAGGGAGGATGGCGGTGGTACCGCTCGTGAAATCGACGATGCTCAGGCCGCTGAACGTCGATACTGCGGCAGTCGTACCGGACAGAGCGACGCCTCCCGTGGAGAGCCCGTTGACGCTCGCCGTCGCCGGCGCTTTCGTGAAGTCGGCCGACGCATAGTACGAAAGCGCGGTCGTGCCGTCTCCGCGCAGCTCGGCCAGGGCGAGCGACGAACCGGAACGGGTGACGAACGACGGCTTCGTTCCCGTCAGCAGGATCTGCTGGGCGACCGGTGTGATCGGCGCGAGATCGGCCGACCATAGCGTATTACCGCTGCTCTCGGTCAGGACGAAATAGCCAACGGTTCCAATCAGGGCGGCGGACGCAATCGGCGCGCGCAGAGTGACCGAGGAGATGAGCGTCGGTGTCGCCGAATTAAGCACCCAAAGCGACCCGATTGCGCCGGATGTTGTGAAGAGAAAGCCGTTGCCGCCATCCCGTACGATGTCGTTGCTGCTATCCCACGAGCGGCGTTGCGTCAGAGCACCGTCCGACGCCTGAGTGAACTCGGTGATGCCGCTGGAGGCGTTCGAAACATAGACGGTTGTTCCGAGCGAGACGACCGAGGTCGTGGCACCGGTGGGATAGCTACGCACGGGGAACGGGGTCATGAACGAGGTCGTGTCGTACGTCAGCAGCCCGAGATCACCGCCGGCCACGTAGAGCCGATTCGGAGCAGAAGCGAGGCGGCCGATGCGGTTGACGTTGCCGCCACTCGGCTGAAGCTGGACGCGGGACAGCTCGATGGGAATCGCCGCGGACGAGAGGTCGAATGCGCGCACCTGGCGAGCGGCGTCGGCCGCGAAGATGGCCGTGGAGGTGAGAGGCACGACGGTCACGGCGCCGAAGGAATCGGTGGCCGTCTTCACGGCCGTGGTCCCACCACCGTCGATGTTCGAGAAGATGTCGGTCTGTTGGCCATCGGAGACATAGAGCCGGCCGAAGGTGGCATTCACGGCGGTAGCACTGGGCAGTGAGGAGATCGTACCAAGGCCGTTCGGAATCGACGGAATGCTGATGTTGAAGGTCTCGATCGAGTTGTCGCCGTCCGCGGCGAAGAGCGTGGAGCCGCTCAGAGCGAGCGACAGCACGTTCGATCTGCTGGTCACGAACGTGGCTGGGGTTTTCGACGGGGTCGTTGGATCGAGCAGGTCCCACTGGGTGAGTCCATTCGCGGAGGCGACATAGAGATCGAGAGTCGTCAGCAACAGATCGTTGATCGTCGCGCCGGCGTCGATGCCTCGTACGAGCTGAAGCGAACTGCCGTTCTCTCGGACGACGAAGAGGGTCGTTCCGCTCCCCGCGTAAGCAAGGCCGTTCGTGACGCGCACGACGCGGGTGATGCCCGGCAAGGGAAGGGAGGCCACGAGCACGGGAGGATCAACACTGCGGTTGTAGAGCGAGACACCGTACGACGTGGCCGCCCAGAGGTCATTGCCGTCAATGGCGATGTCGAGGTAGGACGCGCGGAAGGGGATACTGGCGACCTGGGTGAGATTGCACTGCGGGTAAGCGGAGACGGAAAGGAAGAGGATGGAGATCGCTACCGCCGCACGCCCGAGCATGGAGAGAGTTTAATCGTGATAGCGGACCTTGAGAAAACTGATGTGATCGGGATGCACGGTGTACAACGTGCGATCGCGTGCCGGCTGCTACTCGTCGTCATCCAATCCGAACTTCGCGCGCAACTGCTGAACCGTCATCCGCTTTCCTTTGCCACGCTTTGCCTGCTCTAGTGAGTCCAGAAGCCGGCGCGCGTTGTTTGGAGAACGAAACACATGAAGTGTTTCGATCAGGCTGCTCAGTTCATCTGCAGCGATCAGGGCGACATCCCCACCGTTGCGACGGCGGATGATTACCGCATCGCGGTTAGCAGTCACGTGATCCATGAGCTCTTTCAGGTTTGCTCGTGCCTGCGTGTACGTCCTTTCGATCGCCATTCTTGATGTCCTCCGCGAGCTGTACAGCAGTGTTGTACGTTACCTCCCCGCTGCCCACACATCCAGCCGCACCGGCACCTCATCATTCACCGTCACCAGGATGTTGTGCGGAACGTTGATGCCGAAGTCGGGCATGTGGACTCTGAAATTCGTAGTCGCATGGATGCGGCCCTCGGGTAGCAGCACGATACGGACAGGGATGGTCATTCGTTTCGTGACTCCGTGAATAGTCAGGTCGCCGGTTACATTGATGTCGGCGGGCTGATTGGCGGCGATCGACGCCGGGCCGGTAACGCTGACGGACTTGAACGTGGCGGTACCGAACTTGTTCGTCTCGAGATAGCGCTCGCGCATCTCTTTGTTACGGAGGCTGTTGCCGGTGTCGAGCGCATCGACGTTGATGACCACCTGCACGCTCGCTGCTGACGGATTGGCGGGATCAGCCACGATCGTGCCGGTGACGTCGGTGGTCCTTCCGTCGAACGCGTCGTATGTGTCCTCGGCGTGAAATTCAACCACGTTGCTGCCACCCTTCGCGATCGTGTAACTGCGTGAGTCGGCGTGCAGAGTGGCGGCGGCAAGGAGCGCGACGGCGATGGTAAGTCTCATGCTCCCGGCGAACAGCAAGCCGTCACTTGCCGATTCCGGCGAGCCGTAACGCTTTGCGCACGTAGGAGGGATGGGGGATGCCGGCGAGAGAGGCAGGATCGATCCATGCGTATTCGCTTCCCCGCGCCCGAGGACTGCGGGCGACGGCAAAGACCTCGAAGGTGATGCGTCGGTTGGTGACCGTGTGCCGGAACGTTCCGACCGCCGCGGCGTGGCTGATCCGAAGGGGAGTGCCGGTCAGGAGCGTCGTGTCTCCATGGGGGAGGTGATACATGTCGCGCATGAGCCGGCCTGATTCGCGGCGCATGAGCACGCGGCCGTCGCGGTCGGTGACCAGGTAAAGCGGAATGCGCAGCTCGCGAGTGACCAGCTTCGCCTTAGGCCGCGGCAGTTCATCGACCCGTCCGCTCCCGAACGCCACGCACTGGCAGCGCAGCGGGCAGCGCTCGCAGGATGGTTTGCGCGGCGTACACACGAGCGCTCCAAGCTCCATCAACCCCTGGTTGAAATCGCGCGGCGATTTCGATGACGCCACCATCTCCTCCGCCCGAAGCCAGGCCGCCCGCATCAGGGCAGGCGAAGCGAGCGGGGCATCGATCGCAAAGATACGGGCCACGATGCGGGCGATGTTTCCGTCGACGATTGGCGCGCGCCGGCCGTACGCAATCGAGGCGATCGCTCCCGCCGTGTAGCGGCCGATGCCGGCAATCGACATCAGGCCTTCAACCGCTTTCGGGATCGTTCCGCCGAAGCGCGTCATCACGTCGATCGCTCCATCGCGCAGCATCCGCGCGCGCCGGTAGTATCCAAGGCCCGACCAGGCGGCGGTTACATCATGGACGCTCGCTCGCGAGAGCGCGGCGACGCTGGGAAAGCGCTTGATGAAGCGATCGTAGTACCCGAGGACGACCTCCATCCTCGTCTGCTGGAGCATCACCTCGGAGACCCAGACCCGGTAGGGATCGTAACCGTCGCGCCACGGCAGAGAGCGCTGGTTTTGGCGGAACCACGACTCGGTCAAAGAAGCGAGACGGCGGGCTGACAAATCCTTTGTATTGTATGCTTCACCCCATCTCGCGAGGCCCTTGAGATGGAAGATCAAGCACAGGCGAAACAACCCGAGACGGAGCAGGGCAAATACGTCTACTGCATCATCAAGACGGACATTCCGCGCGACTTCGGGCCGGTCGGAATCGGCGGACGTGGCGATAAGGTCCACACCGTCCCCTACAAGGAATTCGCGGCCGTCGTCTCCAACTGCCCGCTGATCGTCTTCGATCCCACACGGGAAAACGCGCTCGCGCACGAGCACGTCAATGAGCTGGTGATGAAGGATTTCACCGTGCTGCCGATGAGCTTCGGCACGGTGTTTCGCACGGAGAACGACATCAAGGAGTTCCTCAAGGGGACCTATGACGCCCTCTCCGATGTGCTGCAGAAGATGGACGGGAAGATCGAGTTCGGTCTCAAGGTGAACTGGGACAAGGACCAGATTGTCCGGGAGATCGAGAACGAGAACGAAGAGATCCGCCGGCTCAAGGAAGAGATCCAGTCGAATACGTCAACGTCGACCTATTTCTCACGCATGCAGCTCGGCCGCGTGGTTGAGTCGGCGCTGCAGGCGAAGGCGGACGCGTACGTAAGCGAGATTTACGAAGCGCTCCGCGACGCAGCGATCGCCTCGCGGTCGAATAAGCCGATCGGCGACAAGATGATCCTGAACGCCGCGTTCCTCGTCGACCGCGAGAAAACCAAGGCCTTCGACGATCAGATCACCGACATCGCGAAAAAGTACGAGAACAAGCTGTCGTTCCTCTACACGGGCCCCTGGCCGCCGTATAACTTCGTCAATATCCGGCTGAAGCTGGAGAGAGCGGAAAGGTAGCGCGGTTCCGGGTTCTCGGGGTCGCGCAGTCTCGCGACCCACCACCCCGAGACCGCGAGACCGCGAGACCCCGAAACCGCGTCATGTTCCTTCTCGACGACATCCTGATGCTTCCCATCAAGCTCCCGGTCGCGGGCTTCAACTGGATCATGAAGCAGATTCAGACGATGGCCAACGAGGAGTTGCTGAACGATCAGCCGTGGAAGGAACGCCTCATCGAGCTGCAGATGATGCTGGAGGTCGGTGACATCAGCGAGGAAGACTACGCGCAGCAGGAAGCGCAGGTCTTCACGGCCTTGCGCGAGATCCGGGCACGTAGGGAAGAGATCGCGCGGCAGCAGCGCGGAGACGACGAGGACGACGGCGGGATCGGGATCCATACCGGATACGGCCAGTGACGCTCGCGGCGGCGTTTGAGCGCGTGGCAGGCCGCCGGGTGATTCTGATCGGCGGCAAGGGCGGCGTCGGCAAGACGACGATCTCGATCGCGGCGGCACTCCACCTTTCGAAGTCCGGCCCGGTCATCCTGTTCACCACCGACCCCGCCTCGAACCTCGGTGACATCCTTCACGGCGAGATCCGCACCGAGGCGCTCGACGCGACCACGCTCTACCAGCACTTTCTCGACCACAACCTGGAGAGCTTTCTCGAGCTCGGCGATCGCGGTACGTATCTCGACAAGGAGGAGTTGCGGCGTTTTTTCGAGCTTTCGCTTCCCGGAGTCGATGAATTGATGGCGTGGATGCGCATCGGCGAGCTCGCGGAAGAGAACCCCGATACGGCGATCGTCGTCGATACGGCGCCGACCGGGCACACGCTCCGTATGCTTGCGTCCGACGATCACTTCCGCCAGTTCGCCGAAGCGCTCGACTCGATGCAGGCCAAGCACCGTGGGATGGTGCGGCAATTCACCAGACGGAACGTTCGCGATGCCATGGATGCCTTCATCGAACAGTTCGAAACGGATGCCAGGCGCCGTCGTGATCTCCTCACCGATCCCGCGCGGGCGGCGTTCGTGGCGGTAACCCTACCCGAGCCCTGGGTCGTCGAGCAGACGGAACGTCTCGTGCGCGCTGTGCGTGCGGACGGGATCGATGTGCCGTTCGTGGTGCTGAATCGGGCCGTGATCGATGACGACTGCGACCGTAGCCGCGACTCGGAGGCACGCAAGAGGTTCGCCGTGGTGGTGGATGCGCCGAGAGCTTGCGTACCGCTGGATACCGCGGAGGCGATTGTCGAGTGGAGCGCTGATGCTTTACGTAGGTCGGACACTCCAGTCCGACCCGCGCTGGCGAAACGTTCGCGCCCCGGCCCGGTCGGACTGGAGAGTCCGACCTACGTAGGCAGCGTAACCCTTGCACGACTCACCTTTCTCGCGGGAAAGGGTGGCGTCGGCAAGACCACGTGCGCGGCTTCGATCGCGCTGCAACTGGCGGCGCGGTCACCCGACAGGAAGTACACCGTCATCTCCGTTGATCCGGCTCACACGCTTCGCGATGTTTTCGCTCATGAGGCGCCGCCGCCTAATCTGACCGTGGAGACGATCGACACACGCGCGAAGTGGCGCCGGTTTCGCGATAACCTGGGCGAAGAGATCGAGCGCGCCATCGGAGCGATCAGTCCAGGTGGGATGACCGTCGCGTATGACGCCGATGCCATGAGGAAGCTCGTGGAGATCGCTCCTCCAGGCGCCGATGAGCTTTTCGCCATCACACGTTTGGCCGATCTGATTGCCGACGACGGGCAGGCGGCGATCATCGTCGACACGGCACCGACCGGGCATTTTCTGCGGCTGATCGACTTGCCGGGAACGGCAGGTGAGTGGGTGCGGGAGTTCATGCGCATCCTCCTCCGCTATCGCGAGCTGATCCCGCCCGGCTCCCTTGGCGAAGAACTGATCCGTGCCTCTCGCGCGCTGCACGCGCTCGACGAAGCGATGCGCTCTGATTCCGCGCGTGTGATCGTCGTGACCCGTCCGGAGCGGATCGTCATCGCCGAAAGCAAACGACTCATCGCCGAAGTCGAGCGGAGAGGCATGCGGCTGGGCGGCGTGATCGCGAACTACATGACGCCAGCGAACGACTGCGCTTGCGATCAGTCGTTGCGGAGCTTCGAGGTTGACGCGCTTGCGCAGTTGGGGCGGGGGGATGTGGTCAGCGTGCCGCGACGGGATCGACCTGTGACCAGGCTTGCGGAGTTGGCGACTTTGATCCCACTGTCATCCTGAACCGGCGACACCCGGAGGGAAAGCACGGTGAGGGACCCCCCGCGTGCTTGCATCGAGCGATTACCACCACCCACCCTGGTTGCAGGTTGGGGGTCCTTCGGCGTCCTCCGCCGCGACGCTTGATCTTCGCACCAATCAACATCCGCGGCGCGGCTGCGGCTGCCTCAGGAAGACAGGCGCGCGCGGAAAATCGCCGTCCCCGCGTAGACCGCTGCATCGCCGAGCTCCTCTTCGATACGAAGGAGTTGGTTGTACTTGGCGATGCGCTCGCTCCGCGAGAGCGAGCCGGTCTTGATCTGGCCGGCATTCGTGGCGACGGCGATGTCGGCGATCGTCGAATCCTCGGTCTCGCCCGAGCGGTGGGAGATTACTGAGCGATAGCCGGCCCGCTTGGCCATCTCGATGGCGTCGAGCGTTTCGGTCAGCGTGCCGATCTGGTTGACCTTGATCAGGATGGTATTGGCAACACCCTGCTCGATCCCTTTGGCCAGGATGGCAGGATTCGTGACGAAGATATCGTCGCCAACGATCTGCGTGCCGGCGCCCATGGCACGAGTCAGCGCACTCCACCCGTCCCAATCGCCTTCGGACATGCCGTCCTCGATGGAGATGATCGGGTATTTGGCACGGAGTTGTTCGTAGTAAGCCACCATCTCAGCGCTGTTGCGCTTCTCGCCTTCGAAATCATATGTCCCCTTGGCGAAGAACTCCGAGGCCGCAGCGTCGAGGCCGAGGAAGATCTGCTCCCCGGCCCGATAGCCAGCCTTCTCAATTGCCGAGAGGATGAGGTCGAGCGCTTCGGCATTCGATTTCAGATCGGGGGCGAAGCCACCTTCGTCGCCGACGGCGGTAGTCAGCTTCCGGTCGTGCAGAATTTTCTTGAGGTGGTGAAACGTCTCGGCGCCGGCCCGGAGGGCATCGCTGAAGTTGTCGAAACCGGCCGGGATGATCATGAACTCCTGAATGTCGAGATTGTTGTCCGCATGCGCCCCGCCGTTGATGACGTTCATCTGCGGCACGGGCAAGGTGCGCGCTCCTGGGCCGCCGAGGTATTGGAAGAGAGGCAGGCTGGAGGCCTCGGCGGCGGCACGGGCAACAGCGAGCGAGACTCCGAGGATCGCGTTCGCGCCGAGGTTGCCTTTGTTCTCGGTGCCGTCGATCTGCTTCATGATGAGATCGATCATGGCCTGTTCGCGCGCATCCATCCCCTCGACTTCCTTGGCGATGATGTCGACGTTGTCGACCGCGTTGCGAACTCCCTTGCCCAGGTAGCGCGCCTTGTCAGCGTCACGAAGCTCGATCGCTTCGCGCGACCCCGTCGACGCCCCCGACGGCACTGCCGCCCGTCCGAAGGCACCGGAGTCGAGAAGGCAGTCCACTTCAATCGTCGGATTACCGCGGGAATCGAGGATCTCACGCGCGAAAAGCTCTTCGATCTTGAACATGGGTGGATTATATGGAGTGCTCGATCATTACCGCACGCTCGCCTCCTCCGCCGAGCTTCGGCAGAAGATCGATCGCTCGGAGTTCCTCGGCGTGGCGTTTCCGGTCGGGACCGACGATGAGTTCTTCGCTGCGCTGGCCGCGTTGGCGAAACGGCACTACGACGCCACACATCTCTGCTGGGCGTTCCGGCTCTTCGCGAATGGCGAAATCCGCGCCCGTAGCGCCGATGCCGGCGAGCCGTCCGGTACGGCGGGGAAACCAATCCTTAATGCGATCGAGGGAGCGGATCTTCACGACGTCGCGGTCGTCGTCGTCCGCTGGTACGGAGGCGTGAAACTCGGCACAGGCGGCCTTTCACGGGCCTACCGCGAGACGGCGTCGGAGACGTTGCGCACGGCATCGATCGATCATCGATACGTCTACAAACGCATCCGGATCGCGGCGCCGTTCGACGAGCTCGGTGTGATCTACCGGCTGATCGACGCGCCGCACGTGGTGCTCGCCGCGGAGCATTTCGGCGAGAGCAACGAGTTCGATTTCGACGTCCGGCTATCGAGAGCGGAGGAATTCGGGCACATCCTGACCGAAAAGCGGCTGATCACTCTTCCGTAACCGTGGTCTTTGCGATCTTGTCGCCGAGGCGCCGCTTGCCGGCGACGACCAGGATGACTTCGATGAGGTTCCATCCCGGAACGGCCAGCCCGATGTTGCGTACGAAGCTGCGCAGGTACCCGCACGGCTTATCGTTGGGGGTAATCAGGCGCAGGCCGAGTATCTGTTTGCCGAGGGAGCGGCCGCGCCATCCGTCGCGGAAGATCATCCCGACCATGACGATGACGATTGCTACAAACCAGACGATCTGGATGGCCTTGATCTCGCCCCCGATCCAGGCCAGGGTGTAACTCAGAAGTGCAGCGGGCAGAACGAGAAGCAGCGAGATCGAGAGGGCATCGACCAGGAAAGCGGCGATGCGCAAGAGGGTCGTCTGGGAACCATCCGTGGTCATGAGAAACTCTTTTCTCCCGTTCTCGTACTTTCCTGCTGCAAAGGTCCTCTATGAACAGCCGGAATCGCACAATCTATTCACTCTCGGCCATGCTGCTGGCCGCCCTCCCGGCGATGCTGCTCGTCGAGGGCTGTGGCGCGGTAATGGAACGGCGTACGACACATATCGCGCACCAATGGCCCGCCGGCACGATCCGCCACATCGAGGTGCGCGAGGTCGACGGCGAGATCAACGTCGAGGCCGGCTCGGATAGCGAGATCTCGATGGACGCGACCGTGCGAAGCCGTCTGGCACCTAAGAACGGGCAGGAGAACCAGGGCTACTTCCGCACCGAGGTCGCTGGCGACACGCTCATCATCGGCCGCCGGAACGACCATCATTTCCGTTTCTTCAGTTTCGGTTTCGGTAACGAGACGCGCATCGACTACGACCTTCGGGTGCCTGCTTCGATCGCACTCGATCTGGCCACCGTGAATGGCATGATCGCCACCCACGGCGTCGATGGCGAGATGCGCGCCGTGACGGTGAACGGCAGGGTCAACATCGACACGCCGGGATCGAGCGAGGTCGAGGCCCACACCGTAAACGGACGGATTGAAGCCCGTTTCGCCAGGACGTTTCAGGGTGCGACGCTCAAGACCATCAACGGCGGCGTGACCGCAAGCTTGCCGCAGACCGCCTCGTTCACCGGCGATTTTTCGCAGGTCAACGGCGATATCGAAGCGGCTTTCCCTTTGAACATCCATTCCCACCCGGGCAACCGCCGCGTGTCCGGCGAAGTGAACGGCGGCCGATACGACCTGCATATCACTACGGTGAACGGCAATATCAAGATCGAAACCGTCCCAGCGCAGCCTCCGGCGCCAGCCGCACCGGCACCCGCGCCCTCTTCCGCAGCGCCGCCGATTTCGTAGTCAACCCGGCTGTGAGGCCACACCGGTGCTTATACTCGCCACCGAATGACGAGACGCGGTGGAGCCGCCATCCTGTTTGCGCTGGTCGCCGTCGCCGCTGTCGGGCCGATCCGTAGCTACGACTATTTCTGGAATCTCACTGCCGGCCGCTGGATCGTCGAGCATCACGCCATCCCCCTCTTCGATCCGCTGGCCGTGGCCAGCGCGCACATTCCTTGGATCAACGGCGAGTGGCTGTATCAGATCGTGCTGTACGCGCTGCACGGAATCGCCGGCGACGGCGGTATCTCCATCGTCAGCGCGCTGCTGGCCGCGGCGATCTTCACGACAGGCTTCGTCTTCGCGTCCCGCGAACAGGAGATCGGCGTCGCGCTCTTCGTCGCCGCAATCGCGTTCGCCGGCGCCTCGGATCGTCTGGGCGTCCGGCCTGCCGCCGCCGCTGCTCTTCTCATCGTCGTCGCTCTCGGACTTCTCGGTTCGCGCCTTCGCCTCACGCCACTGACGATCGCCTATGCATGCCTGACGATCGTCTGGATCAACGTCCATCCATCGGCGCTTCTCGCCCCGGTGCTGGCGATGATCACGATGCTGATCGACGTCCGGCGCTGGGTCGTCGCCGCCGCCAGCGCGGCAGCCTTGCTCGTAAATCCGTTTGGTTGGAACGCGATCATCGCCCCTCTAAGGTTGACATCGGCGGTCCGCAGCGGCGCGTTCGTGAATACCGAGTGGCTGCCGTCGTCCTTCGCCTTCTTTCCGCTGCTGTTCGTGGCGATGGCCGTTGCCGTGTTGCTCTTCATCGTCGCACACGACAAACGCGCCAATGCCTGGCGATTCGTGACGTTCGCGATCCTGGCGGCGCTCGCCTACCGCTACGTGCGCAACCAGGGGCTTTACTTCGCCGCGCTGCCGCTGCTCATCCCGCCTCTCGGCAAGGTCCCGCGGCGCATATCGGCCATCCTCGCCGTCTGCACGTTGCTCCCTCTGGTCTGGGTGTTCCGTCACGACGTCCATCGCCTCGGCGCCGACGATGTGCGCTTCCCGATACGCGCGGCCGCGGCGCTGCAGTCGTATCAACTCGGAGGCAACATCTACAACGCCGACCAGTTCGGCGGGCTGCTGGAGTGGACGTTCTACCCGGCGCGCCGGGCGTTGACGGACGGCCGCAACGAGCTCTTTCGCGGATTCATCGCCGAGGATGCGATTGCTCATCACGACAGCCGGACCTGGCACGCGCTCATCGCAAAATATGGCGCCGTGCTGGCGGTGGACGACTACCAAGGCGAGAAGATCGAAGTCGTCGACATGGCCAGCGGCGAGCGGCGCCGTCTTCCGGCATCGCTTGTCCGTTACCGGCGGCACGACTGGGCTCTCATCGCTTTCGACGATGCGGCGATGGTCTTCGCGCGGCGGGATGCTTTCCCGCCCGCCCGCCTCGCTCCGATCGAGTATCACTTCCTCGTACCCGACGACCCTTTGGCCGCTTATCCGAATGTGCAGATTCGCGATGCGGCACGCAAGGAGATTGCCCGCGCCAAGGCGCAGTTCGGCGCCATCAGGATCGTACGGCAGTTGGAGAGCTGCGCGGCGGCAAACTAGCCGGCATGACCAAACTTCGTTAGTTCACGACGTCGCAGCAGTCGTCGTCGAGTGCCTGCTCATGCGGCCAGCGGCAGGCCAGAACGCGCTCGAAGTAGGGCCGGACGATGCGCTCGTAGCGGAGCTCGAAGCCGGGATGAAGCTCAAGGATCGCCTTTCGCGCGCAGCGGACGAGACATCGCGCTTCGCGATGCGACACGGTCATATCGCTGCCGACAAGGTTGAGCGTCAGCTCGACGATCATCCGGATACGGCGAAGGCGCCGGCGCTCAAAAAACGGCGAGCGGACTTCCATCGTCGCATTCATCGCGTATTTACCCATGCTCAGTTACCGCGCTCAAACGGCGGTGCCCGGCGGCGCATTCCTCAAATCAACGCGTCGAGCGGGGAGTCCGCACGGCGGCAATAAGGGCAGCGCGCAACTGCAGCAATTACCGCAGGCTATGCCTGGAACGACCAACCCGGCGGGCGGTTCTCATCAGGCGTGCTCGCGATCACCTTCGGCCCAGATTTCATCGGCCACGACAGTGTCGATCTGCGACTCATAAAACCGGATCGCGGCACGGCCGACGGCGCGGACAGAGACGTAGTTGAGGGCGCCGCCGGAGACGACGCCGACGAACGGGATTGCCTTGGCCAGCCGTTCGCGGAAAAAGTTCGCGCCCAGTTTCTCGGCGATGACGCCGCCTTCCATGGTGGCCGATTCCAGCACCGTGGCGATGCCCTGCTTGCCGATGCCGACACCCGAGGCGTATGCGAGACACGACATCGCCTCGACGAATCGCTCGCGCTGCGTCGGTTCGTGGCCGTATACGGTGGCGATGCCGACGATCAGGCGGAATTGCTGGAACATGAGGAACGCCAACTCGGCACCGAGCGAGCCGATTGCGAACAATCCGCTGGGGATGCCGGAGACCGCGCCGGCGGCGGCACAGCGGAGGGCCGTGCGCCGAACGAGCAGACGGGCATGATCACGGGAGTGGAAGTCGGGCTCGCTCTCTTTGAGCGCCTTCACGTCGCGACGGATCTTCTCCGTGTCGATCTCTTCGAACAGAGACCGGAAGACTTCCTCGAGCATCGAGTCAGCGTGCTGCTTCAGCCTCCGGACTTTTCCCATGTTGATTCAGTCGGAGCTTTTCGACTCCGCCTTTGATAGTGGCTTTGCTTCGGTTTTTGTTTCGCTCTTCGATTCCGACTTCGATTCGGACTTCGTCTCCGTCCTGGTCTCGGTTTTCGATTCGGATGGCTTGCTGTCACCCGATGACTCGCTCTTCCCCTCCGATTTCGTATCCGCCTTCGACGCAGTATCCGCCTTCGACGCCGCGCTGGCGTAGTCGTTCTTGTAGAAACCCGAGCCTTTGAACTGGATGGCCGGCGCGGACATCAACTTTCTCACCTCGCCGCCGCACTTTGTGCACTTCGCGTATGGAGGATCGGTAAATTTCTGGATGACCTCGGTGCGGTCATTGCACTTCGTACACTGGTATTCGTAGATGGGCATGCTGGATCTTGAACGAAGCGGTTGTCGGTGCGATTCCGGAGAGGCTGTGGATCGGTAGATTAGTGGATCAGTAGATTAGAGGTGATGTCGTTCTTCGGTACGGCTGATCTTCTAATCCACTAATCGACTACCGCATCAACGGCGCCAGTTTGGCCTGCGAGTTTTCTTCCGCGGCAAAGAGCACGCCGTCCCGGAAGTAGACGCCTGCCACCCCACCACCGACACGGCGGTAGTACCACGACTCGATCGCGGCATCGGGACGTTCGTTGCGGACCTGCCAGCCGGGAATCGGTTTGCCGAGGATGTGCGCGACGTCGCGTTGCGACATCCCCTTCTCCAAGGCCAGCAACTTCTCGTGGGTAACGGCCAGGTGATCGACGGCGTCGCTCAGCCCGTTCAGTGCCGTGGCGTTCTTCGGATCGTGCGCCAGGACGGCGCGATAGATCGGAATCGCATCCTGATAGCGGCCGAAAGAACCTAGCTCATGTGCGAAGTCGAGCTCGATGGCCTGGTACACCTCGCGCGCGCGGCTATGCGTGGGGTGCGTCTGCACGAATGCACCGAGAGTATCGGCGTACACCTGCTTGGCCTTCACCGGCGCATTGGGCGCCGAGGCAGCCTGCTTGTGGCGGAGCACGTGAAGCCAATCCGACGGGTTGTCGGCTGCATCGTGGCTTCCTCCGCTGCACGCCGCCGCGGCGAGCGCGATCATGGTGAAAATCCGTCGCATCTGCCTCCAAAAGTAGCACACGTTCTCTGCGCTATAATCCGGCGCTATCTGTGGGTTTTATTCAACCTACAGGATTCGGAGGACTTATGGCCGTGAGGGGCGAGGAAGTCGCGGGCTCGATCGAAGCACATGTCCGCGATGCGATGGAGAAGTTGGTGGGCGAGATTCGCTCCTCCATCGAAGACGTCCGCGAAGTCGTCGACTCGCAGCTCAAAGCGGCTCTCCAGAGCGTCCAGGCCGATGTCAACGCTGTCTCTTTTCTGCCGCACATTCAGAAGTCGATCGGCGAGCTGGAGGAGAGCATCGCCGCGGCCCACCCTCCTCCGGTTGTCAGCGCCTCGGCCGGCTCCGACGCATCGCGTGTAAAGAAAGCCGTGCAGGCCGTGGAGCACGGCAAATCGCAGGTCGACATCCTCAACGCTCTGCTCGAACAGTGTCTGGCCTTCGGCTCCCGTGCAGCGATGCTGATCCTTCGCGGCGAGACGTTCAGCGGCTGGAAGGGTGTCGGCTTCTCCGCGGCCGGCGGGAACGACGAGATGGTGAAGCGCTTCAACGCCGCTCCCGGCCTGATCCCCGAGCTCGACAAGGTTCTGCGACTCGAGCAGGTGGTGACGTGGGATGGCGCGAATCTCTCCACCCGCCTCGGCGTCGCGGCATCGAGCTACGCCATCCTCGTGCCGATGGTGATCAAAGACAAGGTCGCCGCCGCGGTCTATGTCGATGCCACCGAGCAGGATGCCGCCAGGCTCGACCCCGCCTCGATCGAACTGCTCGTCTTTGCGACAGGCCTTCTCATCGATACCCTGGCCATCCGGAAGAAGACCCCGTCGCCGAGTCTCAATGATCCGGAATCGGCGATGGCACCGCCGCATGCTCCCGCCTCACCGGTACCCGTTACACCTCCGCGCCCCGCTGCACCCGCGCCTGCGCCTCCTCCGCGTCCCACGGTTTCTACGCCGCCGCTGCCTCCGCCTCCACGGCCGGTCGCACCCCCACCTGTTCGTCCGACGCCGCCCGTTTCCGACAAATCGCCCGATGCAACCGTCGCCGTTTCCGCAGACCAATTGCGCGAAATGATGGCACCGGGTACCGCGCAGCCGGCATTCACGATGCCGGAGACCGACTTTTCCGCGCCGGCATCCGCCAAACCTGCCACCCCGACGTTCATGACCACCGCGGCGATCCCTGCCGTCGAGCCGCCGCGTCCTGCTCCGCCGCCGCCACCCCCGCCTCCGCCAGCTCCCTCGCCCGTTCAGGAACGAGAGGAGCGCCCGAGCACGCAGTACATCCCGCCGCCGAACCTCTCTCGCGGCGGCACACCCGCGTCCGGCGGTTCGGGTGACGATATGAAAAAGCACGACGAGGCCCGACGCTTCGCACGCCTGCTCGTCTCCGAGATCAAGCTTTACAACGAGCCGAAGGTCGACGCCGGCCGTAAGAACAAGGATCTCTACGAGCGACTCAAGGAAGACATCGACCGCAGCCGCCAGATGTACGACGAACGGATCTCCGACGATGTGAGAAAGACGTCGAACTACTTCTACGACGAGCTGGTACGGATCCTGGCTGACGGAGACGCCGGAGCGCTGGGGCTGTAGCTCTAGTAGCGATTGGAACCACCGCCCACCAGACGGCCTGCTTTTCGCACCCTAAACGGACGGATGAGGCGTCGACGTGGCTGGGTCATCGCGGTTGTAGTGGTCATGGTTCCGGTGATGTTTCTCGTCACCGTGCTTTTCGTACGGCCTCTACTGAAGCGAAATCGCGAGTTCGTAGTGCCGGCTGTGCCGGAAGCGCCGCCTGATTTGGAGAAACTGCGACCAGCCTTCAACGCCGGTCTCGATGCCCTCCGCCGCGGCGACGGCGCGGAGGCGGTCCGGCAGTTCTCGTCCTTTACCTTCGGCAGACGCGCCGTCGATGAGTACCGCTTGTACTACCTCGCCAACGCCTGCCAACTCGCGGGCGACCGCGCGGCGGCGCGTACGACCCTGGCCCTGCTCCGGCGGCGACATCCCGCCTTCGTCCTCCAAGCCGACGCCGGCCTCAACCTCGGCGGCTTATACGCCGGCATCACCGACTGGCGTCACGCCGTTGAGGTGTATCACGAGGTCGCCGCCCACGCCGACAATTCAGCCATCGCAGCAAGCGCGTCCTGGAGCGCCATCGACTCCTCCTTCGCTCGTGGTGACATCGCCTCGGTTCTGTACGACGCGCGCAACATAGCCATCAGGAACCCGCGTGCGGCCCAGGCACCACACGCCATCGAGCTCGTGCGCGCGATCACCGGCCTGGCCAGGGACGTGCCGATGAAGCTTTCCGATGCGGAACGGCTGACGCGCGCCGTGTCGCTCCTGCGCGATGGAGACCCTCAGAGCGGACTCGATGAGCTGAGCGCGCTCGAGATGAGCGGTGTCCCAGCCGACCTGCGTTTGCCGGTGCAGCTCAATCGCGGGCTGGCGCTGAATCAACTTCATCGCTTCGATGACTCCAACAAGGTCCTCGATCCGCTCGCCTCCGGCCCCTACCGCATCGCCATTCCGGCGATCTTCACGGCATCCCAGAACTATCGGGCCCTCTCCGCGTCGAACAATCCGATCGTTACGAAAACGATCTATGTTCGCCAGCAGGTCGGAAAGAAAAAGGCTGGCACAGAGCCGAAGTTCGTCAGGGTCAGAAGGAACATCCAGGTTGTCGATCTGGCGAAGAAGACGAAGAAAGACGAATACGACCGGCTAGCCAGCGAGCGGCTCAAGGATCTCCTTGCCCTTCCGCTGGCCGACGAGGTTCGGATCGAGGTACTGAACACCCTCATCGGCTTCGCCGAGGCGAAGAATGAGGACGATTACGAACAGCAGCTCATCGCCCAGCTTGTGAATCTCGATCCCTCGCAGGAAGCAGGCCTTCAACACTTCTGGGACAAGGCCTGGGCCGCGTACACGCGCGGTGATCTGAACGGTGCGCGAGAGCTGTTCGCCTTCGTCCGCGACTCATACCGCGGCCCGAACACCAGGCGGCAGGCGATGTACTGGTACGCCCGCTGTGACGAGCGGCTCGGCGGGAAGGCCGAAGCGGCGGCGACGTATCACGAGCTGGCCTCCGCGCCCTACGACGACATCTACGCCATCGAAGCGGAGAAGCGCGGTGCAACGCGGCAAGGTTCGAACTTCAATCCGCTGGCGACTGGCCGGTCTGACTGGCGCGACATCGCCGAGAGGAACATGCCCGGTGAGCTGCGGCTGGGATATGAGCTGACCGCTCTCTTCGACTTCCGCGATGCGCAGCAGGAGATCAATAGAAATCGCGGCCGCAAGAACCAGCGGTTCGCCGATGCGCTGCTCGCCGATCTTTATCACGCCTCCGGCGATACGTCAGCCATGTTGAGAACGCTGCACAGCGCCTTTCCCGAGCTGGCGACCGTCGAGCAGGACTCCGTGCCGCCGTACTTTCTGAAGATGTACTACCCGCTGAAGTACGACGATTGGATCCGCGCCTACGCCAGGAAGAACGGCGTCGACCCCTACACGATCATGGGCCTGATCCACCAGGAGAGCTATTACGACGCCGCGGCGCGATCGGCTGTCGGCGCCACGGGGCTGATGCAGCTCATGCCCGCCACGGGACGGGAACTGGCGGCCGGTTTTCACATCTTGCCGCACCTCGACAATCCGGAAACCAACATCCGGCTCGGCACGGCCCACTACAAGATTCTCGTGAACCTCTTCAACGGCAGCGACGAGCTTGCCATCGCCGCCTACAACGCCGGTCAGGGCCGCGTCCAGCAATGGCGTCGCGCCGCGCCAGGCAGACCAATGGACGAGTTCATCGAGTCGATTCCCTACCGCGAGACGCGCACCTACACGAAGCACGTGGTCATGCTGGCGTCGACGTACCGGCGAATGTACCCGTAGCCGAGGTCATGGGATGAACCCGCGGATCGTCCGTACCATGGCCCCCGCGCGGTCGACCTTCACTTCGACTTTTCGGTAAGCGCGGTCTTTCGTCGTCGACTGCGTGTTGTAGGCGATGAGGTACTGCGAGCGGAGATCCTTATCGAGCCGAGCGTATGTCTCGTCGATCTGCTTGATATCGTGGATGAAATAGGCGATGCCGCCCGTCTCGGCGGCCAGCGCCTTCATCTTCGAGGTGCCGCTGGCGTCGAACAACCCCAGGCCGACGCCGATGAAGTAAAGCGGCACGCGCGCCGAGCGCGCATACGTGAGCATTTGCTCGTATGACGTGCTCGAAGTCGTATCCTCGCCGTCCGTGAGGATGATCAGCGCCTTGCGCCCTTGCAGGGTGCGGAAACGATAGAGGCCGGTGACGATGGCGTCGTAGAGCGCCGTTCCACCGCTCGCATCAGGGATGGCGCGGACCTGCGATTCGAGCGACCCCACGTCGGTTACGAAGGGCGAATTCGATTTCGCGTCGAATGCAAAACCGGTCACGAACGCGCGGTCGCCGGGCTTCATGATCCGCTTGAAGAACTCCAGCGCCGCCGACTTCGCCTGCTCCATGCGCGGCTTCATGCTCCCCGAGTGATCGATCAACACGCCGGCGGAGATCGGCAGATTCGAGGCGTAGTTGAAACTCGCGACCTTCTCCGGCTGGCCATTCTCGAAGATGCTGAAGTTCGCTTCCTTGAGGTCCGTCACGGGCACGCCGGCGTTGTCCGTCACCATCACCGGCAGCTCGACGAGGTTCACCTCGATTTCCTCGGAGAAGCGCTGGCCATTCAGGAAGAGCAGGTCGCTCGCCTCGTAGTTCGTCTCGTCGGTCAGCGAAGCCCGGACGAATTCAACACCTCGCAACCGGGAATTCGGAATGTCCAGGGCATACGGCGGCGCGCTCCATTCGTAAAGCTTCTTCTGGCCGGCGAAAAAGACGGCTGACTTGATCTGCGTCGCCTTCGGATTCTGCACGCTCAGCTTGAAGTGCGACACATCGTCGGCAGTGACGGTGCGGGTGATCTTCACTTCCAGCGGCGTCTCGTGCTCGTTGACGACGAACGCATCCGCGTCGACGTAGCGTCCCGCGGCGTCGTAGCCCACCGCACGAACCTCGACGCGTTTCGGCAGCGCGCCGAGGTCGAGCTCCGCGCGATAGGGAGGAGCATTGCGCGCCATGATCTTCTTGTCGTCCACCCAGAACTCGACGCGCTTCACCGGCGGCTGCGCATCCACTTCCACGATGAACAGGTTCGGCGCGATGTCGCGGCGCGGCGGAATGATCTTCACCGATCCGCCGCCCTCCGGAACGATTCCCTCTGCCAGAATCGCCCCGGCGTCGTCGCCTTCGTGGGCTACATAGAGTTTGTCCGTTTTTACGATCGTGAAAGTCTGTGTCGCCTTGGCCAGGATCACCGGCGTCTGTTCCTCGAGCGGCACCATGAGCTTTGCATCGATCTCCGCTTCTCCCGGCTGCAGTGTCTGCACGGACGTCAGCGGGCTGGCCGTCTCCGGCAGCAACGGATAGCGGAAACGCTTCACAACCTCGCCATGCTGCGTGATCGAGCCCGTGATCACGAGCGGTACGCCCGACGGTGCATCGGTCGGAATCGTGAAGCGGTAGGTCACGCGGGTGACGACCTCTCCCTGCGCCGAATCGCCCAGCGGTTCGATTGCAATGATGATCTTGCCCTCGGCTGCAAAAAGCGGGAGGGGGAGAAAGAGCAGCGCGGCCAGGGCACGTTTCATCCGGCCATTCTCCAACTTCCGGCGGGAGCACGGCGATAGAATCGGCCCCCTCGCATGACCTTGCCACCACTTCGTTACCGCGCGGTGCTGTTCGATCTCGACGGAACGCTCGTCGATTCGTATGCGGCGCTAGCCGAGGCGGTCAATTACGCGCGCCGGGAACACGGCCTCCATGAGCTGAGCTCGGCGCGCATCCGCGACTTCGTCGGCGACGGCCTCGATACGCTGCTTCGCCGCGCCTTCACCATCGATGAGGTGCCGCGAAGCGTGAAAGACGCTTTCGAATCGCGTTACGACGAGATCTGCTGCCAGGAGTCGACGATCCTCGCCGACGTCGAAGCGACGCTGGAGACGCTGCACGGCCTCGGCGTCGCCATGGCCGTCTGCACGAACAAGCCGACGTCGTTCTCGAAGAAGATCCTCACGTTCCTGGAGCTGGCACGGTACTTCCGCGCCATCGTGGGGCCCGACCTTGCCGGCGCGCGCAAACCGGACGCGCAGCACGTGCTCCACACGCTCCAGGCGACCGGATGCACCGCACCCCAGGCTCTTTTCGTCGGCGATATGCCGATCGACGTCCAGGCCGCGCGCAATGGCGAGATCCATGTCGCGGTCGTGGCAACCGGATCATCGACCGCGGAGGCGCTGAAAGCGTCGCGGCCGGATCATTATCTGGAGAGGTTTAGCGATCTCGTGAAGGTGGTAACAGCCTGTCATTCCGAACCGGCGAAACCCCGGAGGGGCGAAGCACGGTGAGGAATCCCCGCCCGTTAGCCCGCATTTCTCACACTCTCACTGGAATCGTCGGCACCCTGGACCCGTCGAAAGGGCGTGGCGAGAAGCGTGGCAATACTGTCTTCGAGAGACTCGGAATGACAGATGCGGGCAGGTAGCGTGAAATACCGCATCGTCTTCTTCGACGTCGACTCCACACTCGTGACCATCGAGGGCATTGACGTTCTGGCCGAGGGCAACGCGGAGATCGCCAAGCTTACGGATGCGGCGATGAACGGCACCATCCCGCTCGATCATGTGTACGCAAAGCGTCTCGAGGCCATCCGTCCGACGCGCGACCAAGTCGAGGAACTGGCTGCAAGGTACGTACGATCACTGGTCGACGGGGCAGCGGAGACGATCGCGGCGCTTCAGCGCGGCGGTGTGGCCGTCCATCTCGTCACCGGCGGAATCGAACAAGCCATTCTGCCGATGGCCGAGGCCCTGGCCATTCCCCGCCGGAACGTCCATGCCGTTGCGCTGACGTTTGATACGCAGAGCCACTACCAGGACTTTGATCGACGTTCGTTTCTCACTCGCAACGGTGGAAAGGAGTTGGCCGTACGCGATATCCGCGCACGATCACACGGCAAGGCCGCGTTCGTCGGTGACGGGGTCAGCGATCTCGAGGCGAAACCGGCTGTGGATCTCTTCATCGGGTTCGGCGGCGTTGTCGTCCGCCCCCGCGTGAAGGAGAATGCAGACATCTACATCACCAGTTTGCCCGACGTGCTGCCACATCTCCTATGACAAACGCCAACTTCTTCGTCCCCGGCCCGACATGGGTTCGTCCCGAGATTCTGCAGGAAATGCTGCACCCGATGATTGCGCATCGCTCGCCGCAGTTCGGCGAGTTGTTCGAGCGAGTCGTCGCCAATCTCAAGCCACTCTTTGGAACAACGCAGGACACATTCGTCGCCACCTGCAGCGGCACGGCTCTTCTCGAAGCGGCACTGACCAACTGCGTCCCTCGGCGCCTGCTCGTGACCACATGCGGTGCGTTCGGCGAGCGCTGGCATGCCATCGCCGGGAGCCTTGGACTGGAGGTCGATCAACTCAACGCCGGCTGGGGAAACGCTGTCGAGCCCGCGGCGCTTGCCGATCATCTGGCGTCCCGGCGAACGCGCTACAACGCGGTAACGCTCACGCACAACGAGACATCGACCGGCGTGACAAACGACCTGGCCGCTCTTGCCCGCGTCGTACACACCGAGTCGCCGGACACCCTCGTCCTCGTCGACGCCGTCTCATCGCTCGGCGCCATTCCCGTTCAGTTTGACGAATGGGGCCTCGACGTCTGTCTGGCCAGCGTGCAGAAGGGGATCGCGATCCCACCCGGCATCACCGTCTTCGCTGTTTCGGCCCGTGCGCTGGATCGGTGCAAGAAGAGACCGTACCGCGGCACCTATCTCGATTTTCTGAACTACAAGAAGCACGCGGACGACGGCAACGTCCCGACCACTCCGTCGATCCCGCATTTCTACGCTCTTGCCAGACAGCTCGACGACATCATCAAGGTCGAGACTCTCCACGGTCGTTACCGGCGCCACGCGGCCATGCGGGAGACCACCATTCGCCGCACGGCCGCCTACGCCGAGCTCGCTGCCGCCGATATCGAGCACGCCTCCGCCACGGTTTCAGCGCTCGTCCCCGACCGTCCGCCCGACGAGCTGCGTACGGAGATGAAGAAGCGCGGCTTCACGCTGGGAGGCGGCTACGGGAAGTGGAAAGCGACGACCCTCCGCATCGGTCACATGGGGGACATCCAGCTCGACGATCTCAACGCCATGCTCGACGTGCTGGAACAGGTTGCGGCCGCGTGAAGATCCTCGTAACGGACACGCTCGCAGACTCCGGACTGGCCATCCTTCGCGCGGCGACCGACATGGAGGTCGACTACCGTCCCGGCCTCAAGGACGCCGCCCTTCTGAAAGCCGTCTCCGAATCGGACGCGCTCATCACACGCAGCGGCACGGCGGTCACCGAGGAGCTGGTGAATGCCGGTACGAGACTGCGCATCGTCGGGCGCGCCGGTGTCGGGCTCGACAACGTCGATGTCGACGCCTGCACGGCGCGCGGCATTCTCGTCATCAACGCGCCGACGGCCAACATCATGTCGGCCACGGAACACACGATGGCCATGCTGCTGGCCCTCTGCCGCAACATCCCCGAGGCACACGCCAGCGTGAAGCGAGGCGAGTGGAACCGTTCGAAGTTCCTGGGGACGGAGCTCGACGGCAAGACGCTCGGCATCATCGGCCTGGGACGCATCGGCTCGCGCATCACCGTCCGCGCCCGCGCCTTCGGCATGCGCGTGATCGCCTACGACCCGTACATCGCGCCGAGCGTTTTCGAGAAGGTGGGAGCCGAACGGGTCTCGCTCGACGACCTTCTTGCGCGCGCCGGCGTCATCACCGTCCACACGCCTCTGACGGATGAAACCCGAGGAATGATCGGCGCCGCCGAGATCGCCAAAATGCGCGATGACGTCGTCGTTCTCAACATCGCCCGCGGCGGGATCTACGACGAACAGTCTCTCGCCGATGCCCTGAACAGCGGCAGGATCGCCGGCGCCGCGGTCGACGTCTATGTGGAAGAGCCGCCAACGGACAATCCTCTTCTCTCCGCGAAGAACATCATCCTCTCACCGCACATCGGCGCGAATACGATCGAGGCGCAAGACCGCGTGGCCGTGCAGACGGCGGAGATGGTCATCGACGCGCTGCGCGGCTCGATTTTCGTCTCCGCGGTCAACCTGCCGTTCGAGGGTCTCAACGACGCGGACGCAGCGCCGCTCATCAGCATGGCCGAAAAGCTCGGCCTCTTCGCCTCGCAGATCATCAGCGGCCCGATTACCAGAGCCGCGGTTGAGCTGTGGGGGATCGACGAGCGTCTGACGAAAATCATTTCCGTGGCCGCGCTGAAGGGAATGCTCACGACGCACCTCGCGCAGTCGGTGAACTTCGTCAACGCGGAACAGGTCGCCCAGCAACGCGGTATCGCCATCGCCGCCACCACGCATCCGATGCCGGTCGACTACACGAACCTGGTCACGTTCCGCGCGTCGTCCGCGAGCGACGAGACCTGCGTCTCGGCAACGCTGTTCAGCGAAAAGAACCAGCGCATCGTCTCCGTGAACAACTTCCGGGTGGAGTTCAAACCGGAGGGGACGCTGCTCTACATCATCAACAAGGACGTCCCCGGAGTGGTCGGCAAGGTCGGCACGATCCTGGGTGACCGCGAGATCAACATCGCCGAGTACAACCTGGCGCGCCAGACCAGCGGCGGCAAAGCGTTGGCGATTGTTACCATCGATTCAGTGCTGGACGCCGATACGATGAACGCACTGCGCTTTTTCCAGGCCATTGATGAAGTGAAACAGGTTCGCCTGTAAAGGAAAGACGACATCAACGTCACCCTCCAACCGGAGCAGTGACTTAGAATCGAGCGCGATGCAGTACCGCGAGCTTGGCAGGACGGGAATCAAGGTCAGCGCCGTCGGCTTCGGCGGCTGGGCCATCGGCGGTCCGTCTGAGGCCTCAGGGACGCCGCTGGGATGGGGTCGCACGACCGATGAAGAGTCGTTGGCTGCGATCCGCCGCGCCCGCGACCTCGGTGTCACCTTCTTCGACACCGCCGACAGCTACGGTTTCGGCCGCAGCGAGTCGCTCCTCGGCATCGTCCTTTCTCGAAAGCGGGAGGACGTCGTCATCGCCACGAAGGTCGGAGTGGTCCGCGGATCGACCGGTGCGCTGAAGAAAGACTTTTCCAGACAACACATCTTCGTCGCCGCCGACGGTTCGCTCAAACGCCTGCGCACCGACTACATCGACCTTTATCAGGTACACAATCCCACGATCGACGAGCTGCGGCGCGAAGAGATCCAGGACGCCATGGATCGTCTTCAGGACGCCGGCAAGATCCGATTCTGGGGCGTCTCCGTCTCCAATCCCGAGGAGGGGCTCGAAGTCATCCGCCACGGATGGGGCAACGCCCTTCAGGTGCTCTACAACATCCTGAACCAGGCACCGGCCCAGGAGCTTTTTCCCGCGGCGAAAGCGAAGGGATACGGCATCATCGCCCGCGTTCCGCTCGCCTCCGGTCTGCTCACCGGCAAGTTTCGAAACGAAACCACCTTCCCCGCCGACGACATCCGCCAAAACTTCCTCACGCCACGCCGCCTTCACGAAGCGCTCGAGCGCGTCGACGACGTGCGGTCGATCATCGGCGGAACCGCCCGCACCCTCATCGAAGGCGCAATCCGCTTCGTCCTCGCCAACGACGCCGTCGCCACCGCCATCCCCGGCGCCAAGAACATCCACCAGGTCGAAACCAATGTGACCGCCGGCGACGCCTGGTTGCCCGAGGATGTCGTACAGAAGCTGCGCGCGCGGTTGGGGGACTACAACTTCTACCAACGGCACAACATCAGGATCTGAGGAGGCGAAGCGTAGCGCCATCGGCTCGAGGCGTAGCGTAGCGCCATCGGCTCGACGGCTGGACCGCTGCCGGCCCGGCGGCGGTTTGCAAGGCCGCGAGAAAACCGCCAGCGAGCCGCTCGCGGTCCAGCCGCCGAGCCGGCGGCGCTACGGCGCCGCGCTACGCTGCTCTTATCCGGAACACCACCTACCCCCCACACGTTCTCACTCCGACATGCCCACACGCACCATCTCCATCCGTGGGGCACGCACCCACAACCTCAAGAACGTTTCGGTTGACATCCCCCAGCGCCAGCTCACGGTCCTCACCGGACCGTCGGGATCGGGGAAATCGTCGCTGGCGTTCAACACACTCTACGCCGAGGGGCAGCGGCGGTTCGTCGAATCGATGTCGACCTACGTGCGGCAATTTCTGGAGCGCATCGACCGGCCGGATGTCGACGAGATCGACGGAATCCTGCCGGCCATCGCCATCGAGCAGAAGAACTCGGTCAAGAACGCCCGCTCCACCGTGGCCACCGCCACCGAGCTGGCGGATCACATCCGCCTCTTCATGACCTACATGGGGGAGACGATCTGTCCCGACTGCAGGGTTACCGTGCGGAAAGAAACGCCGGAGTCGATCACCAGCGCCATCACGTCGTCGCTCGAAGGGAAGAAGGTTGTCGTCCTCGCCCCGATCTTTTTCGAGAAAGAGAACCGCGGCGAAGTGCTCACGCAGCTCGTGAAAGCTGGATACTTCCGCGCCTGGATCGACGGTGAGGTGCGCGATCTCAACGAGGCGGACACGAGCGACTCGGCCTCGCTGGAGTTGGTCATCAATCGGCTGCGCGTCGACGCGAAACGCGGCGGTCAGATCACCGAGGCCATCGAGCAGGCCTTCGAAGTATCGAAAGGGAATGTGAACATCCTGGAGGATGGGGGTGAAGGGAGCTGGATCTCCCACCGATTCACCTCCCGCTTCGCCTGCAACAAATGCGGCAACGAATTCCTGGAGCCGACGCCCCATCTCTTCTCCTTCAACTCGCCGCTCGGCGCCTGTACGACCTGCCAGGGCTACGGCCGGATCATCGGCGTCGACATGGAGAAAGTCATCCCCAACCGCGCCCTGCGGCTCGACGAGATGCCCATCGCGCCGTGGAACTCGCCCGGCTACGAGGACTGCTACGACGACCTGCGGAAGGCCGCGGCAAAGTACCGGCTGCGGCTCGACGTCCCGGTCAAAGACCTCACCGCAGAGGAGTGGACCCTGCTGCACGACGGCCGCGCCAAGTGGTACGGCATCAAGGGCTTCTTCGAGTGGCTGGAGACGAAGAAGTACAAGATCCACGTCCGCGTGAAGCTCGCCAGGTATCGCAGCTACGAATCATGCCCGGATTGCCACGGCTCGCGGCTGAAGGCCTCCGCCTCGTACGTGACCTTTCGCGGGCTGACCATCGGCGACCTCTTCGCCATGAACGTGCGCGACGCGCGACGCTTCTGGGAGTTTCTGCCGTTCTCGAAGTCGGAAGAGGCGCTGGCCGGTCATCTCCGCCGCGAGATCCTCAACCGGCTGACGTATCTGGACGAGGTGGGCCTGTCGTATCTGACGCTAGACCGCCAGACGCGAACCCTATCCGGCGGCGAGTCGCAGCGGATCAATCTGGCCGCGGCCCTCGGCAGCTCGCTGACCGAAACGATGTACGTCATCGACGAGCCGACGGTCGGCCTGCACGCGCGCGACAGCGAGCGGCTCCTGGCCGTGCTCAAGCGGCTGCGCAACGCCGGTAACACCGTCATCGTCGTCGAGCACGATCCGACCATCATCGCCGGCGCCGATCAGACCATCGAGCTCGGACCGGGAGCGGGGGAGTACGGCGGGTCGGTCCTCTACACCGGCCCTCCCAGGTCCGCCATTCCGAGCCGCGAAGCGGGCGAGGATGCAGCCACCCACCGACAGAAAGCGGTTGATGCCGGTTTCGGGGCCATCGTCATTCGCGGCGCCAGGGAGCACAACCTCAAGAACATCGACGTCACCATCCCCCTCGGGCAGTTCGTCGCCGTGACCGGCGTTTCCGGCTCCGGCAAGTCGACGCTGATCCGCAACTGCCTCTACAACCGCTACCAGCGCGACGTCCGCGGAGCGACAGGGCTCGACGTCGGCCGCGTCGACGCCCTGGAAGGCGTCGACAGGATCTACGACATGGAATTCATCGATCAGTCGCCGATCGGCCGCTCGAGCCGCTCGAATCCGGCCACGTACGTCAAGGCCTGGGACGAGGTGCGCAAGCTCCTCTCCGAGACGACCGCCGCGAAGTTGAACGGCGTCACGGCCGGCATGTTCTCGTTCAACACCGTCGGCGGCCGCTGCGACGCCTGTGAAGGGGCCGGCACGGTGACGATCGACATGCAGTTCCTGGCCGACGTCGAAGTCATCTGCGACAAATGCGGCGGCAAGCGCTTCAACGAACAGGTCATGAAGGTCACCTACAAGAGCAGGAATGTGAACGACATCCTGAAGATGACCGTCGACGAAGCGATGAAGTTCTTCGTCGACAAGCGCGCTCTCCTGAAGAAGCTCGCCTCTCTCCGCTCGGTGGGCCTCGGCTACCTCCGGCTCGGCCAGTCGACCGCTTCGCTCTCCGGCGGTGAAGCGCAGCGCCTCAAGCTGGCCTCGTTCCTCTCCGAGTCGACGAAGACCGACAGCGGCCGCCTCTTCCTCTTCGACGAGCCGACCACCGGCCTGCACTACACCGACGTCGCCCAACTCATCAAGACCTTCCGCAACCTCATCGACCGCGGCAACTCCGTGCTGGTCATCGAGCACAACATCCAGCTCATCGAAGCCGCCGACCACGTGATCGACCTCGGCCCCGAGGGTGGGGATGGTGGGGGAGAGTTGATCGGAGTAGGGACGCCGGAGGAGATCGCGATGAACGAGCGGAGTATTACGGGACGTTACCTTGCGCGCGCGGACGCTCTACCGGAAGAGATCGCGCTTCTGAGCGATGTGTCCACTGCTGAAAAGCAGATTGCGGCCGGAGAGGGCCTTTCTAACCGCGAAGCGAAGGCAGAACTTCGGAAACGGTTTGCTCGTGAAACGTAGAAGCTATTTTTTCTTCCGTTGCTCTTTGCGCAGTGTGCCTAGTCGCTTGTCGGATCGTGCGTCACTTCCATCGGGGTTCCGGATTGCGCCGGACTTTAATCCCAGCTTCTTCTCCAAAGTACCGACCTTGATATCACTTCGAATCTTACGTTGCATACCGTCACTCCTGCTTCCTTGAAAGGACTGGACCGCCTCGACTTCGGTAGCCGATTTCCTCTCTCGTGCGGTCGCTTCAGTTACCGGACGACGCGGGGAGAGGGAGGCAAGGCGTTCGGGATAATCCTGCTCACGCTCCTTCAGGTATCTGACCTTTGACTCCAATAGTGCTTGCCGATTGATGCGGCCATGCGCCCACGTAATGGCGTCGGGCGCGATGCTCAGTTCAATGAGTAAGCGGGCAAGTCCGGCCTCGATTCCCACTTCCAGGGGAGCCAGTATCTCCACAAGTTGCTTGCGTTCATGGAACACAACCGACGCTTTGTGTCCGTTTGATAACTCAACGTTGACCAACCTGGCAGGACCTGGCGACGCGAGGTCGTCAACCGGCTCCATTCTGGGCCACAGCTCGCGAATGTCATCGCGCGAGGCGCGAAGAGTTAGAACCGTCTCGATGCGAGGAATGGTTTCAGGTTTTGCAGCGGCAATAGGCATAACTATCCACCCGTTTCACGATTGTCGCCACGATGGCGACGATCTCCCGATCCTCGAGGTCCAAAGGGTCGACACCCTCGGAACCATCGCTCCAATACGCAAACTGTGGCGGTGTGCCACGATCCGGCGGCACACTGGTCCAGAACTCGATACCGTCCTCCCCCTCAGGAAGCGGCCCCGCGTACGCGTGAACTCGCCTAAAGCCGACGCCGTAGCTGTGATCGCCTCCGATGCGCCCGCTAGCGCACATCTTGTCGTTAACGTGAGCACACTGGAGACGATGAAACGGTCCGTATTCGTCGGTCGCTGCTTCATATGGTAACCGGCTGAAGACGAGTTGCGATTCCATGCGTGCGCAGGCGTCCTCCGCCCGTGAATACTGTATATCGTGACATCTGGACGGAGCAAACGCTTTGACCGCATCGCAAAAGACCGGGCGCGCACGACTACTGCCGCTTGGGTGCCGTGGCTGGCGTCGTCGTACATCAACTGCCACTTCAGCTACGCTTTGTTTTTCGTCTCACGCCGGAGGCGTGACGGACGGTAGCCGGTGGTTGAGCGCGAAGCGCGATACCACCGGTTGACGATCAACAAAGGACAGGCACCACGGCAGTGGTGCCGGAGCCGTTCTCGCGCGTCTCTCAGTCGAAGCGCAGCCTCTCCATCGACGCTGCTGTGATTGGAGAGCAGCTCACTCAGCGCAAGGCAGAAGCCGCCGTTTCTGGTTTCTGGTTTTGTTTTTCTGGGGAGAGCTGGCCTCCTTCGGCACGGACTTCTGGCCCCAGGAAGCGATCGAATCCGCCCTCGGCGCTGACCTCGCCGACACCATCCAAGAGCTCCTCCGCCGACGTGGAGGTGAGCATTCTCCGCCTCGAGATCCTAGCCCTGGAACATAACGCGGCAAGCCACCGGATTTCCCGATCCTGCGCGATGATGTGCTCTAAGCGGACACCCCTGTCACGTCTCGTTCGCGTCCAACGCGGATCAACGGTTCACATCTGGCCGCCCTGCGAACCCGCCGCCAGTCTTGCGAGCGTAAAGAAACAGCCGAGGCGCGACGTGCCGACAGCATCAGTCCGTTTCGGTGCCGACCTCCCCCATTGCCGTGGAGGGCTCGTTCCAGTCGCGCGTGGCGTCGATCCTGCCGACGTACTGGAGTCGAAAGTCAAAAGTTTCTCGATCGGCGCGCGACAGGTCGATACTGATCGATCGCCGCAGGATCTCGCGATGTCGCGGATCGTCGCGGCTGCAACGGACGACCCACGGGTCGAATCGGAAGTCGCGTAGCAGACCAGAGACAAGTGCCTTGTACGTGCCAACGAGAAACCAGTCGAGCGGTGAGACGCGATACCGCAGTGTGTGGTCGAATAGGGCACGGTACTCGCGTTCGATCTGCTGTTTAGCCTCGGCCGTGAATTGGGTCAGTGGCGCGCCTTCGCGCAGTCGTTTCAGAAACGCCGCTTCGTCATCGCGGTAGCCAACTGCGGTCAGCAGGTCATCTTGGCGAGCGCCGCCACCGTATTTTCGCGCATTGACCGTCACTGTGATATGCCCATCGCGATACGTCTCGTGCTCGCTCGCAAACTTCAGTTCAAGGCGCGCTCGAACGTCGGCAACACCGTGTTCTTTGAGAAATTGGGTGATGAGTTCCGTCTGTGCTTTGGCGCGCTTCGGCGAGAGGTCCAACTCGCGGGCGTTGCGCCACACCGTATCGCGTACCTGCTCGCCCCAGTTGAATCCGAGTTCGTTCCAAAACGTGAGGCCATCTGGCCCTGAGTTGGACGCTTCGAACATGTAGACAAGTTCGCCAAGTAGCCAGAGAAAATGCTGTCGCTGCAGGATTGTTCTGCCAGCGTAGAATGGCTTTCGACCAGGTCTCACTTTGGCGTCCTCGGTTTGCGAGAACAACTCAGTTGCGCGGCGCAGGTGGTCGTTCTCACGCCTCGAGATTTCCTCTGTGATTTTCTCGCGTTGTTTTTCCTGGTCCAGCACATCACCCAAGAGGGCTTTGAGAATGCCGGTCTCGCTTTGGGTTTTCCGGATTGCGTCGCCGAGCTTCGCGATGCGGTGGTCCAGCAGAGCGACGTTGTTCAGCGCTGGGACATGAGATCGCGCGTCCCAGTCGTCGGGTGTGATTCGCGCCAAAGCCAAGGACAGGAGTGGCACCGCTGTTTCGGCGACAACCCCGAACATCCGTACGATCGGCAACGCGACGTCGTCAATACGGGACATCTCGTACGGCTGCGATGACGGCACGAGCCCATTGCGCGTCACAAGAACGACCGGAATCGATTTGCGGAGTAAGTCGGTCAGAAAGTCGCGGTATGGATGTCCTTCTGCTGTCGGTATCGTGCCAGAGTTATAGCCTTCGATGAGGATAACCCTGCAGTCCGTCGGCTCGCCGTCGTAAATAACTCGCAGGTCGGTCGGCAAGACAGGCGCGGGCGAAGCCGGCAGCAAACCCACGCCTGGGCCGAACGCGGCACACGCGAGCGGTTGTGATGGCGCCCATGGCGTCCTCCGAATGTGGCGAT
The DNA here is from genome assembly GCA_035482045.1 of Thermoanaerobaculia bacterium. Classification (GTDB taxonomy): domain Bacteria; phylum Acidobacteriota; class Thermoanaerobaculia; order Gp7-AA8; family Gp7-AA8; genus JADGNZ01. The sequence goes on from DATHRD010000056.1 coordinate 56,152, forward strand.
GTTCATTCGTCGAGTCGCCGAGCAAGACGTCATAACTAAGGTCCGGCCCCATGGGGTAGAGATTGTTGCAATACAGACCGTCGATCACCCGGTACGCGTACTGCCGCATCGGCCCACGATTGCGGTAGAAGTACGGCTCCTGAATTGCTTTCTGGCGTCGCGGAAACGGTTGCGGCGATCGATCGATGGGATCCTTGCGCAGGTTGACTGCAACGTGGACAGTGTCGCCGAAGCACACAAACACCTCAGTGAAGCGGTGACCAAAAGCCTGAATGAACTGAAGGCTCAGAAGGACGTTCTTCCACGCGTCGGACTCGCTCTCGATTAGGTCGCGTTCGGTGATGTTGTTTTCATTCGGCGGCTGGTTTGATCCCGTCAGCACGACGGGGCACGGCAAGTTTCGCAGTGATAGCGCCAACGCTGCTGCCGAATAGGAAAGTGTGTCCGTGCCGTGGAGGAGAATGATTCCCGCGAGGTAGTCACTCGCCGTATCAGGTGACACTCCGCCCCGCGCGTAGTGGTCGCAGATTCGCTTCACGGCCTCGCTAAGGGCGATCCACGTCTTGTAATGGGCGTTCTCGCTAAGGATCTGCTGGTCGTGCGGCAAGAACTCCCACACGAGATCGACCGCAAGCGGCGATCCCGGTCCGGCAAGTTGTCCGTAATCGCGAATCAGACGCTCCTCGAACGCTTTGAGGAGAGGGGAGTCCGTACTGTCCACAGGGCGCAGCACGCGCACCTTGTCGTTGTCACCTTCAACGGTTGCGCCGATCGTACCGCCAGTGTAGACGAGCACGACAACCGGCCGCCGCACAAAGCGTTTGCATTCGAATTCGCCCCATTTGACGCGCCGGTCCTCGGGTTTCTTTGCGAGGCACGTTCGTGCGAGTTCCACCAGGTACTCCGGCACGCCAGCGCGCAGGTTGGCGGGAGCGAGGTCCGGCTCGGCGGTTGCCACGACATCGCCGAATGTGGGCCATGCGGCGTTAGCATGCTCGGCGAAAAGTGGCTTTCTGGTGAGCATGTCGAACGCAACTGCGCCGAGCTGATAAAACGTCACGGCACGCCAACCGTCAATATCATCATGTTCCTCCCGACGGAGAAATTCGGGCGGACTGTACTGCCACGTTCCCAGGAACGCGCCGGCATGTGACGAGGCATCCGTGAGACCGCCTTGCGGGTCGGCAATCCGTTTGATGACGCCGAAGTCGAGGAGTCTTGCGTTGCGGAAATCGTTCCCGACAATGATGTTCGCTGGCTTTATGTCGCGGTGAACGATGCCATGCGCTTCCAACGCATGCGCGGCGTCGGCGATCTGGGAGAGCAAGGGCGCGATTCGCTCGACCGGAACGCTGCTGGCCACTTGGTCGAGCGAGTTCCCCTCAACGAACTCCATAACGAGATACAGCAAACCGTTCCGCGCGCGCCCACCGTCAAGGATGGGTACGAGAGATGGATGCTCGGGAATGTTCTGCTTTTGGCGGCTGATACGCGCCAGTTGCTCGGCTTCTCCCGCGCGACGAATGAGTTCCGGTCGGTAAATCTTCACAGCTGCATGCGTTTTGCCTCTCGTCGCGAAGAAAACAGCCGCAGACGCTCCTTCGCCAAGCTTCCGCTCGAGGAGCCAGTTTTCGAAACGTGCGCCAACAAGACTGTCAGGAAATTCTCTCATTCGTACTGACGCTCACACGCGGTTCACAGATAGAAGGCCCCCGACCGTGAGATTCCCTCCCGATTAGCACAGTGCTTCCGTACCTGGGGCACACGCCTACCTCATCTATAGGAGTGACACAGCGGTAAGTTATCCTACCCTCCGTCTGAAAAACCTCGACGTTTTTCGGTCGGAAGGACAGGTAGGAGGTCGGCTTGCAGGCGGGAGACCGAACGCCAAGACTGGCGTAAGTTACTGCGAATGCGTGATATACCGCCACTCGCGAGCTCTCACTGTTCAGAAGGTTAGCTCCGACACCGCCTGGATCGTCAGTGACTCCTTTACTCGCGGTCCATCTCTGATGATGACGATCGGGGACCTGCTCCGGCGCGAAACTTCCCGTGCGCCGCGCGGCACGTAGCAACTCACGGCGCTTCCTGCGTGTCGGGGCAAGAGAGTCTGGGTTCTTGGGATATTCGATAGGTATAACTAGCTCACTCTGATCCACTCGGGAAGGCGGGCTGCGAAAAATTAACGTCGATCCGCCGTCTCCGACGGCGAGGTCCTTCCCGGCCTTGAAGCTGTCGGACACACCGTCGAGCGTGGTGATGAAGATGCTCAGGGCGGCCCGCCAGGTGGCGGGGATCAGGGGGATGACGGTCAGCGCCGCCAGGATCGGGCGTACCACCGCGTATGACGCGACCATGCTCGTGGCGCGGTCGGCCGCCGTTTGCGGTGCCACGGTCTCCGACGTGTAGAGCGTCGGCCCTTTCCTTTCCTTTCGGAGCACAGACAAGAGTGTCTGTGCCACATGCGCGGGGCGTGATCGGAACGCCCCGCGCGTCGGTTGACAGGTCGACTACTCGGTTACGCCGCCTTTCTCTCCGGCAGCTCGCCGCGCAGACGGGGGCGGCCGAAGGGCCGCACCACGCCGGCCTCGGCACGCTTCATCAGGCTCGGGGGAACGGGCAGGCCGACGGCCGACCACGCTTCCGCGATCGTCGTCTGCACCTGCCCGCCGATGCCGTAGAGCTGGCCGGCCATGACCACCGTGGCCACGGCGAAGTCCTGGAACCCGGCCGTCGGGAACAGCTTCTCCGTCAGCACCAGGTACCAGATGCGTCCCACCACCACCCAGGTGAAGCCGCCCAGGGCCGTGGCCGCCAGACAGAAGGCCCGGTTCAGGATCCCCGAGTTGATGTGCACCCCGCCGTCGTCGTCGGAACCGG
>DATHRD010000057.1:0-61382 GCA_035482045.1 Thermoanaerobaculia bacterium
GCGCTAACTTAAACGCAACGCCTAAGGTCAAACGCCGCGATAGCGGCAGCGGAAGGTAGCCAGGGGTGCGAGCGCTTCTTGCGAGCACCCCTGGTAACGAGGCGCCATGGTTCTGTGCCGCGCCAGCGGCACTGGAGTGGAGTGGAGTCACATTCGTCCGATGACGTCGAGTGCCGCTGACGCGGCACGACATGCATTGACATCGATGACCAGGGTGCTCGCAAAAAGCGCTCGCACTCCATTCTGTCTACCGTCATCTTGGCCGCTAACGCGGCATACACAGTAGGGACTCCCTGGAGAACGCCAGCGTAAGTTAGCGCGTATGGGTCGGGGATGGGCGTCGGGCATCGGGCGTCGGAGAGGATCTCCCGAGGAGACACTCCCCTGCCGCCGGAAATGACAAACGCCGCGAATCTCTTCGCGGCGTTTGAGGCCTGCCTTCCGGCTGCCTACGAGGTTAGCTGTCGGATTCGGACTGGAAGCCCTACCAGCTTCTGGCTGGATTCACCCCGGACGGTGGCAAGCCGTCGCTCAATTGGTTCCCCCGTTCCTCGGCGCCGAGGATTAGGCCGGCAAGCCGCCACGCGTAGGCGGCGCACAAGAGTAGACGTGTTCGGGCCAGGATGTCAATCGTGGAACGGGTAGGGTCGTCGCCGGACCGATGACGGAGATCAAGGAAGAAGCTCGAACAGTTGCACGTGTCCTGGACGGACGACGGTGAAGTGTCGCCGATCGAGCGTGGCGACCGTACCGACACCAAGCCTCTCAGCAAGGGTAACTACGGACGCGTCGACGGTCCCGAGAGGAAGGTCGTGATACCGGGCTACGAGTTCCGCTATCCGGATCCAATCGCCCGCGAGCACTGGTTCGGTAAGGAAGTTTCCAGAGGACAAGTCTCCGAGGAATCGAGCCTCAGATTTCCAGCCCAGGCGCGTCTCGATGAGATAGACGACTTCGGCAATCACGAGTTGCGGGACGATCAGCGGACCCGGATGAGACTCCAGAAGCCGCAGACACGCTTCGTGATCGTTGTCATCCTCGTCGACGTACGCGTACAGCGGTCCGGAATCAACGATCAACGCGATCGGCGGGCCTCCCGGCGAATGATCTCCTCGATGCGGCGCGCTGTGTCATGCCGGCCACTGCGTCCTGCTTTGGCAGCGAGCAGGTGCCGTCGCCGGGCGCCCCCGAGGTGACTCTCGATCGCTTCCCTTGTGACCTCGGAGACCGTGCTCTCGCGTCGAGTTGCCTCGTGGCGCAATCTCATGTCAAGGTCATCCGGGAGTTTCACTGTGGTGCGTTTCACGGTATGCCAGCATATCTGACCCGGCCGGCGGGAGTCCAGCAGACGCGGGATAGGGTCGTGTCTCAGTTTGAATTTCTGCGCGCAGTCCGTCGGGCGCGTCGCGCGATCAGGCAGGAACGTACGTCAACCGAATCAAGTCATCGGCGATGAAATCGCTGGCCACCAGGTGGAGCGGCGGCCGGGGGCCGGCGAAGAATGGCTGGCCACCACCAAGCACCACCGGGCGGAGGTAGAGTCGATACTCATCGATGAGACCGGCCTCGGTCAGGCTTTGCGCCAGGACTGGTCCGCCAACGTGAATCTCGCCAGCCAGCTCAGCCTTCAGCCCGCGTATCACCGTCTCGAAGTCATCCGCGACAAGCGTGGCGTTGGGGCCAGCGGACTCGAGGGAACGCGACACGACCCACTTCGGCCGGCTCCGCCACGCCACCGCGAATTCGCGGTCCCCGCGTCCCAATCAGGAAGATCTTCGTCCCAATAACGCATGACCTCGTACATGCGGCGACCGTAGATGACGCCTGTCATGCCACGCACTTGCTCGATGAAGTGACGGAAGGCCGCGGGTACAGGCGGCCCAAGCTTCGTGTGGTCGACGTAGCCATCGAGGGACTGGTTCAATCCATAGACAAGTTTTGCCATGCCGCAAACCTCCTCCCATGTTCCAACTTGAAAGTTATCAGCCAGACTCACTTCGCGCATAGCGCGAACAGGCGACTTCGCTCATTTTGTAAGCGGGATCATCTGCGGTACCACCAGTCAAAACGTGACTGGTCAGCAAGTCCTCGGTGGTCATGTACAGGTTCCTGGAAATGAGTGTCCAGTCCGCGGGCTACCGTCTGCCGCCAGCGAAGCTGGCTTAAGGACCGTAGCCCCCGGCTTTGAGCCGGGGGAAAACGAGCGTCCCCAAATTGGCAGCCCGCTTGAGCGGGCGACAGAAGAGCGATGATCGACACATATCTGTCGCCCGCTGAAGCGGGCTTGGAACAATTGATGCCCGCGTTTGCCCCCGACTGAAGCCGGGGGCTACGGACCTTAAGCCAGCTTCGCCGGCTCAGATCGGTCAGCTTCCGACTGGACACTCTCTTCCGCGGCGCTGTACTAAGGCTAGCGCGAGACTCATTCAGGCCTTCGTTTTTCGGCAACTAATAACCTTGAGGACTCACAACGATCGCTGCGTTATTAGCATTCACGACACTCGACGATACGAAGGTCGAGCCACACGCGCAACACCCAGCGAAGGCTGCCGCGAGTCGCTGGAAAACGTAACTGCGGTTACTCTTTCGCTTGAAACTAACGCAGGAGGCCGATCACGATTAGAGGAGCCACCGTGGTATCATGCGCCGTCCAAAATATCCGTCCAGCCTTGGCAAGAGGAGTCTGAGAGATGAGAACTTCTATTCTCGTGGGTGTTATTTTGATCATCGTTTGCTCGGTAGCCGGCGCAGCGCCCACCATAGCGCAGCACCCAAAAGCGTCGAACCTTCAGCAAGCCACCGTTGCTCCTAACGACAATTCCGCTCCCAAACCGATGCTGGTGACGACGATCGCGGGCGTTCCGTCGGCCCATCCGAAACCTGACGTCGCCGCTTTGCCAACCCCGACGCTCTCCCAGTGGGCGCTGATCCTGCTGTGTGTGTCTCTGACCGGAATCGCGTTACGAAAGATGGGCTAGCTGCGGAAACAGCTCCGCCCCCCCAACTAACGTCGCCCCGAGCCCGTATCACACACTCGGACCAGGGCGGCGCGAATGTATGCGAAGCCATTCCGACGCCGCCGCGTCCAACTGGCGCACGCGGAACTCGCCTAGCTCCGCGAGCAGTCCGTTCACTTGAGAATCTTGGGTTATTAGCATTCACGACACTCGACGAAACGAAGGTCTGGCCCCACGGGCAGCTCCTTGATCACGTCACTCCTGGTCTTCCCGGTCGGCTATGACTCATGCTCTCTGCGGCTTCAGATCGTTGACGTACTTGGCTTCGCGCATAACGCTCGCGCGAATGGACCGCCGTGTCTTCTCATCTTTGGAGTACACGTTCGCTATCAGACAATGTCCATCCGCCCCCTTTCGAGCATCCGCTAGCGGGTCGCGGCACACGTGCAGTTTAAGGTCGGTGATGCTTCGAATCGCCGCGACACGCAGGTGGTAGACAGTTGGCCGAGGCGTGCTCAAGAATGCGCGCGCTTGATCGGGCTCGGTTCGACTAACGTCCCACACCGAAAGCCCACCTATGCCATCGTTCTTTTCGGCCTCCTCGCATTCGAGATCGGTCAGTCGAAAATCTGCAGGCAGCGGCTTTGGTTCTTTGTAGAAATAAAGACTATCCGGCTTTTGCTGTGTACAAAGCCGAAACACAACGCCGTCGTCAACATTCGGGCGATCTTGGCACATTAGAAGCTACACGAACACTGCTCGCGCACGCTCCATAAACTCAGGGGTCAGCGCCTCGCTTGGCGAGCCCTCCCCGATGTAGTCTCGATTCAATTCGTGGTTCCTGTAGAACCATACGTACCGCTCAGACGGCATCACTTCAATTTCAAAGTGATGCTCGTCGCGAAGCCACGACATAAGCAACGTACCATCCTCGGTCGGGCTCGCATCGGGCGGGTAAATAGAAGGCAGTGACTGGCATAGCTGTCTCCATAGTAAATCCGTCGCGTGCTCGACTGTCGTGGCTACCAAGTTGCCTTTCGACAACGATCGAATATAGTCAATCCACCGCAACGCGCTCGCGCTTACAGGTGCGGGGCGAACGACAAGCTGATCGATGATCAGCTTAACATAGCGTTCGTGAGCGACGCGATCAAGTGGCCAGTCATTGGGTCGCAAAGCAAAGCCATGCTCACGGAGCGGCGGTCGTGATCTGTCATTTCGGAATGTAGAAGGAGTAGGATTCATCACGTGCCCCTTGCTAAGAACATGTCCAGTACGGCACTTAACGCTGACGCGTCCTCGTAGGGAGTAAACGCCTCGAAATTAATCGTCCGTGTTGCTACTACCTCGGCATACCAGTGTGATTCGCCCTGCGTCCATTTTATGGATGACACGCCGTTGGGGGAAGTGGGAACCCTAAGAGCTAACCCAGAAAAAACGGCCCCGCACGGAAGGTCGCTAGGCACAGATATCGGTACTGCGCTGTGGCGTGACGCTAGCGGGTATTCGAATTGCGCGTGAATGTGGCAGGCCACAGTGGCGCTCTCGAAAAATCCTCCCAGCCACTTCATCAACTCCTCAGCATAAGGTTCGGTCTCGCCTGCTATATGTTGCATGGCGCCGTTACGGTATGTGAGTTGAAATTGAACTAGGCTCGCCTGCACATTCCACGCAAAAAACGCATGGTATTTGCCTCTGAGTTCATCTTTGGGTGATGCCAGAACTTCGGAAGTGTCGCGGTCTCGCAACGAGGCCGGGAGACCGTCACGAAATTTAGGCATGTCGAACTTGTCGCGTGCGACGGTAATCCAGTAGAACATCTCCTCAAAGGCGCCCGCAGCGCTATCGGTCGATAGCGAATCAGAAACCGCAATCGTCTCTTCAGACACGTTCGCCCTCACGGATGGCCCGCGCAGCCGACTTCATCACATTCGACGGAGGATGATGCAAAACGGTCACCCGCCCCCTAAGTAGCACTCACCGGCATCTACCGTACGTAGAGTATACGTCACGCTGAGAGTTTTGTTACGGCTGAGACTGTCAAGCTCGAACCCACCAGGCATGGAAACTCACCGGAACAACTCTCGGGCCTAACGCTGGGAGCGCGAGCGAGCCGGAACACAACCAGATAGATCGGGTTCGCCGTACCGCCCTCGATTCGCCGGACGAGATTCTCATGGATGTCCGCGAGTTCGGCCAACTTCTCCTGTCGAGAAATTGGATTTCTTCAAGTCTTCGGGAAAGAAGATGAGGGCTTGCGCGGACGGGAGCGGAATTCACACTCCCGTTTCTACCGCTCGGAAAGGGACGGATGAGAGTCTGAACCTCAGAGCACAGCGCTTTGTGCATCTGCCTTTGACCCTTCGAAGCTCCGAGTTGCTGCTTCGCGAGCAGGTCTTCCGCTACCGGGGTTCCATCCCGAGCGGTCGCAGAGAACGAAATCCGCGAGTGGATCAAGGCCGCGAAGATTGGCGGCGAGGTTTGATCCATCGCCCGGCGGGCCGTCTCACCGCCAAGCGAACCTTCAACCTGGATGGGGCAGGCGCACCGCCGATACCGCCGTGACTTTTGGGGGCAAGACTTCAGATGACGCCGAAACAGGGTAAGCATGGTCGCTCTCCGGGATTGTCGGGCGAACCACGCGTATTGAACACAGCCCCGTTCCTCTAGAAGCTAAAGCACTCACTTCAAAGCGCTTAGGATGGTGCCCAGGGACGGAATTGGATACGAACGTGGCTCGCAGAATCAGTAAGTTACTGAAAACACGATACCGCAGAAACCGGGGAACCTCCAGAAAGCCGGTTCGGCCACCCAAATCCCACCCAAATTTTGCCAAGCATCACGTTTCGTCGACAAGCGCTTTGAACCTATCTCTTGAGGCTTGAAGGTCGTTGAGAACATCCTCAGCTTGCTTCCCTCCGGTTGTGCGAGAGTCTTCCCATGCTTTTTGGCGCTCATCTCCGCCTTCACTTCGAGACTCGCAGAGAATGGAGTCGGCTTTGTTCGCAGCGGTGAGCATGACTTCAGAATCTCCGTCGTGTGGTGACGGCGGTGGCGTACCGCCCAATTGCGTGATTATCTCCGCTGCGTCCTCCATCGCGTGCTGGAGTGTCTGCTTCGCTTGCTCTATCGCAACGGTACTCATGGCTACGGATACTCGAAGTCCGGATCGGTGGGTGCGACCGAACCATTCGAGCGAACCCAATCATCAAGATTGCCTGTTAGCCACCGCACGATGTCGTCATCCGACCAGATCTGATCGGACTCGATCTCAACCCAGCCGCCGTTCGAGCTGACGAAGTGATACCCGACGTAACCCTTCTTGCCTTCGGGAATGGGCACGGAAATGCGCCAGCCGACGTACGCCGAAAGCCGCTCGGGCTTCGTCTCCGCATCCTTGATTCGAGCTGAAAAGTCGCCGACCACAACTTCACAGTTGCGGACATCTGCGCGCGCACTCGTGTTACTCGCCGTTACTTCTGTGAGCTTCAGCCAAACCCGCGATGCTTCTGGTTGCACGATGGAAGTATGCGCCGCGCTCACGGTCTTGGACAACCCCCGCAGTCGCAATAGTCGAGATACTTCTGATGCCGCTTGAGGAAGTCTGAACAACCGATGGCGTGGTAGCAGCGTCGTATCACTTCGTAGCAGCAATCACGCTTGTAGTTTTCCCATGCCCGTGCGTTTGCCAGGATCTCGGCATACGCACCAGCGATCCGATGAACCATCACTTGACTCGATACGCAGTGCGGCACCGGAAGCGGCCCGACTACTGTTTCCCAGTTCTTCCATCGTGCATCCGTGATCATGCCTTCAGCAAAGCACACCGGCAGAATCTCGCAAGGGCAGGGCTGTGGATTAGGTAAGTCGGAAAACTCAAATCTCACCCAAGCGACGGTAGCCGAGTCGGTAACTGCCAGCGAGAGAATGAGTTAGAAGTGGTGCCCAGGGACGGAATTGAACCGCCGACACGAGGATTTTCAGTCCGTACGGCGCGTGATACAGGTCAGTGGTTTGCAGAAAAATCGGGGGTAGATCGTGGGTGAGAGGCAACCGGTCAGTTGGTCGGCGGATGAAGCGTGAGACTCCACTTCCGGCCATCGGAAGATGACTCAAACAGAGGCTGCTGTTTGCTCGCCTCGAGGAACGCGGTCAGGTCAGGTTTCCACGCTCCATGCCGCTGGATGACGGCAGAGAATTCCTCTACGTCGTGGCCGACGAGGCCGGCCGGGCTAATGTGCGAGAGTTCGTGATCGACGAGGGCAATCCGTTGCGAGCCAGTGAGCTTCATCCACGTGTCATGCGCGATCTCCATCAAGTAGAACGACGGGGCTTCCGGCGCCGGCGGACGTTCTCCCGCGATCGATTCGAGGCTGTCCGCTTGCGCAAGGTATGCGTTGAGCCCTCCGACGAGACGAACGCTCGCGAGCCGGATGCGGCCCTTCGCCTCAGTGTGCTTGGAACGGAAGACGTACCTGATCAGTGCTTCCTGAAGGTGCTCATGAAACTCCGAGATCAGGCCTTCAGCGATCTCTCGCGCTTCGCGCGCTCGCCACCAAGTGAGAGGCTCTTTGTCGCTCATGCTTTCGCCAGCCTTTCAAGGGACTTCTGAGCCTTCGAGCAGTCGTCCATCCATGCGACACAGCCGGCGAGCCTCAGCAGCGCCATGACGATGAATGCCTTCCATGTCGGAAGGGGACGATGGCGTTCGCGTGAGCCTTCAGGCAGGTTGTAGACCTTACAGCGGGCCGCTTCGAAGATGACGCGATCGGCTTCAGCTCGAGCTGGAGCGATGAGAGCGCGCCAGATTGAGGATTCAGTCGCACCGGCATAGATCGCGTCGTGAGGGATGGCTCCAACACGAAGCGGGCCTGTGAGCGGAGAACCTTCGATGACACGCTCTACGAGCCACCCGATGAACGGAAGGCCGAGCAGACCACCGACGCTCGCGCCGTCAGACTCGAGGCCCTTCGGGGCGGTCCACCGCTGGCCCGTCGAATCGACAAAGGTGAAGTCGTCGTCGAGGATGATGAGGTTATCGTCCTCGGGAGGGAAGTGCATCCGGAGCTCGGAGGCGAGGTATGTCGACTTGGTGCCCCCGCTGACCAGGGACTGAATGACGAGGGCGGCCCATCCGGCAAGCAACAGGCCGACAAAGAAACATGCGATTGCAATCATGCTGCCCCCAAAAGAAAAAGCGGCGGTTCGCATCGGAGGCGAACCGCCGCCACGGTGAACAGTTGGACTCGGCGTTACGTCGCCGGCGCGTCGACGACGACAGGCGCCGTCACGACAGAAGGCGTTGGCTGCAGGAGCCCATGCTTCTGCATTGCGTCGAACACGATCTTGATGATGCCCTTCACGGCCGCCAGAGCCAGGCCTTCGAAGGGCTCGGCCGCGGGGTAGACCGCGCCGGCGATGCTGATGACGGCCGCGGCGGCGACATCCGCCTTGTCTTCCCCGCTGCCAGTGGCGCCGAGGACGTTGTTGGCGCCGGTGATGGCGTCGGAGATGATCGACGGTTTTGACCTGATGAGGTCCATGACATTGGACATTTGAGTTGCTCCTTTTCTTGGACGAGGAAGGGGTTGAAGGTTTGCTTGAAAGGGGTGTTGGTAGTTACGGCGTCGGGGTGATCGCCGGATCCGGCATCGTGCCGTCCGCGTTCTTCGTCGCAACGATCCCGTCGACGACGCTGCCGAGCGCCGGCGCGAGCGCCGGATTGTTGGCCGCGACCGCGGCGACGGCGACGCCACCGACGTGCTGCACCAAGGTCATCGCGGCGGCCTGTTTCTGGCTGCTGGTCGCACCGTGGCCGAACAGGTTCACAAGGTTGATGATGTCGGGCAGAAGCGAGAGAGCAGCGAGGCCGGTGTTGACGGTCTTCGGACCAACGGATTTCGGGAGAATGGACGGCTTGGATGGGGATTTCGAGGGGGCATTCGCCATGATGTGTTTCCACCTTTCTGAAATGGTTTTGATCTCGCACGGCAGAACGCCGAGCGGAGGGTTAGACGAGGGTTTGGGCGTCAGATGTCGCGGGAGTCCGGCGGCGATCGCCAACAGACGAGGATGACGATCAACGCCATCGCGAGCACGCAGAAAGCGAGCAGATAGGGATGGTTAGCAAACATCGGCTACCTGCCAGTCCGGCAGATCAACGGTCTGCCCCGCGAGCGCATGAGTGCAGTCACCGAGGAACTGGATGCGACCATTGGTGACGAATGAATGGCAACGAAGCGGGCGCGGCGTGATTGTTCCGCCGGACATCACGATGTCACGCTCTTCGTCGGTGATCATCTCGGTTCCTGTCACGAGAACGGATGGAGAGAACTCCGGTACATTAAAGTTACCGTTGAAATACCACCCTGCGAGATCCTCGGTTTTTGCTTCAGGCCGATCGAACATCGAAATGCGAACCATGTGGGCGGACTTGCAACCGGGGCAATGAAAGGCGACGTGTTTTTCGTTGACGCGATGAGCCTTCGCCATCGTCAGCTCCCTGGCGTCAAGGGATACCGCGGAGATCTCACGCTGCCGTCACGCCCGGTGAGGATGAACACATACACCGGCGAGGTCGTACCGGGTGCCCCGACATTGCAGACTCCAAGGCAGGCCTGCACGGTTGCTCCCTCCGGCCTGGCCGTGTGGATCCCGTAGAGCCAAACGCCGGCCGGCGCCGTAAAGAGCTCGTCGACGAAGGAGTAGACGAGACCAACCATTTTCGAGCTGAACACCCTGAACACCAGCGGAACGACGCCACCGCTGGTGTTCATCACCACCGCCCATGCTCCCGACGCCGTCGCCGGCGTCGCGTCCGTCACCACCCGATGGAATTCGAACGAGTCGCCAAGGTGCGTCATGGACTTTACGGGACCGCCGTCGACATCGAAGTTCGTCGTGCCGGGGCCGCCATCGGGATCTCCGTACGTCAGAACGATCGAACTTTCCAGCCCGGCCTGTACGGATTGAATCCAGAAGGGATGACATTGGCCATTCGCCGCCGACGCGACCGGTTCGCACGGGTCGTAGTTCGCACCGACGTCGGTGATACGTAACGTCTCCCCGGGAGCGACCGTTACGGAGAGTGGAACGGGGATTGGGTTCGACCCCTCATGCGTGAAGATGATCAACCCATCCTGCTGCGTGATCGGTGATGACGTGACGTTCCGCAGAACGAGTGACGCTGACCATGGGAGCTTCGAGCCGTCCGGGCCGCTTGCGGCGGGGATTGGGATGGCGCCTCCGGTCTGCGCGATCGCGCGATGAGGCATGCAGACGATCGCCGACGCAACAAACAACGCGACGAGCCACGGGACAGGAATGAGCACGGGGACTCTTCGAGACAGGCGAATTCGCTTCATGTGAAGATCTCCTTTTCGGGGTTGGCCCTGAAAACGCGAAAGCCGCCCGAAGGCGGCTTGCTTTGCTGACAGATGCGACGGGGCTTTGCGTCAGTCGATGGTGATCGTTACCTGCTGTCCTCCGGACAGGGCCGCTTCGAGTTTCGGGAAGAACGCCGCGAACGCCGCTTTGCTCTCACCGACGAAGTCAACATCCTTTGTTTGGCCGAGGAGGAGACAGCCCTCCGTATCCACGGCTGTGTTGCCCGAGTGGATGCGGATGCCCTGAAAGTTCGGGACGTCCAGGATGTGCGGCATCTGGCGCGCGAACCGGTTGGAGTAGTCGATGATGACGTTGTACGTCCCGGCGGGGATGGCCGTCTCACCATCGACCTTCACGCCGGCGGGGCGTACGACATCCTCGAGCACGTAGCACTCGAAGGCTCCGTCGATCGACAGCTCGCCGATGGTTGACTTACTTGTTGGGGTGGTCCGCTTCAGGTGCAGTTGCATTTGACTCCTCCGTTGTTAAGTGTTGCGTGGATGGTCACGACGTGTGGGGTTGCCGCTCATCGCTGCCACGACGGCGCGAGCGAGCTGATCGCTGCGCAGGAATTCGTTGACACCAGCGACCTCTGTGATGAGTTTGTCCAGCTTTTCTTCGTGGTTCCTGCGCTGTTCGTCATACAAGTCGGTCATGACTACCTTCTCCGAGTCGATCACGGCCGCGAGAGCGACGTCACCCACCGCCGCCTTCACCTTGCCGGATGCAAGGATGGTCGCCGCAAGCTTCTTTTCGTAGCGGTCTCCCATCTCCCACAGGAACTTGACGGCGGTGACGATGAGAGCGAGAGCGCCGAACCAGTCGCCGCCCAACGGTGCTCCGAAGTTATCCGCCACGCGAGCACCTCGTAAATTTTGATTTTGAGTTTGAAATCCCCGCAGACTGGAGATCCCTCAGCGTCCACTGCGCCGCTTGAAGTCCTTCAGCTCGGCGGCGTGTGCTTCGAGATGCCGCTCGAGCGCCACGATGATCTCGTCGTTCGCGCTTCGATGATGAACCTCGGCCAGGAGTACGACATCGTCGTTCAGATCGGCCTTCAGCCGAAGGGCGCGGGTTTTCTCGTGCCCCTTGTTCTTCGGCGCCACGGAACGGATGGTAGCGGCGGCTCTTGACATGGTGTCATTATGACATCATATTGATGTCTTAATCAAGAGGAGACCACCATGAACCGAACCGCCGTCATCATCGCCGCTCTCGTTCTCTTTCTGACTTCGTCAGCCATCGCCAGCCAACCGGCCGGAAGCTTCCAATGGGTCACGACCGTCTACGCCGACCTCCCATCAGCCGCCGCCGGCCTCGCTGCAGGCGCATCCGACCCACTTCCGCCGGTATTGATCGAGACCAGCGATCCTCAGATTCCGTTCGTGGTCTTCCGGTGGGAGTTTGCTGACCTCGTCGCCGCACCACCCAACCTCGTCTACTTCGTCGGCGACGAGAACAGGGCGTTGAAAACCTTCAAAGAGTGGCGACTGACCACCACACGGAAGGCGGGGCTCGTAACTACCGGAGACGAGAACATTGCGGTCGTTTGGATGACGCGGTAACCCCAGGGGGAAAGTCCCTACGGAGACAGCCGCTCGACATGAATGCGAAGGCTGTACTGCATAGGGGTGGCGCCACTGCTGGCATAGGTGGTGGCGTAGGAAATCGCGGTGCCGTTCGCGCAGAAGACGACGATAGATCCGCTCTCCTCTCCACCGACAGCATTACTCGTATCCGCTTGGGCCTTTGGGGCCGCTCCGTTCAGCCAATTGACCGTCGTCGACTTTGCCGCCCCGTTGTTCCATCCGATCGTCGTCAGAAGGGATGAGGATGTGGGTGCCGCTTGGGTGATGAGCTGCGCCCAACTGATCCGATAGAGCCCTGCCGATGGCGTTGAGGCTACAACGTTCGTTGTGCCGATCGACGCAGCCTGAGCAGACAACGAAACGTCGACGGGCGCCGTGCCGTTTTGCGTCGCCATCGTGCCGAGCCCGAGATTTGTTCTGGCCGTTGCGGGGTTGACGATGTCGGAGAGGTTGTTCGAAGCGACGAGCGCGCCAACAACCGAGGCAAAACCCACAAACACGATCGCCGTGGCGCCGATGGTGATGCTGTCGTTGGTACAGACGAAGGCGCGATCTGCGTTTATCGTACCGCTTTGCGCGAAAACCGACGCGGATACGAGTTCCGTGCCGATGTTGGCATCCGTCGCGCGTGTTGGCGCGCCGGATGCGTTGACCGTGTAGATTCCATTCTCGGCGCCCGACGCCTGATCCTTGAGAAGGATTCGGTCGTTGGTCGCCAGCGTCACTCCATCCATGACGCTTCCGTTGGCGAAGCTGCTCGCAAGCGTGCCGGCGGCCGTCGACGCACACCGGACGGACGCCTTCCATTTCAACCCAGCCACTGCCGCGGCGATCGCCGCGGTCAGGCTCGTGACCGTGCCGGCCAGGTCACCGTTCTGTGTGGCCAGTGTCCCCAGGCCCAGCGTGACTCTTTGAGCGGTCGCGTCGGCATCGTCAATCAGCGCGCGCCCTGCGGCCGAGAGGACATCGGGTGCGATCGTCAGCGCCTCATTGCCGCTGCTGACAATGATGTCGCCCTTGCGCAGTTGGGCCACCATCACTTCTTCCAGAACCTGAGGACTAAAACTTCATCAACCGGGGCCGTTCCGAACCCGGACGGGACCACATCGCGGTCAAACGAAAACCGGGTGCCCTTGACGAAAGAGTTGATCTCGTGGTCGAAGCCGGAGATGCGCGGGCTCGCGGCGTTAGCGGCCATCGTCGGACGTTGGTCGCTCGATCCTTCGGACGTGAAGACAGTCGTCCCAGCCGTGGCCAGCGGCGTTCCCGGCGGCCTCGAGTTGATGTCGTGTTTCCAGTTGCCGGATCCACCGACGCCGGCCGATCCGAGATCGAGAGTCCAGTCTTCGAGATAGGCATCCGCCTCGAGGATGCCCCAATCGATGTCGTTCCCGGTGGCCGTTGGGTTGCCCTTGTAGCGAAGCGTGATCCTGACCTCACGAGCGACCCATGTCCTGAGGTCGGTGACCGACGTGACGGCCCCACTCACGGTTACGACGCTGGCCAAGAGAAGCGCACCCACGGAAGGAGCGACGTTCGTCGCGGTCGCGGAGAAAGTTCCATCCGCGCGGAGCCACACGTAGTTCGTCGTGTTGTCGGTGACCGCGAGGGTTGCCGTTGACCCAAGGAACGGCTGCATGTCCGCACTCGTGAGTGCGTAGCCGGCGCCGATCCTGACCGTGAGAGCCGCTCCGGCGGTGACCAGATACTCACCGTACGTGACGCTGGTTGTGTCGAGGTTTCCGGTGTTGATGATCGACGTCCCGCCTCCCTGATAGGCGACGGTCACTTTGCCGAGATAGATCTGATTCGCCGGGATGGCAGGCGCTACGGGAGCCGCGGCCTGCGCGCCCTTGGTCGCGGTCACGCCGGCGCCAGACACTTGAGAAAGGACCGCGATGTACGAATTGCCAGCCGTGAGAGCAGCCGCGTTACCGTCGTTCTGATTCAGAGTCACGACGTCCGCGAGACGGTTGTACGGGACGCCATCAAAGACGTAGGCGCCCTTGCCAACCGTGACCGTGGCCGCACCGGTCGCGGACAGAGCACGCCCGCGGCGCAGCCGGCGCGCCGATACGTCGAGATAGTCAGGGATGACTCCCGGACCACTGACCGTTCCGAGTCGAAAGGGAATCGCAACGCTCGCCTCGGAGGTGTAGATGTCCAGGAACACTTCCTCCGTCGCGCTGGTCGCCCCCGCGGGGACGACGACTTGAACTGTCAGCTTGCGCCCACAGTTCGCCGAAATGTCTTTCAGGATGAGCGGCGCGCCGGCGCCAACAGGGACCCATCCGGTGGACTGATCCTCCATCGAAGCGTCGCCAGTCTTGTCAACTCCGCTGACCTTGATCTGCATCCACCGTTCGTCGACGATGGGCGCACCGCTATCCAGCTTGTCCGATCCGTCCCAAAACTTCGGCTGCAGCCGGAGATTGACGGCCTTCGAAGCTCCGAGGCTTCCGCCCTTGTCGTTGTACAGCCAGTAGTCGACCGCGGCGAGCGTCGTGCCGCCGTCTATCGGCCCGGTGGAGATCGGCGCGGAGATCTGGACGGATCCCGTCGAATCCCACAATTGAAGAGAGGGAGGCATGCTGTTTCCTTTTGCTCCTACGCGTGAACGTGAATCGGGAACGACTGACCACCGATCTCCAGGGCGTAGTCGCCCGGAGGGGTTGAGACGTTCGCGTGAATGGAAAGAGTGATGCTCGTCGACGTCGATACCTGGCCCGCGGCGTCGGTCAGGTATCCGGATGAATAGACGACCACGACGCCGGCCAACCCCGTGCCGTAGATATTCACAGCGACCGTGGCTCCCTGCGCGATGACCACAGGGTTCGGATCGACGCGAACGATCGTCAGGCCCTGCGTGGCCACCGTCTCCTCTACCGTTACGAACGACGATGAGCCGCGCATCGTCTGTGCCGCCAAACCGAGAATCACGTACCCCGTGTTCTTCGTCACTCCGGATGCGTCCGTGCGGCTGATCTGCACGACCTGGCCAGGGGCATATCCGGTCTGCGGACCTGATGCGCGAACCTTGTTGCCGGTGCGCACGATCTTAACATCCCAACCACCATCGGACCGTGCCGCGTCGATCGACGCGAATTCGATCTGCGAGGTGGCTCGCGCTCTCTCTTGCAGGAACCTCTTGAAGGCAAGCATCACAGGCTCGCGAGCTCGGCCGGGTACCACCTTGCCTGAATGCGCATCGTGAATTCGCTCGAGTCGAAGTTCAGCGTCCAATCGATGGTCGACGCGATGAGGGTCGTTGGAGGCCCGGTGATTTCAGGGATCGAAAAAACCAACGTGGATCCCTCCTCCGTCGTCCAGTCGATGACGGAGGTCCATTGAGGAAGCGGGGCGCCCATGTCGCGAGCGATCTCCATCGCCGCCACGCGGAGCTCGCCGACGCTTTCGCAAAAGTCGTTCTGCACAGCATCGGGGATCTGATTCCCGAAAAGAGCCTCACGGACGCTGTCCACGAACGTCACCGAAGCGGACTGCGCCGTTTGGAACGACGTCAACATTTCGACCTGTGGCACCGCTCCGCTGATCACGTCTACTCCGGCGTCGGGAGCCGTGACAGGCTGGTCGATCGCGTTGTTCGACGGAAACACGAAGGTCTGCAGGCGGTAGGACTGCTCATCCACCGGCGTGTAGGTGTACCACCATGACGGCCCGATGTCGGTCGCTCCTGCCCCGTCGAAGTATGTGTAGCGCTTCCCGCTGACCGGGCCGAAGACGAAGCCTCCGATCTGCGGTGAGACGATCACGTAATACGGCTGGGGCCTAAAAACGCCCCACGTGATCGTCCCCTCGGTGCCGTCCGGATTCGGTAGGTGCATCCCGGAGAGCGTGTAGCTGTTGAACTCCTCCATTCCATCCACCCACGCTTCGCCGGCGTCGGTAGTAAGGCAAGCGATCGGGATCTCGCTGAGCGGGCCGTCTGACCCTCCAACGGCCACAGCCACAAAGACCCCGCCGCCATAGGCGACTCCGTGCCATTGGTTGTTCCCGGCGTTGATCTGCGAAGTCCATGTGATTCCATCAGGCGAGGTCATCACGGTACTGGCCGCGCCATCGAACGCGACGGCCACAAACAGGCCGCCTCCATAGGCGGTCGACACCCACAGCTTGTCCGCCGCACTCGTTCTCGAGGTCCATGTGATTCCATCGGGCGAGGTCATCACCCGATCGCCAGCGCCGGTCTGCGCAACAGCCACAAAGAGCCCCGCTCCGTACGTCACCGCGGCCCATGCCTCGCCGCTCGCCGCCGTTCTCGAGGTCCACGTGATCCCATCCGGTGAGGTCATCACGTGAGCGCTCGCGACGGCCACAAACAGGCCTGCGCCGTATGTCACCGAACCCCACGGCTGGTTGGCGGCCGCGGTCCTCAGCGTCCACGTGATCCCATCCGGTGAGGTCATCACCAGGTTCGTGCCGCCAGCCCCGTCTGTGGCCGCTACGGCGACGAAAAGGCCTCCCCCGTAGGTTACAGAGGTCCAATTGATGAACGCGGTCCCTGCGGGCGTGCGATTGGTCCAGGCGATCCCGTCCGGCGAGGTCATCACACAGCCAGGACCCACGGCCGCAAACAAACCGCCCCCGTATGTGACCCCGGCCCATGAATTGTCGGCGGAACTTGCCTGCGGCGTCCATGCAACACCGTCCGGAGAGGTCATCACCCGGTTTCCGGTGCCGCTCTGGGCGACGGCCACAAACAGGCCGCCTCCGTACGTTACCGACGTCCAGGCCAGGGCCGCGGCGCTGGCGTGCGGTGCCCAGCCGATCCCGTTTGATGAGGTCATGACCCGATCAATGTCGAGCATCGCCCGCGGCGCCAGGATTGGCCGGAACCCCGCGAAGACGGTGCTATCGGAGGCGAGATCGCCTGTCGTGCTGTCGAAAGTCTTCGTCCGCTGCGTTCTGCTGACTACCTGATACGTCTGAGCCGCTTGTGTGCGCCATGACCCATCCGCGTACTGATACACCACAAACTGTTTGTTGTAGGTCTCCACACCAACCGCGTCGATCTGGCGATTGCACGCGCGCGGCGCGTAGTAACCGCTCTCCTCAACTTCTTCGAACACCATGTTGCCGCCGTCATAGACGCGCGTCGTTTTCGTTTGCCCAATGAGCACCGGCTGCGGGACGTAGCCCGCAGGGAAAACCCAGTCGATGATTGGTTCGCTTCGAACTATTCCCGAGGTGTTGTCCTGAAAACTGCGCGCACGAAGGAATGGCTCCATGGTGCCGGCGATCGGGAGTCCGTAGTGTGGGGTTACGGTGACTTCCGTCCGTAGCCCGGTCGGCCCGATATACCCGAACACTGTCGTACTGGTCATCATCACTGTGTTTGGGTCATTCGTCGCCGGGCCGCCGATCGAAAGAGCCTGGACGTCGGAAGCGTTGAAGCTCCGCGCTACCGTCGCCGTCCCATCCATCGGCAGAACGTTGATCTCTTCGGTTCCGTCCTGGGAGAACTTGATCTTCCGCGCGATCGGCGTCAGAAAGTCACGGATCCAATCGAGCAGAGCATTCGTCCCGCCTTCGCTGATTCCCTTGAAGACAACGCCTCCATCGTTCGGCCCGAAATCGAGAACGCCAGGCGTCATCCCGTACAGATTGCAGAGATCCAAGAAGACCTGCCTTCTGCTTGTCCCTGCGCCCTGATCGAGGTTGTACACGATCTTGAGCGCGGACCAACGGATAGAGGCATCCTGGCAGTCGATGCTCGCCGAGGAGGTGTCCGTGTTGAAGGTGGCCGTCCGGATGAAACCATCAAACACGGTACGGGCCTGAACCCCTCCCGGCGCACCGAGATACCCCGTCATTCTGACCCGATGCAGCCCCTTGGTCCATGACGAGAGAAGTAGAGAGAGCTCGGCGGGTGAGGCCTTGAGCTCGAACGTGAGCGTGCGGCCGTACGCATCCGAAGAGGCGTGCATGTTCGCGACACCGCCAATCTCGGCGAGCGTCAACGGCGTGAGAGAACCGTCGCCCTTGTCGATGGCGATCGACGCTCCGATCAGACGGTACGGGGCGCTGAGCGCCGAGGACAGCTCCTCGGTGACGTTCAGCGTCCAATGGAGAAAATCATTCGCCGCCGATCGGCTCGTGACGTTGAACTTGGGCGAGAGGCTTCCGGCCTTCGCCTTCGTCGTCAAGTCCCAACTGAGTAGAGTTTGCGAAGGCATTCAGTTGACCTCGCTCATGAAGAGCGTCTTGTCTTCGCGTCCAACCGTCGAGAACTTCGTCTGCACGCCCGTCACGTCGACGCGGAAGACGGGGTAGTACTCGACGAGCAGAGTCGCCGGCGCCACGATCGGCGTCCCGATCTTCATGGGAGCACACCACAGGCCCGACAATGGATGCTGAACCAGCGCCTTGCTGATCCAGACCGCGTTGGCTGGAACAGCGTCTCCCGAGGCTACGCTACTCTGATAGACCACGGTCCCGATCGCCGTTCCGTTCAAGGTGAGCACGGCGGCCGTTCCGATTCCCCACTTCCCAAAACCATCCTCCCGCGGGAGATAGATGAACTGCTGCGCGGCGCGCAAGGTGTAGAAGTGCGCTCGCTGTTTCCAATCTGCGAAAAAGTGCGGCCCCGACGTCGCCCGGAGCACCTCCACGCTACGAGCCATCAGCCCGTTCGTGTCGTCGATGTCGTACGGCAAAGTGAACGCGTAGGAATCGCTCCGATCCGGAAGCCCGTCGCCCCGATAGGCCGCGACGATGACTTGAGCCCCACTCGCCGACTTGAACACCGATTGGCTGAGTGGGTTGTCGGCCAGGTACCCGCCGGCAACCGGCTGCTGGTAGTTCGCGCCGTCGATCGTGAACTGCTCGACGAGCCCCGGTTCACTTGTTTTTGCTCCGCTCATAGACGTCCCGTAGAAAGCATGGCCTGAAGAGGCTCAGGCGGAGGAATCGGAGGTGGCTTCGGAGGAGGCGGCATATAGAAATAAAGATTCCCCTGCGAGATCGCCGCGGCCTGCTGCTGCGTGGGCGATTGCGCCGGCGTTGCGGGCGCGGGCTTCTGCGCCGTGGGCAGTGCGTTCAACTTGTCAACGATTTGCTTGAGCGTCTCGTGGAAGCGCTGGTAGCCTCCAGTCTGCATCCACACCATCTCGAGTTGCTGTTGCGCGAGATCTTCCTGCTGCTGATATTGCTGAAGCCCCGGTGCGTTGTCAGCCTTGTAGCGCTGAACGGAATCCGCGAACGCCTGTACGTACGTAGCGTAGGTGGAATCCCCGATTGCCCCGCCGGCGATCTGCCCAGTCGTCGGGTCGTAGAACTGGCTGGCGTAGTTGGTTCCTACGCTGTTAGGACCGTTCGGAACGTTCGTCTCAAAAGGACCGTTCGTCGCGCGATCGAAGTCGGCCATCCAGTTCGAGAGGCTCTGCATCGCATCGTCGAGCTTCCCGGAGATCGCCTGCCAGGTGTTCGAAATGGTCGTTGTCGCGTCCGTGGCGATCGCCGCCGTGGCCTGGGTAGCGGCCGCGGTGATCGCCGTCGTCGCCTGCGTCGTCGCCGCCACGATTGTCGTTGTTGCTTGCTGGACCTGCTGCGCGATGGCCGCCTGGGCGTTCTTGATGACGTTGAGGTTCCCGGCGACCCCGGCGACCTGTTGCGCCGCTGCCGCGACGTCGGCGGCCTGCTTTGCGGCAAGGTCTGCCTTGGCCGCATCGAGCTTTTTCAGCTCGTCGGCCTGCTGCGCCTGGTAGTCCGCGAGCGCCTTCTGCTCGGCCGCGATCTCGGCGAGTATTTGTTGGTAGGCATCGCTGTGCGTAAGTTCGTCCGTCGCGTCGGCGATCTTCTTGGCCGCATCAGCTTGCTGCGCCTGGTATTCGGCCTGTTGCTGTTGCTCAGCCGCCATCTCGGCGAGCTGCTGCTGGTAGGCGTCGCTGTGTGTCAACTCATATTCAGCGATCCGGAGTTGCTTGGCTGAGTCATTCAACTTCGCCGTCATGTCGTCAACGGCTTTCTGCTGATCGGCGATCGCCCGCTTGTCGGCGTCCGTTCCGGCCGACTTGTCCTCGAGGTACTGGAGACGTGCTTGCGCCTCATTCAGAGCATCGCCGAGCTTCTTGTTCTCTGCCCCTAGGCCGCTGTCAGGGTTCAGCCCCGCCGCCTCCCGCATCGCGTCCAGCTTTGCGTTGGAGTCGGTCAGCGCCGTGTTGAGGGTGTCGATTTTCGCTGTGAGCCCATCGCTTACATTCTGAAGCTGCGTGAGTAGACCATCGCCGGCCCGCATCGCGTCCAGCTTTGCGTTGGAGTCGGTCAGCGCCGTGTTGAGATTGTTGATCTTCTCGGTGAGCCCGTCGCTTACGTTCTGAAGCTGCGTGAGCAGAGTGCTCGCTGCCTTTGTAGCCGGGGAGTCCTGCGGAGCCGGGAGGACGGCTCCGGGAACAGCTCCGACAGCCGCGCCCAAAGCGGCTGCAGCCTCCACCGCGATGGTGAGGTTATAGACAAGTTCGAAGAGGGCCATACGCTAGTTCGGAAGGTGCGCGCCTGGCGGCGGTGTGATGGGAGCGCCCGATGGAGGACCTCCGCTCGGGATGTTGTTGACCGCGTCCGGGATCTTGTTGAGTGCCGCAACCAACGCGTCCGCATTAGTTTTCGCGGCGGCCAACTGCTTATCGACTTCCGCGAGCTGTACGAGAAGGTTGTCCTTTATTGCGTCGCCAGCCCCCTTGTAAGAGGTGCTCAGTTTGTCCACTTCCAACACGTGCGCAGCGACCTGCGGAGTAACCTCGACGATCTTCTTGCCGCTTACGTCCATCGACATGCTGAACTGCGGTATGACCGTGATTCCGGCCTTCGCCATGAAGTCGTTGAACTTCTGCCAAAACGGGTCCGACTCCTGCGCGGCGTTGCCGGCCTTGGTCGTCGAGTCGGCAGCTTTGTCCGCCGCCTCTTTGACGTTTGTCATTGAGTGTGTGGCTTTGTCGTACTGAACTGACGAACTGTCGGCGGCATTCGAAGCATCGTCCGAAGCCTTGGTTACATTGGTGATTGCGCCGGTCACGGCGTCCTGAGTGATCGCATTCTTTGATGTCGCGGTCGAAACGTCGTCGGTCGCCTTTGCCTGGTCATTCAGCGAGTTCAGGAGACGTCGCTGCTGAGCGATGTCGGCCTCGACTTGTGCGGCCACACCGGACTTCACCACGATGATCTGCGATTCCGACTGGGCCAGCCGATTCTGCGCGATCGTCAGCGAACCCGTCTTGGCGATCTCCTCCTCTAGGAGCGCTTCTTCCGACTTCGTCGCTGCCGAGCGTTTCGCCGTGGCCGAGGTCTGCGCGGTGGTTGCCTCGGCCTCTTGTTTCTTCGCGGCGGTGAGCTTGTCCTCTGCCTGCTGGAGCTGGTCGATCCGGGCGGCGACGGTGATCATCTGCTGGATGCGCGCCTTGTCGCTGTCGCTCAGATCATCGTTGGTCTTCAACTCCTCCTGAAGCTTGTCAATCTGCTTCTGAATGGCCGTCTCTTTCTTCGCGTAGGCTCCGGTCTCCTGGTTGACGGCATCCGTGAGCGACTGGAGCATGTCCGTCAGATGGGCTGCGGATTTCGCGTCCTCGTCCTCCTGCCGGGCATCCTCTTTCGCCTGGGCAGCGGCTTCCTTCAGAGCGTCGGCGGCAAGCTTCGCGGCTGTGGCTAGCTGGCCTTTCGCTTTGGCCTGATCTTCGGCGAGTTTGATGGACTGTTTCGTAGCATCGCTGTCGTCGTTCTTCGCCTTCGCCTCTTCCTTCATGGCGGCTACGACGAGCGTTGCGTTCTTCGCCTCGACCTCCTTCGCCTTGGCGAGATCGGTTGCAACTTTGGCGAGCGCCTCGGCAGCGTCGGCCTGCTCGTGAGCATCAGCCGTGGCGCCCTTGGTGGCCTCTTCGTCCGCCGCGGCACCATCCTTGGTTGCAGCGGTGCGCTTCTCGACGGCGGCTCGAGCTGCGTCGGTCGCGGTGGCGACCATCCTCGCCATGTCCGCGTTCTCTTTGGCAAACTTGGCGGCGATCTCGTCGGCCGTCGCGGCTTTGTTCGTCGATTGCGCCCGTCGATCCTGGGCGCTCATTGCGTTCATGGTTTCGAACGCAAGACCGTTGAACGATTTACTTGCCTGATCGAGAGCCGCTATCGCTGCATCCTTGTCGCCACTCGATATCGCCTCCCAAAAATGCATGGAGGCGGTGGTGGCATTCATCATATCGGCGATGAACACCTGGGCCGCCGCCTCTATCCGCCCAAACCATGGCATGAAGTCCGTCTGGAAGGCGCCTTCCATGCTCTTGACGAGATTGTCGAAGGATTCCGCGTTCTCAGCATTCGCCTCTGCTAATTTCAACCCAGCCGCAGAAGATGCAAGGAAAGCGGCCGTTACCAGCGCCGCCTGAATGGCTGTGCGGGCAAATCCTCCCTGGAGTTCGTTGAGCTTCAGCCCTTCGAAGTTCTTCTGAAGATGCGCGGACATGGCTCCCATAAGTCCAAGCTCGCCTGCGGCACTTCCGATCTTCTGCCCTGTTTCACCGAACAAACGGCCAGCCTGTTGGGCCATAAGCCCGATCGTCGCGAACTGTTCTCCACCCTCCTTGAGGGCGACGGTGGCTTGTCGTTGCGCCACCATCAGTTCCTGCGTGTGCTGGATGAGCCGCTGCACCTCGGCATCCCATGCCTCGTAGGTTGCGCGCGTGGCGGCGTCGGCTTCTTCCAACGACCCAAATTCGTCGATGATCGCCTGCCGTAGACGCACACGGTTCTCGACTACGACGGTGAGTTGTCGCGCAGAGAGCCGGCCGCCCTCCTCATCCACCTGCCATGCGTGCGCGACGGTGTCCGCCATATGCTGCGCCGCGATATCCACACTCACCACACCACGCGTGACGTCAGGCAGCGGAAGAGCAGCGCGCGCGGATGCCGCGGCCATGCCATCGATCGCTTCTGCGGCCCGTGTTGCGGACTCCGACTCCGTGTCCAGGGCCTCAGAGGCAGCGTCGGCTCCTTCGGTCACCGCGGTGCCGGCGGCGGTCGCCGAAGTTCCCACCGTGTCCAAGGCGCCTGAAGCCGCGTCCGCCCCTTCAGCTACGGTCTTGGCGGCGTCCCCACCTGAGGTGGCAAGCTCGCGAAAGCGTTCCGCCGCCAGCGTGACTCTGTCGCCCATCGAGACTACGGCGGTGTTGACACCCTGGACCTGCTCTTCCGCCACTCGCATGGCGTCCTGAATCGCCTGAGGGGCATTCTCGATCGAACCGAAGGCATCGGTTACGGCCTGCTGAAGTGCAACATACCGTGCTGCAAGCTGCGTCAGAGCCGAATCCGAAACTTGCGCTCCGTTGGCGATCTTACCCATCGCCTTGTCGGAATTGGTCTCGATCGCTTCCAGCCCTTGCGTGATGCGGCTGGCCGAGGAGATCCCCGCGTTGCCCGACTGGACAAGAGCATCCTGCACAGCCTGGATGTTCTGAGTTGACGCACCGGTGTCGACCAGATAGCTGGCAACGTATTTCTTGTCAGTAGGCATTGGTTCGGCTCAAGACTTCGGAAGGAGTGAAGCGGTGGAGAGTTACGACAGCGCGGATACTGACGTGTAGATGAGCTCCGTGAAGATCGGCGTTCCGTCGCTGCCCCGTACCGCGTTGAGGTCGATCTTTTCCGGCAGCACGTTGGGCGTCGTCACGTCGCGCACGTCGTCCGCGACCTCGCAATTGGGCATCGTGAAGCGCCAGAGCTCGTCGATGTTCGTCCCGGCGAACGTATCGCCGTACATGGAGAGCACGACGGCGATCGACTGAGCGTTGATCAGCTTCTCGAGCGCCACACGGTCCGTGCGGTCGCGGTTGAAGGAGATCGTCACCAGCCACAGCCCGTTGCGCTGGATGCCACTCGCGTACTTGCCGCCGGCGAAGTTCTGTTTGCGCGGCCGCGTGAGCTTGAGCGTCACGTCGTGGAATCCCGGCACGCCCGGCACACCACCGAAGACGACGCCGTCCAGTGTGACCTCGAGGCCCGCGGAGTGGAGGGGATTGCGTCCCGAGTAGGTGGCCGTGGCCGTCGTCCGGGGCGTCGTGAACGAGTATTCGTCGTTCGCGCTGATCGTTCCGCCTCCGGACGGAAAGATCATCCAGAGATCGTCGTACCGGGAGATGCCCGCGCGAGAACCGTCTCCGAGGACCACGCGCACGGGAACGTTGAATGAGACGTTGATCGCGGCACCGGCGTAGCGCGCCGCGCCAAACGTCAGGCCGGCGGCCGTGGTCGTCGCGGCCGCGGTGAGGGTCAGGTGCGTCGCGTCTGCGATCGCCGCGACCTGGCGCGGGCCTTCGCCGGTGATGTAGAGCGAGTCGCCAACGGCGAGCTCGGTGTCAAAGTGCGTGAGAGTGCCGACCAGAGCCGTCGTTCCGTTCGTGGTCACGGTTCCCGAGACGGTCCGCGCAAGCGCGAACTTGGCCTGAAGGTCGTAGCCTGCTCCGGCGCCGGCCGTTGCTTTGGCTCGCAGCGGCACATTTCCGACGAGGGTCGGATTGAAGTGACCGATGAGCGTTGGCTTCGCGGTGTACGTGCCGGCCGTCTTCAGCGTGGACGCCTCGCTGACGTACGTGTCCAGGCACGCCATCCACGATTCCGTGACGGAGGTGATCTTTCCGTCGACCACCTTGATCTCGAGATCCTGCATGGCAGCCTCGAAGAGCGCCAGCGGGTATCCGTCCCCGTCATCGATCTCGAAGTCCATCGAATCGACGTAGAAGCCCGGCGCGGCGTCGGTGGGCTCCTTCGGGCGCAGAGTCAGGGGGTAGACGCCGGTGGCGATGGCGCCTCCGAACGAGTAGAGCCCACAGTGATGCGCGCGGAGGGGAACGAGCGTGTCGACGTCGGGATCCCATGTGATTTTGGGCTGAATGTCAGCCCGGACATTGACGCCGCCGAGGGTCTGCCCCGAGGGGTCCATGTTCTGCCGGCGCTCGCGCGGCCGTTTGGCCACGTGGCCGGTGATTGACTGGACGCGGCGAAAGAGGTTCATCACCGCGCCAGGGACGAAGTGTCCCCGATCGAATCGCGCACCTACCTGAAGATCGGATCCCTGTGGGGCATCTGAGGCCATCGGTTTATCTCCTGAAAATGCGAGAGCCGCCCCGGTGGAGCGGCTCTCGGTTTATGGGGCGTGTGGGTTGGGTTGTTGATCGGAAGCGCTACTGAGGTTTCTCCTCTTCGGTCTTCGACTCGTCGCCATCGCCATGGCCGTCGCCAGACTGCTGTTCCGTCGGCGCCGTCTCAAGCGCGGGATCGGCGGCTTCTTCCGTGAAGTAGCCCTGCGCGATCAGCTCTTCACCGATGTGTCGGAGATCATCGGGAATCTCGACGACGTCGCCGGCGGCGTTCGTGGCCGCGCGCAGCCTGGGAACCTTGAGTGGGTGCGGTCCTCTGGTCGTTCTCACGAGTTTCATGCTCTGCCTCCTGTTGCGTCTTCGCGTGTTTCAAAGCTGATGACAACGGGAACCTCGACGCCGGCGTTTCCCGGCGCAACGCGCCAGCCGCCCTCGGCCCATCGGACGATGTTGTTGTTGATTTTCGCGCCTGGATTGTCGGGGTCGGCTAACCGCCCATTCCTGTTCGGGACCGATCCGCCGGCGTACAGCCAGTAACGGAGCGCGTCAATTTCACATAGGTAACTGTTCTCCCCCGGCGTGTAGTAGATCGTCTGAATCGGAAAGGTGAAGAGGATCTCGTACTCATAGACGGAGTCCGTCACGCCGCCAGTCCCCTCGGTGAAGTTGATCGGCACTGTAACGATGTTGATCTGCCGCGGCGTGATGCTATCGCCTGGCTTGAGCGGGTGCGCATAGATACGCGGCGCGGATCCGCCGTAGGCCTCAGCGAGCCCCAACTCATCCCTGGCAAAACAGTTCTTCGTCTCGGTCCACAACGCCTCGAGCAGCCGCGTTCGGATGCAGCGAGGAAGGCTCATGCCGCCGCCTGTTCTCCGAACAGGTGCGCGTAGATCGTATCGCTCATTCGCGTCTGCGCCTGCTCTGAGAAGTACATGTATGGTCTCGCCGGCTCTTGTTCCTTGGGTTGAGACTTCGCGATACGGGATTTGGAAATGCTCCGACTCAAGTGACCTCTCTTCGAGTTGTAGACGGAGACCTTCTTGCCGCCAATCGAGTGAGAGAGGGTTCCATCGCCAAAGAGATGCGCGTGCGGGGCGCGCGTGTAGACGACCGCGTTTTTCTTCGACCAATCCCTCCGAAGCGTCGGCCCGAAGCCGCCATGCTCGCCCACACCAATCTGATGCTCACCCCACCTCTTGATGGTCGCAGGCGACAAAGCGGGCCACCCATCCCCACCCGACTGCAGCCGCTGAATCACGTCTTCGTAGCCGATGCGCGCGACTTGTTCCATCGCCGGCGAGAGGTCCCCGCCGCGCTCGATCATCGCGCCAAGATCGTTCGTGAACGCCTCCGATGGCTCAAAGGTCGCGTACGATCCAATCCTGCGGGCCATCTACCATCCTCGCGCCGGCCGGCGCCGCGGATCCCACATTCCACGAAACTTGTCCCTCTGCGCCACATAGCTGATGCCGGCGCTGTCGTCGTCACCTCCAAGCTTCACGAGCGGTGGAACGTGATTCGTGGATCCACCGGCAAGAAAGCTCAGATACTGCGTTGCCATCGCCCAAACGTTGTCGATGCGCACGGGCCGGGCTGAATCGCCATCCGTGAGCAATCCCAGCACGAGCCGCGCACAGTTGAGCTTCATCTCCAGCGGCGCCGTGTCGATGGTCAAGGCGTCAAACGACTCCGGCGTGTAGTCGTTCAACGCTGCCGATCGGATCATCTCCGTGGCCGTCTCGACATGCTCCTCTCGCCTGGACGGATCGGAGCTCGAATAGACATCCATGACGCCGATCTGACTGTATACGTTGGTCAGATAGGCATCATCAATGATCATCGCCGGCATTTCATCACTCCCAAGGAATGGAATGCGCGGGCCGTGAGTCTCGCGGCCCGCGCTGAGAATTGAATTACGCGTGAATCAGCCACGCCGCGTCAGGGAAGGTGATCTCGCACCCATCCGGACTGTACTGCTCGGCGTAGACGAGATCCTCATTCTGGTTCTTGTCGAATGCCGAGGCGACGTAGTACGGCAGGTTGTTGTCGAACTTCTTGAAGAACGACTTGGCGAAGGTCGCACCGTTGAGACCAGCGTCGGGGTTGTTGTAGAAGAGGATGGCGGTGTTCTGCCACAGCTCCAGCGGCGTGTCATCTTCGTCGAGCACGTGATCCCCTCCGACGATAATCTCCTTCACCCGGAAGTACGTTGCGAGCTCGGCGTCACCAATGGGGTGATCGCCGAAAGGGAACTGCTTGCGAATGTCGGCGTTCTCGAGCGCCTCCCAATAGATGTTCTCGGCGAGGTACAACGCATTGGGAGCTACGTTGGCTTTTTGGCGGACGTTCCTCTTCAGGCCGAAGAGCCACTTGCGGACGCCGGTGTTGCTGAAGTTCGCAATGTCGGCACTGTGCTGGGCGCCGTACGGCGTCGGGTCCTGGAGCTTCACGGAGGTTTCGTATTCCTTGCCGTTCAGGACCTGAGACTTCGTCGTGAAGGTGGTCGCGGTCCGAAGATTGAAGACGGCGTTGGCCGCATTAGGCCCGGCGCCGGCGATCGCTTCGTCGCGATCGCGACGGTCGAGCGTCGCCTCGAGCCCCTTCTCTTCGACATATCCAGGCACCTTCGTGCGCTGGAGCCCTTCCATCTTGTTGAAAGGGCCGCCGCGGGGACGAGTCAGGCTCCGCTTCTGCCGACGCTGGTTTTCTTTCCCGAACTTCGCGTAGTTGAAGGTTCGGCTGAACACCTCGGCGGGCGGTGCGAGACGAGTGGCGATGCGACGCGTCTCGTCGGGCGGTGCGGTGCCAATCCACCCAGTGAGTAGCGGGTCCTGCAGGAGGAACGAGCTGAGAACGTCATTTCCGGCCATGGCAATTTCTCCTCTTGAAACGCAAAGGGCCGCACCCATTCAAAGTGAGTGCGGCCCGGCGGTTGATTTTTGTTTACGGGGCGGCGGTGGGGGGGGTGGGGCTTAGTGGCTGGCGTTGATTTGGGCGGCCAGCGTGGCAATGGAGTTCTTCAGCGAGGTGATGGCGGCATTGATGGCCGTTGCCTCGGCAGCGGTCGGATCGTGCGTACCATCCCAGGCTGCGAGGTTCGGATTTGCGACGGCGGCCAGCGTGATCGGATCACTGACATCGGCCACGCCCGTGGTGCTGTCCACGATGGTATCGCCGAAGATGTACTGGCCCGCACCGAGGAAGAAGACGCGCTTCTTCTTGCCGATGGCGGATGCTTCCTCGGCGATCGCGACAACCCACTGGCCAGGCACCGCCGTGACAACGCGGCCCACGTTGTCCACGGCCAGCTTATCGAGATCGTCATACGTCCCGCCGGCCTCCCACAGCACGGGGGAAGCCTCCTCAAGAAGTGCGGGCGCGAACGTGGTATCCACGCCGCCATTGACGAGGACGGCGAAGACCTTCGCCCCAGCGACGTCACACTGTTTGACCGTGGAGCCGTCGGTCACGCGGAGGACGCCGCGGCGATCGTTGATGGTACCGGCCGCTTTGTAGCCGGAGAGAATATCGTCATGTTCGAACTGTTCGAGAGACATCGTTTTTCTCCTCTGAGTCTGAAAGAGGTTTGCGTTGAACGGCTGAAAGAGGCGACGAAAACTTACTTCTTGGCGGCGGCGAGCTCCGCGGCGGCCATTGCCG
The DNA here is from genome assembly GCA_035482045.1 of Thermoanaerobaculia bacterium. GTDB lineage: Bacteria > Acidobacteriota > Thermoanaerobaculia > Gp7-AA8 > Gp7-AA8 > JADGNZ01. The sequence continues at coordinate 28,690 of DATHRD010000057.1, forward strand.
CTTTGCGGTGATCCTCTTTCGGCTTCGTCGAGTCGGCGGCGTAGAGCGTGTCGACGTATGCGGACACCACCTTCACTGCCTCGCGGTCGCCCATCAGCGCTGAGTTGAAAACTGCGATGGACGGAGTTGCCCCGGCCCCAGTCTCAGCACCCTTCGGAAGCTCGCTGGATGGCGCGGCCGGTGACTTCGCGGCGACGTACGCCGTGAGCTCGGTCACGAAGAACGCGCCGAGTGCCTTCAGCGGCGCGGAATCCGCGAGCACCTGCGGGACACCATCGCTACCAGCGATGATTCCCACGGAGGCCAACTTTGCTCGTTTGAGCATCCCTTCGATGGACGTCAACTCCTTCGCGTTGAAGCGAAGGTCGCCGCCCTCGCCGGCGAGTTTCAGCGGCGTCACGAAGGCGACGACTTCCGCGCCAACCTGTGCCTCGAGCGCAGTTGCGCTCACCCTGTCTGCGGCCTCCAACCTCGCCTTCTGCGAGGCGTTAAGCGCTTCCAACTCCGCAATCCGCTCCTCGGCGGTTTTTACGTTGGCCATGGCTTTCTTCTCCTTCTGTTCATTGAGTGCGTAGCGTCCCGGCTGCGCGCCCGATGACGCGCCGCCCAATTCGGAAATGAGACCTTCGAAAGAGCCGAGGTGGTCGGCTAGGCCTCCATCAACCGCGGCCTGACCCATTAGGATGCCGCCTTCCTCTGCGGTCACCGCCTCTTCCGTCATACTGCGGTTGCGCGCAATCGAGGCGACCATCACACCCTCGGCATAGTCAACAGTTGCCTTCAGGGCGGCTTTGCCTGCTTCTGAGCCGGGATCGAGGTTCTTTTTTCCAGCGCGCTTGGATTTAACCGTAACTACCGATTCGTTCTGCCGCTCTTTCCCGCCGCGGCCGATCATCCCAATTGATCCAACTTCCGCCGTTGCATCAAGGACAATCTCATCGCACGCCGATGCGATCCAGTAGCCAGCGGAGCACGCCATCTCGGGCACATAAGCGACAATCGGCTTAGTCCCTCGCGCCGCATACACCATGTTCACGAACTCGTTCACGCCAACGATGTTCCCGCCAGGCGTACGGAAGATCATCAAGATAGACGAGATAGAACGATCCGAAAGCGCGGCGTTGAAATCAAGAGAAAGATCCTCGATTGCCGTCGCTCCGCTGATCTGCGTGAAGAGATTCGCCTCTGGGAAGATTGGCCCTGAAACCTCAAGAATCGCAACCCCGCCCTCACGCTTGGTGACACCTTCCGTGCCGTCCATTCGCGCCGCTCTCTTAGCGGCTACGGCTTCTTTATGAACTTCAATCCTTTCAAGAGCTTCCTTCGTCACGACGTTTTCGCGCAACGCTATCGACTCGACGAGCGCCATGCCGGAATCAGTGATCGCCCAATGCTCGGAGCGAATCTTCGCCAACACTCGTTCAGCCGGGCGATGCTCGACACCTTCGTCTTCTTCTTTACTCACGCTGCGGCTCCTTGTGGATCTTCCTGTTCATTCCGTGCCGGGGGCGGATCTTGCCTTCCGCCTTTCGGCTCCGGATTGGCGAGTTTCGGAACAGTCGCCCGAACATCAGGCAAGCCAAGAACGTCCGCATCGTCCTCGGCTTCGGGGATCCCCATGGTGTTGTGGTACGCCTTCTTGCTGACTCTTCCACCGCGGTCAATCAGATCCATCGACTGATCGTGGTACGCCTGCAGATCGATCTGCGAGCGAACGGGGGTGTCAAACCTCGGAAGTAACTCGGTCTGTTCGTTGGGCCAGTTGATGTCACAGTAGGGTGTGGCAAAGTTTGTGTTAAACCCGGCGTCCAGGAGGCCACAATCAGGCCGTGACGCATCGTCGGTGATGGTGTAGCGCGTGTCTTCTAGCGCGCGCGACCCCCCCGTCTTGTTGAGCGTCTGGACGATGCGCAGAATTCGGATGTACGACCAAGCAATGAAGATCTCGATGTAGCGAAGCTCGGCGCTCCCAACATTGCCGGAGGCGGCCATCGAGTTCGCCGGGTATTCAACGCTCAACTTCGAATCGTTCGTTGGTACCGAGAGGAACCTCGGGTGGATCGCGCGTGCGGCGGCCTTGATATCCGCGCGCTCTTCTTTCGAGAGCCCATTCCGTGGAATGTAGACAGTTGGAATGGGGCGCCCGAACCCCTGGAGCGCCTCAAGCCCGAATTCCAGAACGGCTTCGATCCAAAAACATGAGATATCGACGTGCTTGTATTCCGCTTCCCCGTACGGCGTGTTGAGCGTTCCGCCGATGAGCCGCGACATCTTCAGCGCGGGCACAGGGATTCCTCGAAATGGATCCCCGAAGGTGCGGAAGAAAAGGTTCCCGTCATCATCGAACCGCCCGAGCTCGGCCGGCCGGTCGATCATTCGCATGATCGTGATGTTTCCGGTCAACGACGACCGGCCCCACACGTTCTCGGCGAGTCCATAGCCACAGACAATTCGGCCGTCCCGGAGCCACCTGGCGCTAACAACCGGGAGATTCGGAATCGCCTCGAAGTCGCGCTTCATGTCGAGCGCCATCTGCCTCGACCGCTCGTTTGACGGATCGCCAGCGACAATGACTCGCCTTTTGTTCGCCTTCTCAACTCGCTGATCGGCAATGCCGGCGAGCCACGGATGCCTGATGTCCATCGCTCGGTAGTGCGAGACGTCGCCAGGTGCGCGGCCTCGCAACACTTCATCGGGGTTCGGGAGTATTCCACCCGGCATCAAGGAATACGGATTAAGCCGCCCGGTCGAGTACTGCACGCTGCTCATGCGGCTGTCGTTCGTGACGGCAGATCTTTGGATTGGCGATCGCGGAGGTGACTGCCGGAGAATCTCGATGCGAGGCGAGGAGGCGCGAGCGCGCGATGCCCGCGGCGCCGTCGTCTTCGGTGCAGGCTTCGTCACACCGCGGCGCGCGCCACGCTTCGTTTCTCCCCGTTTTTCCATTTATCGTTTCCACTTGACTTTGGTTGGCTCGCGCCCACCAAATGCGTCCTCGAAATCAGAGTGCGGATCGCCACCGCCGACACCAGGCGAGAGCACGCAGACTCCATAGCCAACGCCATCCAGCAGGTGAGTGCGAAAACGCTCTTTGCCGAATCTCCACTCTCTCAGCGCCTTCTGATCGTCAGCCCAAACGACTAGCTCGCAGTCACGGATCGACTCTTCACAGCGCGGATGCCAGTGCAGAGACCGGATGCCGAGTGCACTGCACAACTTTGCGCAGACCGAATCGACACGCGCCCGAGGCGACGGCTGATTTTCGGGAACGTCTTTGGCGTAGTTACCTAGCTTCAAGAACTCCTGGTCAACGATGTCCCAGGACGATTCAAGGTTGTCGCCGTGTGACGATCTGTGTCCGCCACGCTGATCTCCGTATGCGACGATCGGCCCCCGGTGTCCACGAAGCCCATTCCAGTGTCCGGCGCGACAAACCTTCTCACACTTCTCCAAGCATGGCTTATCACAGCCGCCATCGCACTTGTGGCAAGAGCGCGGAAGGCCTCGCAGCGCCTCATCTCGATACTTCGCCTGCTCTCCTAAACCATCCCCACGGCCGCCCCGAATAAGATCCTGCGCGAACTTCCGATCGGACATCTCGCCGGCGTAAAAGTACTCACCAAAGACGCCAATGTGCAGCAGGCCTTCCCTCTCCCATTCGCCTCGATACTCTCCAGGGTTCAACGGATGTCCGAACGAGGCGGCTCGAGGAGAAAGATTGAAGTCCAGGAATAGGTACAACGTGCGGTCCGCGTCGTAGGGAACGGCCGGGTTAATGTTGTCGCGAGAGAACTCCGGATAAGCACCTCCCGCTTCCTCGCGAACGATCTCTCCATCGAGCCGCCGCCGCGCCACGTCTTGTGACATGTTGGCGGCCAGCCGCGTTCGGTATCCTCGATCAAGGTTCAGTGCGTTGTCCGATGTTTTGGACTTGATCAAGATCGTTGGGCCGGTGCCGGCTATCAGCAACGGCCATCCGCGATGATCAAGCTCCGGACCGTGAACCTTCGCTACGCAAACGTCGGAAAAGGGCGGGTCACTGATGACGTAAAAACAGCCGCCGCAATTCTCTCCATCGCGCAGCGCGTGATAGTACGGCTTGGCCGCCTCTTCCAGTTCATCGAGATAAGGGACTAGATACGGATGCCCTTTGCGCGGTGGGTTGAAGATCAGGTGACTCGTGTGCTTGTGATACTTCGCGCAGTCTGGATTGTTCGCGCCTCCCGTGCAGCACCGAACGCGCTCAATCAGCGTGGCGTTGGCGTCACGGGTGTTGTTGATCGCCTCTTCGAGCCTCAGCCATCCGAGCTGCAGCGTCTCGTACTGATGCATCCCTCGGATCGTTGACAACGTTCCGCAAAGCGTATGCACGCCATCCGGCGTCGTGAGAACGTTTCTGTACCGCGGCAGCTCCGGTATCTCGATCCCGTCGCGAACCCATTGCCTTACCCACCGCATCGGCGGTCGGTGATCAAACTCCGGCTTCTCTTTCCCGAGATTCTTAAAGAGCTTAGTGATCTCGCCAAAGACGCCTTTTTCCAGCGTCGTCTGGGTGTTCGTGAAGATGCCACCGAGTTGGTCGGTCTCGTGTACTGCTCGGCGTATCAGGCTGTGGCCGTGAAGTACCGTCTTGCCGCTTCCGAGTCCGCCGGCAAGAAGAATGAGGCTGTGTGATTCCTCGAAGTGGCTGCGAAGCTGGGTCTCTGAGTTGAAGCAGAACTCGTAAGTCTCTTCCGCCGGCTCATCCCTTCTTCTTGCCACGCCCGAGGCCATACGTCTCTCTGGATTCCTCAGAGCTGTTGCTCTCGTTTACGACATAGACCAACACTTTCTGACGGGGCCTGGCATCGGAGTCGTCGGGGTCCTGCTCGATCGCCGCGTCGACGCCGTGCGCTTTCGCCTTTGCCTGCTCGAGTTGACGGAGCTCGGAGAGCGCCTGCACCCTCGGCGTGCCTTTCATGCCCTTGTCGTCGAGCAGCCTTCCGGCGTCGGCGACCAAGGAATCGAGTCGCGCGAGGTATTCACCGCGGGACTCGTTCACATCCTGAGTCGTCGCGCGCTTCGATTCTCGCCACTGTTTCTTCCACCACTTACGGTCGTTCCAGACGTTGCGCGTCATGGTCGCAAGGTGCCTTGCTTTCCCAACCGCGGTGCGTTTTTCGGGACCGCCAAAACCTTCCTCGATCAGGATTTCCGCAACCGTCTTGTCGGGCTTGTTCCACAACTCGCGCATCCGCGCGCGTCGCGCCTCCGTCTGATCACCGGCCATTTCTGAAAAGCTTCCATCTGAGCAAGAAATCCTACGTGTAAGTCATTGCAGGATAATGACTTGAAAGAGATCTGAGAACCCATGAAAAAGTTACTGAAAAGCCCTGCGCGGACGCCGCGATACGCGGTGCATCGCGGCGCGGCCCATGGGGGGCCTTTATTTTTTTGAATTTGCGGCGTTTTGACGGTAAAACTTACCCGCCCACGAAGGCAGTATAGAGCTTGGCCGTGCCACCGCCAGTGATTGCGGACTCCAACACTACCAGCATCTGCGTGCCGCAAAGCGTTGAGAACTCAAACAGGCCCACAACCTTTGCGCCGCCTGGCAGCGTCCGTACAGCCTGCGTCACAGGGACCGTCCATCCAGTGACTCCGTTTGCGTCGGCAATACCGATACTCACGGTGATGTCGGTATTCGTGATGGCTCCGCTGAGTTCTACCATCACGATGACGCGCGATGGCAAATAGCGGTCCCCCTCGGCCGGAGCGATTGCATCAGAGAGGGACGCCGCCGAGAACCCTGTAAGGATGCCGGCAACGGGCGCCTGATTGAAGTCGGCATACGATGGCATGAGACGGGGCATTTTATACGGCTCCGATGGTGATGGGTGCCAGAGTGGGTGCTGGTCCGCGACGGGGGCCGCGCCCCCGCCAACGCGTCACGGAACGGCCGGCTTGCTTGGCGATCGCCAGTACTGCGTGTGCGGCGTCGATCGCAATGAACGGCTCCTGGCGAGGAACGACCACCTGCGAGAACGGATCATCAGGCAACTGCCGCTCGTTCAGTTGCCTGATGAAGATGACAAGGCTGAGATTGAAGTAAGCCTCGCATGCGGCTGGCGTCATGACCTGACCGTTGATCTGCCTGACTGCCTTGCATGCGGCGATGGTGACGAACGAGTTGGCCTGCGATTTCTGCTGTGACAGGAGCCTTGCACCCATGATTGCCACGCCGAGTTCACCGACCTCCCGAAGACTGGCCTGCACTGCAAGTTTCCAGTCGCGGATCGTTTCTGGGCGACCGAGCGCCGAGAACGCGGCGCCGGATGAGCGTGGCATTCCGCTTGGGAGCATGGCCTTCGCCGAGACAACCTCTTCGTTGTAGTGCCTCAAACGAAGAAGAACAGCCCGAGCTCGGAGATAGTCCGCGGTCGGTGGTTTCGACATTGGAGTTGATCGCCTCGTTTTGGTGGGGGTATTCGGGCTTGCGTAGCTCGTCGTTAGGCACGACGCGCAGCATGGGATGATTATGGGCGGTCCTGCGCCCCTGTCAACGTCTTATGCGGGCCGCATAGGCAGACACACGCCGACGCCGTCTCCGGGGCTTTGGCCTAAGGGAACGGCGGCGTTCCACCGTCGAGAGCAACGTCTCGAGGTCGATAATCATCGAAGTGACGCGTCTCGTTAGCTCCTCGTTCTCCACGGCCGCTGTCAGTCCGATCCTCGCCAGCAACTCTTCCGGGAATACCACATTCTCGAGCGCATAGAGCAACAGCTCGTGGTCGATTTGATGGCGTACGCGGAATCCACTGTCCCGACGTCGCCGCTTGGCAGACGTCATCATCGAACAGCAACCTCCTCCGTTCGAACGCTCCCGTACGCCCACGTCGCTCCGGTTGCGTCCTGGTAGATCACACCCCGAAAGCGATGGTCGAGATAGAAGCGCCGGATGCCATTCGGCGTCACGCCAAACGACCCGGTTCCGTAGTGAATCGCCTCTACCTGCGAGTCATCGACGGGAATGCCTATCCTGATCAGGAGAATCGAACGATCCATCGGCGCGGCCTTGGCTTCAAGTCGCAAACCGCTGACACGCGACCCGGCGTAGATCTTCGTCAACGCCGCGGCCGAGGCTATGCGCTCGCGGCCAGCGGAACTCTGCTGGTGACAAGCCGTGGCGAACAGGATCAACAGAGTTGCCAAACGAGCGGTCTTCATCGAAATCTCCGCTCCTGGCTGACCAGCACACGAAGGCGTTCAACCTCGTCGACATTCTCGGAACGCCACTGCGCCCAACTCTCATGCGTAAGCTTGTGCTCATTCCAGAGGCGTACGTCCGGAGTCGGCTCGCATGGCGGCTCCCCTCTGCAGCACCGCGAGCACCGCTGGGGAGCCGAGGAGACGTCGTCTTCCACCGTGAATTCATATAGGAGATGGGCGGCGCAAAAGTGCAGACCGCATCCGCTCTCGCCGCCGTACGGCTCGCCTCCGCAAACATACGACAGTCCGCGATTGATCAAAGCATCGCATCCGGGCTCATCGCAGGTGGCAGGCACGCCATACCCAATGTCTCGATTCCAATTGCTGTCGAATCCGATTTCCCACCCCATTTACCCCACCTCCGGGAACTCTCGGATGCGGAGATCAGCAGGCCATTCGTTCAAGTCTCCACCTTTGGGGTGAGACAGCCTCACGACGACGTGATCAGCACTCGATTCGTCATCGAAGGTCAGATGATCCGCACCCCACTCGGCGAGGTCTTCTTCGTGTGAGACGTGAACGACGCGACCAAGTTGCTTCACGAACAGCGGCACCCCGTTCTCCCGACACCGATCACGGACGGATCGAATCCAATCGACGTGACAAGGGCGCGAGTGCGGTCCCGATTCGCCTCCGATGATCACCCACGAAATGCCACCGTTTAGGGGATCGAGCCATTCGCCCGTGTTCATCTCGCCGAGATAGCCGTTCGCCTGGCACTCCGAGCACCCCGCGTCTGTCTCGAATTCGTTGCCGTGAACCTCGCACAACGCGGGATCGAGATTCACGGGTCCTATCAACGGCTCAACGCTCAGGAACCTCACCGCCGCCGGGATCTGCAGCAGGAGCGGGACGTTCTTGTCCGCGTCTACTTGGTTGGCGATCGATGTTCCTATCCAAACGTTCGGAAGGGGAAGTGGCTGCGCAAACGTATCCTCAACTCGGCGCATCGCGCGCTCCCACTCGCGCGAGGCCGCCGGCTGGTCGACGTACCGATGGAACACGTTTGCGTCAGGCGGCACGGTTTGATGGAGCGGCTCCAGATCAGGCCAGCACTTCACCACCCATCGGAAGAACTCAGCGGCTCGCTCTAGCCGTTTCGTGAGGATTTGAAACGTGTGCCATTCGGCGAGCGACATCACCGAGAAACATTGGGCGATATACTCAAACGGGAACGCCTCGTGAAACAGATCGCTCATCGAATCGACGAAGATCCGTTTTGGCGTCTTCCACTTCAGTGGCTCGCTCAATTTCTCCGGCACGATGCGCGGATTGAAGCCGAACTCATACGGGTGATCCTTGACGCCACGGAACCTCTCGGCAAACGTCTCGGCGTAGCAGTGAGCGCAACCCGGTGCGATCTTCGAGCAGCCCCGCGTCGGGTTCCACGTCGCGTCAGTCCATTCGATCTTGGATTTGTCAGACATCTCAGAGCCCCAGCCCTTCGCTTTCTACACATGATTGCCGCCTGGGAACTCGCGGCGCCCTCTCGCGACGGCAGCGCGCCAAGCGCTTCCCCTCCGCAGTCGCGTGACCGTGCGCAATGCTGTTTAGGGGATCTTCGATCCAAAGCCTGAAACATTCGGCATCGCAGCACCGTCTCGCGAGGAATGCAGCGCGCGTCTCTAGTTGTCCACATGGCCGACGTTTGCGCCTCAGCGGTTCACCACACTGGCGGCATCCGTAGGGATTCTTCTGGACCCGGCGTGTTTGTAGGGATGCATCACAAGCCCTTCCACACGTCTTTCTCGCCTCGTACTGCCAAGGTTTCTCGAGACGCTGGAGTTCGCCATATCTCTTCCTCGGCATCCAGCACCGGCAGGCTGCGCATTGCTTCATGGGGAGATCGACGCGTGCAGCCATTAGCTCGCCGCCTCCTCAACCTCAAACGGGCAAGGCTCCCCAAACTGCGCCTCGAAGGTCCGATTAGCTGGCGCTTTTGGTCCGTCGATGATGTGTCCACGGCAAGGACGACACCACAACCCGGTGTGTGTGGGGATCGGTCTCGCGCAGCAGTTGCACGTGTACTGATGGGGATGGGTCGGCATCAGTCTCTCTCTCCCTTGCGCCGCTTGTAGCCCGTGTAGCGGGGAACCGGTACGCTCAGGTTCCTACTTGCCACCGAGAGAGACCATGACCAGCGTGAGTCACAGGTCGAGCAGTAGAGCGTCAGGATCCCGAGCGCCAGGCTCTTTGCTGCCACTTTCCACTCAACGTCGTGCCCTTCGTGGCGCTGATGAGCGAGTTGTATCTCGCTCTCGATCAGCGCGTGAAAGTGATCGCAGACCTCGCGGATTACGGCTGGAAAGGCGACGACTTTCACGCCGTTTCCTCCTCACCGGTGCGCGTGAACGGGCAGTACCGACAGAAGTTCCCCTCGAAGAAGTGATTACCGTCCTGGCACGGTTGCGGGATGCTCGCTTCCATCAGCCGCTTGATCTCGCTCCACTGGTGCCAGCTCCACTGAAATTCAGCCTCGAACGCCGCTTCGAATTTCTCCGCGCTCTGCGTCTTTGGTTGGCTCTTCGTCCATGCGGAAATCTTGAAGCAGTTCACGTTGTACGCGGCCCAAGTCATCGGCTTTCCGCCCGCTTCCCCTTGCGTGCGCGCGGAAGGAAAACTCTCTCTCTCAGAACCTGCCGGTGACTCTGACTTCTGACTTCTGACTATGACTTCTGACTTCTGAGCCATATGGGGGGGCCTGTTGGGAGCCCCTATAGGGGGGGCCTCTAGGGGTTCCCTAATGGGGTCCCCTGTAGGGGTATCGGTCTTCTTCTGTCGCCGCCCATTCTCGTCCCAGCCCTCGCGCCCGGTCTTCGATCCGACCTCGGTATCAAGGAACGAGTCCACCATCGTCGGAACGACGTAGATTTCGTCCAGGGGCGTTTCGAAGCCCCGGAGGATGTCTGACAAGGTCGCTACCTTCCTCGTCGCCCAGGCAGTCCTCAGCGTGCGCAAGGACTCCTGGTATGCGGCCGCACTCTGAATCAGTTGCCGCTCTCGGAGCTCGTTGAAGATGGACATGAACCGGCCGTTGGTCATCCCGAAGGTGTCGGCGAGCTTGGGAAGGTCCAGCGGCCGGCGCTTGAAGTCGACGAGAAAGCCCTGCGGCTCGGCATCGAAGGCTACCAAGCGGCAGCGAAAGTGAAGTCCAATGGCCTGCACATCGACCCCGCGGAGCATCCGCTCCTCGTCGCCTGGCATCACCCTGAAGTAGTGGAGTCGGCTCTTCGCCATCAGCCACCGCCCTTTCCGCCGGTCAGTCGTAGCAAGCGGGTAACGCGCTCTTGTCCGAGTGCCGCCAGAAGCGCGAGTAATAGAAGATCCCACGGACCAAACGCCCCACTCGTACGGGGAAAATCTCGCACCCAGCCGCTTCGCCATATACCGCCGGTCTTCGCGTACTCAGGCGACTTGAGCAGCTTTACCGTGTAGTCGCCGCGCGCCGTGCTACTGCCAACGTTTGTGATCTGGCCGAGACCAATCTCGCGCTTGCGCGATTCGTCGCCTTTCGGCCAGAGTTCGACCCGGACCACAATCATGCGGACACCTCCCGCCACGTCCCGACCGAGATCATCCAGTCAATCACTTCCCGCGTGATCTTCTTCTCCGCACGTCTCTCTCTGTTGTCCGTAAACTCAACAAAGACTTGTCCGTTCATCAGCACGACGTACCAATACTCACGCTCTACGACACCTCCCTGTCCAAGGTGGTAGAACGTTCCTGCCTTGTGCTGGACTCGCTTGATCACATCCAGCGGGGAGACTTCGTGAGAGACTTCACGCGCGGCATCTAGCATGCGGTCGATGACGACTTCCATCGGCGCGGGCGGCGGATCGAAGAGAGGGAGGCTCACGCGGAAACCTCAGAGATTCGCTCGCCGAAAAGCATCTGAGACTGCTTAAGACAATGCGGCGAGAACCAGATGCGTTCCCTCTTCGAGTTCGCGTGATTTCCAGCGGATGATGCGTAGCCTCCCGTTGCTTTCCAGGCTACGCACTCCCACGCATCCGGCATGTTGTGCTCGCCCTCATACCCACAAAGCGCAATCCTCAGCTTCGGGTTATCACCGTTAGCGATCGCCCACTCACGAACATCTCCAGCGACGGTGAGATCATCGTGGTTATAGATGCTCGGATCTCTTCCAGCCGCGGCTCCGTATGGAGGATCGAGAAAGACGCCTGTCACTCCGATGCATTCGGTCGCCGATCTTCCGATAACGCGCGTCCAATCGCCACAGCAGACACGCACCCTCCGGAGCCGGTCTTGCAGTTGCAGCATCCATTCACTGATTGCTTCGCCTGGCATGATCAGCCGCGAGGCCGTCCCGTAGCCTGCCTTTGGAATCTGCTGCGGCTGCATTCTGGATTGGGAACCGCGGTCCATCTTTGGCAATCGCGAGGAGATTCCGCTTGCATGGATGCCTGCGCCGGCCGCGCCAGCATCGCCTCGCAGCATCGGCACCTGTTCCGAAACGAGGTTTACCCCTCTGTTGCCATGGGCTAACACGGGGCGCTTCCGCCAGTCAGCTGCGTCGGCTATTTCTCGCGTGCGCTTGCTGCGGTGCAGGCCACCCTTGGCTGATAGCGATGGTCTCTTGCCGGCGACGTTGAGCCCTTGTCCACCGAGATGGGGACGCGTCGCCCACTCTGCCGCATTCTCAAAACCGCGCGGCCTATTGCCGTCACTGCGCACCGAACACCATCCGGAACCAATCCACTGGCATATTCCCCAACACCACCAACCCGCGATCTTCGCGTCGTAAAAGTCGGGGTCGGTCTTCATCTGCTCGCGGAACTCTTCTCGCTTCACGAGCCATTTGTGGCGCGCGTGGAGGTCCGCTTCATTCACCGGCCAGTCAGCGAACTCCGCGACGGCTTCCGGCTCGAGTTGGACTGCGCGCCAGAAATTCGATAGGTAGCAATCGAGATCGTTCACGGTCTCGATTCGCGGTGTAGTGGGGCGACCCAGGAGGACAGCCAAACTTCCCGCGAACGGCTCAACGTAGTTCGGCACATCACCGAAGCGTGGCCAGACGAGGTGAGCGGCGCGGGACTTGCCGCCGAACCATGGGAAGGGCGCGCGGAGGATCTTCATAGCTCTCCGATCCTCACGGCGTTGATCCTCCGAAAGATCCATTCAATGACCGGGACGGAGACGGCGTTACCGAGCCCTCGATATCTGGCAGCGTCAGGACCTCCGACGCATTGCGGACACAGGTCCAATGATCCGGAAATCCCTGAAGCCTCTCCCACTCGATCGGAATGAGTCGCCGCAAGCTGATAGCCCTGTCTTGGTATCCCCCCCCCGTGGCTGAGGGCTCCGGAGAGATCAGCGGTTCGGATCTCTCCTCGTTGGTTCTGACTGACGATGAGGGACTCGGCTTGCGTCTTCGCATTGCTTCCGCCTCTGTGCGGGTTGCCTCCGCAAAGGGTTGCTGCGATGAGAGGAGGAGTTGCCGATACACCATCACCATATGGGCGCGTGATGAGCGCAGGGATGAGGACTGGAGGTCTACCACCTTTGCTGCCGGAAGATCCGAGTTGCCCACGTCCCTGTGTGAGCGTGGGGTGCGTAACGATGCCGGCACCGCGCCCTGATCCATCCTCGCTTGCATCAGCACCTTCAGAGGTGCAGGCATGCATGATGAGCTGTCCACCGATGTTTGATCCAACTCCTTTCGCGCGGCGCGAAAGGAGTGCCGGAACGACGCGACCCTCTCGGATGTCATTCTCGTCCACACCTCCATCGCTAGCCGTGAGTGTTCCGACAATGAGGCTCGAACGCGCATCCTCCGCTCGGGGACGGCGGCCGCCGCTAGACGTAAGAGCGCCGACAGGATCGGCTCGCGAATGATCACGCCGCGCTTTCTTGCGCGACGAAGGATTCCCTTCGCGGCTCGCGGGCTCAAAAAGAACCGCTGCGGCACTTCGCCAGTCAGTTGAATGTCCGACAAGGAACACTCGTGAGCGTCGTTGGGCGAGTCCGAAAAAGCGGCTGTTGAGAACCCTCCATGCGACGCAATACCCGCACTCAACCAACGTGGAGAGAACGACTCCCATGTCCCTGCCGGAATTGACCTGCAGGAGCGCATCGACGTTCTCAATGACGAACCACGTAGGCCGAGACTCTTCCAGTATTCGTACGAGCTGAAAGAAAAGGCTGCTTCGCTTGCCGGCCAGACCTGCGCCCTTGCCCGCAACGCTGATGTCCTGGCATGGGAATCCGCCCGTGAGGATGTCGATCGGCGGGAGATCTCGGGCTTCTCGGATGTCGCGATCAAATCGGAGTCCTGGGTATCCGAGTCGGGTTGAGTAAACAGCCCGCGCTGCATCATCGATCTCGGCGGCCCAAACGGTTTTCCACCCAACCCGCTTTGCGGCGAGCCCAAATCCACCGATACCTGCGAAGGCGTCGCCATGCCTCACCGAGCAGTCGCCGTTGAGTCGATAGCTACCCACACTCCATGGGAGTCCTTCACCTCGATCGCGTGAATCGGGTGTACCTCCCACAACGTCCCCCGCGTGGCCGGCAGCGTGCGACCATCATCGGCCTTGTGTTCGCTCAATTGCCCTGGGTGCTCTTGATCCCAAGTCAACCAACCGCTCACACGTAGGAGTGTTCCGTCACGCCACGCCTTGGCAGCGAGTGCGGGCCAGCTCGGATGCGCAGCAGCTAGCCGCGGGGAGATCTCGATCACCATCGCCTTCGCAAGAGCGTCGTGCGGCGAAGCTACCAGCCACATGTGATAGTCGCGGTGGTCCGCGTCGTGACAGTTGCACGACTCGGCACCCTCACGATGGACGCCGGCCAGGTAGCCGACTACTGCAATCCCTTGCGTTTCCTTCGCCTCTACGGCAGCTCGCTCCTCGGCCGTCCAGCGGTCCCGACGTTTACCCGCCCCGGCTGCAGGGACATCGGCAATGATCGCCGCGAGCGTCATCGGGACGTACGAGGACGGCGCTACGTCCCTGTTCTTGAGGCTGTTGAGGTAAGGATCATCAAAGGGATCGTCCGCCGGGTCTGCCTTCGCGTCACCCGCTGGAGGGCAATGCTCACTTCCGAATACGCCTGTGGTGTGTAGGGCGGCTTGCCCCTGGTCGGTTACCGTAGAGGATAGGCAGACGAACAGCGCGGCGGCGATCGCGTAGATCATGGTTCTCTTCATGTTTGTTTTCCTCCCGGTTGGACCTTTGTTCCATCAGCGACTCCGCTCCACGAATCGGTTTTGTCCAAGTTGCGGAGCCGTTGACGCAACACACCGGACGGCCACGCGCCGCCCGGTGCAACGGTTGCTACTGAGAATGGGGATTACTGACCGGAGCTCTGCGCATCGGCCGGCGCCGCAACCGGTGCCGGGACCGGGAACTGCGCGACGATCGACTTCGCGCTGTCGAGCGCGGCCTGAACCGCCGTGTCGACGCCATCATTGCCGGCGGCGTTGGCGATCGCCGTGGCGAGGTTGTTGTGCGCCGTCGTCAGGTCTCCGAGGAGCTGTGTGACGTCGATGGAGAGGGTTGAGAGTGTTGAGCTGAGCTCGGTGAGCTTCTCTTGCGTTGTGTCCATTTGTCTGATTCCTTTATTCGTTCGAAAGATGAGGATTACCAGGGCGGCGAGAATCACGATTTGCAGCAGAGCATTGAAGTTCATTGAATCTCCTGTTGTGGTGTTCCGGCATCACCTCCTGTGGAGTGGTTTGAGGGGCGGCGCGGTTTCGCGTGCTTGTTGAACACGCGGTGGTTGACTCCCTCGGATGGGCATTCGTCGGTGATCGGATCGAGATCCACCGGGCCGCACGTATCGCACTGCCCTACACGGACGCGGGGACATTCCTCGCCCTCAGCGTGGATGACGATTGATCCCTGGGGGCTCGGGGTGTTGGCGCCCTGGTGTTCCTTGGTGGTCTCGAATAGGAAGCGCCAGCCATCCAACCGCTTCTCGTTCAGGATGAAGGCGCGAACAGTGGGCGATGAGGAGCTGCAGCGCAGACACGCCTCGCCTACTTCTTCATGAGTGTCACCCTTGATGAATTCCCATGCGACCAGGGCGAACCGACGAAGGGCGTCAAAGGAAGATGAAAGCATCCGCCGCGCCGTTGCCATCGGCGTCCAACTTGACAACTGAGCAGCGGCGGACGGCATGGGCCTACTGAGCCTCCGCGCCTTTCTTCTTGCGTGGGGGTGCGCCAGGCTCCGTCGCAGCAGGCTCTTCCTGCTCTTCGCCGGCGGCGATGTTCTGCTCGATCTTGTCTCGCGTGTCGCTGAGGGCGTTGGCGACAGCCTGAAGCGCCCGCCGTTCGGCAGGATCGGTGACGTTGGGGACCGCCGCGTACGCGTCGTCTACGCGCCTCGTCATGTCCTCGAGGAACATCCTCTCCTCTGGTGTGGTGTAACTCCGGCGTCTCTTCTTCCTCTCTTCAGCCATTGACAATTTCCCTTCCTTCCTTCGCGCAGTACTCCCGCCAACGGGCGTCTGCTGTTGCGAAGCGATTGATCCCGTACTTGCGATCGAACGCGTCCATGTCGCGCTCCTGCTCGTCATGCGCGAGGTCACAGAGCGTGATGGCCTGGCGATCGGTTCTCTTCGTCCGTCCCGATGTCGCCTTGCGGCAGTGAGCTGCGCGGTTGCGTCCGAAGTCGATGTTCCAGCACTGCGCGTGGAGTGGGTGGCCTTCTATCGCGCAGGGAAGCGTGCGCAGGTAGGCCAGGAATCCAGGCTCCCTCTCTGGATGGGACTTCCGGATCTGCAGCCGGCGTGTATCGATCGGCTCGTGAACGATCACTTCCCGATGCTTAGGCTTCGGCAGGAGCGCACGACGGGCTTCCGCATCACCTGGCAGATCGGGGCGTGTCGATCGACGACGTTGCGGCGTCATGCGCACAACTCCCCGAGCATCCGGAGCTCGACGTCAGGAGGGAGTGGCCAGAGCACCCGCGAGCCGCGGCAGGCAATCGGCGTCACCAGCCGGCGGACGTTTTCGAGAATCCACCCCCACCGACCTTCCCGGTAGTCCCCGAAGGCTTTCTCCCGGTTCGTCAGCCTCGAGGCATACTTGCTGCGCCCGTCGAGTAGGTAGTCCACCTTGACGCAGGCGACCACGTCGGCAACGGCAAGGATCTGCCCGGCATCACGGCTCGGGTCTGCGTAGAGCCCGTCATGATGAAGAGCTGAGTAGAACGCCGGGTTCCGCTCCATCAGTCGGAGTTCGGGCGGATACGCACGCGAGGCGTGGATCACGATCGTGCCCGGACTCGTCGTCGCCCACGTGCGAGTCTCGATCGTCTTTGCGCCGATCGAGAGCAAGGTCGCCCAGGGTTGTTGAACCGAGAGCGCCTTCATGGGCTTCTTCGCTGAATTGACCATTTGGCTTTGATTTCAGGCGACGGTCGTTTCGCGGCCGATTTCGCACAGCTCGAGGAGTAGCGCGACGATCGAAGCGTTCCGTTTCTGGCGGAACGCTTCGATTCGGGCGTCGAGGGCGGCGAGGGCGGCGCGGGCGGCGAGGGCGTCGAGGGCGTCGAGGGCGGCGCGGGCGGCGAGGGCGGCGAGGGCGTCGAGGGCGGCGCGGGCGGCGAGGTAAAAGTCATTGACTGGACCGCGAGCGCTCCTCGCGCTTACCTCGTCAGTGATCGCCGGCAACGCGCGAAGCGTCTCGATCCACGGGCGAAGCGGTTCGACCGCTTCCCTCCAGATTGGCGTCCACGATTTCGGCAGCATTCCATCGGCCCCAAGGTCGATGAGCAACTGCACGTTCTCCGGCAACACTTCGCGGACGTACCAATCGACAACTCGGCACGCCCGTGTAAACTCGACGTCACCACTTGCGCGCGTACCAACGATGCGAAATGCGACGGGCTTCAGAGCTTCCCTCTCCGCGTCGCTTTGCATTGCGTCGTTCAGCGCGATCGCCAAAGACGTGATCACCGGAGATGCGCACGCGGGGTGATCCGAGTGCGGCTCACCCGCGATGTAGGCAACCGCCTCCATCACGCACATCCCGTCGTCCGGCGAAGAATGTCCGCCCTGTTTCAGCGAGACTTCATTGAGAACATTGAGAACCTCGACACTCTTGGGCGACACGATCATCGGCGGACCTCTCTTTGCTGTCTCGCGGCACGTTGAAAATCGGTTTCCTTGCTGCGCCGGTGGATGCGCAGCCACACGTTGCAGGCGGGGTTGTGCCTCCCAAAGCGAGGCACGTCAGACGGCTGCGCGTCTCCACTGATGGGGCTACCTGTCACCTGGTAGCCCTGCTTGCCGGTCTCGACAAACTCACCGTCGATTCGTGGAGCGGCATCGACGACGATCACTCGCCCGTTCACGGAGAGGAATTTGATTTCCCCTCCGCATCCAGGAACGCGGCATGTGCGTCTGTCGCTGCTCATGCCATCCCCCAACGCACTGCCGTCCAAACAAAGACAACTGTGCTAAACACAAAGACGAGCGCGATGGCGCCCCACGCCCAGGCTTCGACGAGATTCCACGTGAAAGGCCAGTGTGGGTTCCACGTGCGGCCTCGCAGCGCGAAATCTCGCGCGGAGCGCGCCGCCGTCATCGCGCAGGCAAGACTCACGGCACCCAGGAACGAGAAGAACGCCAGGACAACCGGAGGCGTCATTTCGGCACCTCGTCGTCAGAGTGGTGAGTCGGAGACGCCTGCGAGATCTCCGGCTCACCTTGTCCGGTTTCGTCAGAGGAGGGCCGGGAGAGAGAGGGAGAAGGAACACCGGCCGCAGACTTCACCTCACCCGTTGTTGCGTAGTAGGCGCGACCCACAGGGAGAGGTGCAGATTCAGATTCGTGGGTAGTACTTTCGTGGTGAGCGTTGGCGGCTTGCGCCTGGTACTGATACAGCACCTTGGCCGTAAAGAAGAGAACGACCGCTGTCTCTGTGTGCTGCTTCTGTCCGGAGGCCGTGGAGATGTTCACCCCGTACCGCTGCGTTGCGAGATAGAGCACCGCGGCGAAGAGGTCGGCATCACTGATCGCGTCACCGGGAATGAGCGCGCGAACAATCTGACCGAGCCCGGTGATTCTGGCCACATCAGGCGGGACGCCTTTGGCCAGGAGCATCGTCTCCAGGCTCGGCGAGGGCTTGCCGCCCATGGGATCGATGACCGTCATTGCTGGCGATCTCCGGGGCCGTCATCGAACTCAAAAACGATCGGTTCACTCACCTGCGCCAACGTCGGCGCTTTCGAGGCCGTCGACATCGCGAGCTGTAGGAACCTCTCGCGCAGATCCGGCCGGTCGAGCTCGGGGTGTTCTCCGCGCTTCGTGAAACTGTTGAAGTAGCCATGAAGCCAGCTCGCGGGATTGGCCGGCGCGCGGCCGACCATCGCAATCGCCGCCATCGTCGCTTCGTGGGAGATCAGCTCGGGGGTGAGGGCTTGACGCGCCAACTCGACGACATCGAGCATCTCCTCTGTAGTTAGGCAGACGTAGCCCTCCTGGAGCGCGCCGGCGAGAGCGTCGAGCTTGTAGAGGTCGATCTTCACAGCAGGCTCTCCAGTCGCTTGTGGATGTAGGCTGCCCGCTCTGGATCACGATGGAGCACCGCCAGGTTCTGCTGCGTCACGTGGCGCTCGAGGACGGGACGCGCGATGTACCAGCGGTTGTTCGTCTCTTTGAAGAAGAACTCGGAGAGGAGACGGGCGTGCGTTGCTTCTGAGTACTTCTTCTTCTCCACTCGGTCCTGGAGGACATCCCACAGGTAGTCGACCGACACCCCGAGGAGGGCCGCTGCCTCTTTCGCTTTGACGCGGATGGAGATCACATCTCACCTCCGCGTGCTACGATTTCTTTACGGCAGCTCGCAGGAGGCACCCGGCCCGAGCTCATTGAGCGAGTCCGAGAGGTCGACTTACCGGTTCCGCAACGCAGCAACGGTCGGGTGTCTCCTGCGAACTGCCGATTGCGACGAAGGATCACGCGACACCTCCGCTAGTCCCAAAGCATCGCGGGTGGCGGTCCCTACGCCTGTTCAGGCTCTGGAGGTAGACAGGCTTGATGCAGTACGGGCAGGGCTTCGAATCTGGCGCGGCTTTCTTCGCAGCCTTACCGACGCGATGAATGATCTGTCCGCGCTCATCGATGCGCCGTAGACCGCCTCCTACCATCACGTACTTCTGCGAAGGAGCCGGACGAGGCTGCACGCGCTTGGCGATGTTGTTCTTGCCTTCGTACTCCTTACTCCTCTCCGGCCGCGGGAACGAGGACGGGCCGCCGCCTGAGCCTGAGAGGAATTTGCGGAAGACAGAGAGCAGGCCGATCATGCGGACCTCCGTTCCTGCTTCAACTCTCCTCCGCGCGCGAGGTAGTCAGCGCGGATCTTCTCCGCGGAGATTCGGAGGATGTGCCCGAGAGCCGCGAACTCACGGAACCCAAGACGCTGGCGGGGATAGGCGCCCGGTTTGAGGAAGGCGTAGATGTAGCAGCGCGAGATCTTTGCCGCCCCAGCCGTCCTCGTCACCTTTCGGTCTGCGAGGTAGTCCCGAAGCTGTTTTACGACGCTGTTTTGCGATTGCACAAAGAGAATGTAGCGCCTGTTTGACAGTTTGTCAAACACTTTTGTCAGCAAGGACTTGATTTCTCGCAAACTGTTACATAGATTGTCTGCAAACAAAAATGTTAGCGTGCCAACTCATGCCGAAGAATCCCGGCCAGAAGAGTCGCGACGGCGCGATCGCGCGAAACGTGCGACTTCTCCGGCGTGCTCGTGAATGGTCACAGGAGGAGCTTGCCGATCGAGCCGGATGCACCCGACAGACGGTGAGCAACATCGAACGACTGCGCAACGCGCCTGACCTCGAGACACTTCAGCCAATCGCATCCGCGCTCGGCGTCGAGATCGGGACTCTTCTCGATTCTGAATCGACGACGTATGCCGTGGATGTCGTTCGACTGCGTGATCAGGTCGAGATGATGAACGCCAGTGAGCGCGAGCGATTCTTTCGGGCAACTGAGGAGGTGCGCGAACAATATTTGAGAGACAGGGGGAAGAAATGACTTGTGGACTATTCACGCGGGAAGCAGTACGCCGGTACGCACTCTGCGCCAGCGACGGATCTGGCGACGCGGCCGCGATTGCGATGCACCTTCGAGAGTGCGGCGCATGCGCCGAGAGCGTTGCCGAAATTGAAACTGTTGATGCGGCATTCACGGTATCCGAAGGCGAGAGTAGTTGCTGCCAGGTCGTTCGAGAACTTCTCTCGCTACCGTCGTCCCTTTGGTACGCACGCGCCGCGGCAATCCGGGATGCAATGACGCCAGCCGCTGTTCGCGAGGTGCTCGTCATCGCCGATGACGCCTACTACAACCTCCCGTCCCGCAATCTCGAACTGTGCTCGTTCGCGACGTGGCTCGCTGACGAAGTTTCACGGCGCGCTCCAACGCCTCTTCCTGGGTTGCGCGTCGAAGCATGGAAGGATAAGGCATCAGCGCTCCGGCTCGTAGGCCGGATGCGCGAGGCCGAGGAGGCACTGAACCATGCCGCGTCGATCGCCTCCACATGCGCCGAAGAACGGGAGCACTGCGTCGCGCTCGTTCAGTTTGCGCGATCGGTCCTCTACTCTTCAATGGAACGGCTGGGCGACTCCGAGAAATGTCTGGCGGAGGCACGGGCAACTTTCAAAACCACGAGCCGGCGCAAGTTCGCGGATACTTTTTGGCAGGAGGCTGTCATCTGGCAGCATCGTGGTAACTACGACGAGGCCGCCGCCGCGTTTTCGAGCCTCATCGAACTCTCCGCCGCACAAGGGAGCCGACGCTCGCTGTCGGCACTCTATCAAAACATCGCCGCATGCTTCGAGCGCGCGGGGCGACCATGGCTCGCATGCGAACACCTCGCTCGCGCCATCGAGATCGAGCGAGAGTTAGGTGATCAGCGATCCGTTCTTCAGTGTCGGTGGGTACTGGGAGGCGTCCTCCAGTCGGCGGGGAGGCATGACGAGGCAATCGATGAAATGGCGTCATGTCGCGATGAGTTTCTGGCCCTCGGCGCGTGCAGAGATGCGGTGCGAGTGGGGCTTGATGTAGTTGCAGCTAAACTAACGCGCGACCCGAGCACTGACGTGACAGGAGATCTGAAACATCTCGCAAGCGAAGCGGCTCGAATGGGTCTGGCGATCACCATGGCGCAAGCGCTCGAATATCTGCGAGGTAGCGCAGAGCGGCGCGAGCTGTCTCCGTCGACGATGTCCTATGCGAAGGCTTTCTTTGACGACGTTCAGTCGTATCCAGACATGATGTTTGTTCCGCCCCAGGGGTAGGGAAAGTGCCACGAACCAACTCTCCTAATCAAGAGGGTACCCTCCAGCATGCGACAGGCCGCGCTAGCCGGCCGGCAAACAGGAGGGTTTATGCGTTCGTATCGTCGTGCTCTTGCGGTAGCTCTGCTCCTCGGCTCCCTGACTCAAATCGCGGCATCGGCTGCACCCCGATCTCCATCGGACGGCTCTTCGTTCTTCGGTCGGATGAAGGCAGCAATCGTTCGCATCGTTCACGCTCTCGATGCGGCCGATCCTGTCCCACCGAAACCGTAAGCGTTTCGAGGTCCCGACTCGGCAATTTTGTACTGCGGCCCGCACCGAAGAGCGGGCCGCTTTTTTGTCTTTTGAACCCCATTTTGAGGGATGGAGGGGTCCCGTGGCTGATGGTATTCAAACAACGGCTCGGATCGCAGCAAGCATCGTTACGCTCGCAATCGCTGGATGGGTTGGCTTCAAGCTATCCATGGCGAACGGACAGAATGAAGAGGTGATGCGTTCCCTCTTCGCGTCCAAAGGGAATCTCAGTACATCCTCGCCGACCGCATCGGCCAGCGTGGGAACCACATCTACAGCCACGACGCCGCCGGCGCCGACAGCAATCGCACTCTCGTCGACCACGTCGAGTGAATTGACAAGAGAAGCAGCGCGGTCGATCATCACCGGTTCACCGATCTTTCTGGAGAGCAGCGTTCCCTATCCGTTTGCTCGTCACATCATCGGCATAACCGGCATTTCTCGCTCGTCACCAAACCTCGCAGAAGTGGAGATGCAATGGTCTTTCGTCCAGGCCGAGGGCTCGAACGATCCATATGCCGCGACTGCGGTCTCTCATGTCGCGAATTCGGAACTGACACTGAAACTCTTCGACGATGGTTGGCGCGTCGAGAAATTCTCCAACCCAAACGGTGTCGACGACATGACCCAAGCGGAACATGCGGGCGAACTTGATCGGCTGCGCCGCCTATTCATACAACTCGCCAAGGATACCGTAGCCGCCCGTCACGCCCAATCCGTGCCAGAGGGAGCGCCTCCTGCACCGCCGCCAAGCGCTGCTGCGGAGGCGAACTATTACAACTCGGGTGTCGTCATCCAGAAGCATTGCACCTCTCGGTATCCAACAGATTTTGACATGCGGGCGTTCTGCGAAGATCAGCAACGCAAGGCCGTCACTAAGTTACAGGCAACATCGGCCCCAACCGGAATGTCCTACACCGACTTCGCGATAATACGAGATCACTGCGTATCCCGTTATCCCGAGGACTACGACATGCGGGCGTTCTGCGAAGGTCAGCAATTTGAAGGCTGGCGAAAAACGCACGGCGGTTGACCACCCCATGCCCTTCCCCTCCAACCTCCGCTTCACCGATCGCCACGCCTCGAAGGCAGGCAAGCACTACTTTCAGTGCGAGCGAACGAAGGAACATCCCGAAGGCAGACGCGTCCGAATCGAGTTCAAAAAAAAGGCCGACTACGAACGCTTCGTCCTTAGACATGACGCGAAGTTCCACGATCGGGATCTCGCCCGGCATCTCCGAATGGGTGTGAGCCCCACCATCGGCGAGCTCGTCACGACCTTCCTCGATCGGCTCGAAGCCAGATGGAGAGCGGGTGAGGCGGACTCGAAGACGATCCTCTACTACCGGACAATCTGCCGGCACCTCATCACTCACTTCGGCGAAGAGCTGGAGAGCGAGTCGATCGACTCGGCGGCGATCATGCGCTACGTCGACGCCAGGCGCTCGGATGATCCCGCGGAAGGCAAACAGCGCACGGCCGGCGCCAGGATTCGAAAAGAGGTCTCAGCCCTCGGCACGATCTTCCGCGATTCGGGGATCCCGGTGAGGTGGGCTTTGAGGAGGGACGCAATCAGAGCCGCGAAGAGATCTCGCCCGGAGATCGGCGTGGGGACGATCCGGAGGTTCATCGCCGCCATGAAGCCGGCCTCGGTCGAATGGAAGTTCTGTGTCGTCAAGTTCTCGACGGCCATGCGAAGCGAAGAGCTCTACGCGGCCAACGTCGGCGACGTCGACATGGAGGAGCGGGTGCTCGTGTACCGGCTCAGAAACAAGCGTGGAGAGCACGTAGAGCACGCCGCGGCCCTGAACGAGCTGGCAGCCGCGGCGATCGCTCCCTTGATCGCTGGCAGGCCGCTAGACGCGCCCCTCTTCACGCTGCGCGGCCGGCGCCTGGCTCACTCCTCGCTCCGGAAGAGATTCGTCCAGGCCTCGAGCGTGGCCACGGAAGCCCTGCGGAAGACCGACCCATCGGCGCCGGCGATCTCCATCACCGCGGTCGGGTCATTCAGGAGGGAGGCCGGATCGGCAGTCATGGAAGAGCTGCAGTCGACCTACCCAGTGACGGAACATTTCGGTCACAGAACCGAAGGCACGACCCGCAAACACTACAAAGTCACCCGCCGTCCCGAGGTCCTCGGCCACAGCCGTGACTTCGCCCGCATCACGGGAGACATTTTGGGTGGTGGAAAAGGGGTGGATACCGCCCCATTCACGCCTTCAAAACCCCACATTTGACGACACCGCAAGATCAGCGTAACTGACTGATTCTTATGGTGCCCAGGGACGGAATTGAACCGCCGACACGAGGATTTTCAGTCCTCTGCTCTACCAACTGAGCTACCTGGGCCCGAGGATGGGCGGGAAAGAGCGCGGAAAGTACCACGCCGAGGCAGGGCTGTAAATGCCGCTGGCCGATCGTTCATTCCGAGGGCCGATCGGTCGGTCCGAGGGTCGGAGCCATGATTCGGAGCCAGATGAGGAGGGCCTCGGCGTCGCGCCGGGAGGGTAGAAACGTTCGGGACGTGGACGGGATCCTGGCGGTCGCGGATGTGTTCGTCTGACCGCCGGCACACGTTAACGTCAAAATAACGTTGACTTTCTGAGGGGAACCCACGGAAACATCGTTTGCGGCATCACTCCGTTTTTCTGCGGCATCGCTCCTTTTTTCTCCGGCATCGCTCCGCTTTTCTCCGGCATCGCTCCGTTTTTCTGCGGCATCGCTCCTTTTTTCTCCGGCATCGCTCCTTTTTCCTTCGGCATCGCTCCTTTTTTCTCCGGCACCGCACCTTTTTTCTCCGGCATCGCTCCTTTTTTCTCCGGCATCGCTCCTTTTTCCTCCGGCATCGCTCCTTTTTTCTCCGGCATCGCTCCTTTTTTCTCCGGCATCGCTCCGTTTTTCTCCGGCATCGCTCCGTTTTTCTTCGGCATCGCTCCGTTTTTCTCCGGCAGCACTCCGTTTTAGTGCGGCATCGCTCCGTTTTGGTGTGGCATCGCATCATTTTTGGACACGGTGTCTATGTTCTGGACATCGATCTCCATGTTCTGGACATCTGTGTCCGGAATCTGAACAGCAATGCATGGCAACCGTCTGGGCGGGGATCCTCGGCTTCGCTCAGGGCAGGCTGCCCGCGGTCCCAGGGAGGCGTGCCTCGCAGGCGGCGCTGGGTCCCGCAACCTTTCCGGACGCGACCAACGTAGGCAAGCCCCCGAACGCAGACCGATGGCACAGCGCGCAGGGGGATGTTGATGGGGCACATGGGGGTGGGGAGTGGGGAGTGGAGGGCGGGGGTCAACGCCGCCTGCCAGGCACGCCTCCCTGGGAGCGCGGGCGTCCCGCCCGCAGATCTCGGCGGATCTGGCGCAGAAACCCTAATCGCGGACGGCGGTACTACATCGACGACGGGCACGAGGATGCAAGTCAGATCCTGCCACGCTGCGGGCGGGACGCCCGCGGTCCCAGGGAGGGCTTCGTTCTTATGCCGCCGCTACCACGTATCCGACGAATCCGGAGGCCCGACGCCGGCGCCGACATTGGGGGAGACGTCGGACACACCTTTGACCTTGCGGGCTTTCGCGGCGTCGTCGTCTCCCCCCTGGCCGGTGATGAGGCCGATCTCGTGCAGCAACTGACCGACTTTGAAGCCGCCTTGTTTGAGATCCTTCGCCACATCTTCGAGCGGCCGGTCGCCGACGGTCGTCACCACCCACTCCTTTGTTTTCGTCACCATCGGATTGTATGGGAGAGCAGTTACGGTGCCTGCACGAGGCCCGAGCCGACCCGCGCCGGCGGGAAGGGCAGCGACTTTGCCGTTTGGCGCAGTTTGTTCCAGAGAGCCATGCCGCGCAGAGTTGCCGACGTCTCCGCCCACAGCGCCGCGCAGCCGGCCACATGCGGGGTGGCCATACTCGTGCCGCTCTTGTAGCCGTAAAGAGTCGGCCGGGGGACGGAGGAGAAGATGTTCAGACCCGGGCCGGAGATCTCGACCTTGCCGAAGTCCGAGAACGATGCCGGTGTGAGGTTCGTATCCAGAGCCGCCACCGACAGGATCGTTGGCGAGTTCGCGGGAGCGCCTGTCGGCCCCGCCGCATTGCCGGCCGCGGCTACCATCAGCAGTCCCTTATTGAGAGCGGACTGACCGGCAGCGGTGTAGTACGGCTGCACGGATGACTGCGAGCCGAGGGACATCGAGATGACCTGACAGCCGTTAGCGATCGCCCAGTTCATGCCCGCCAGGACGCTGCCGCCCACGCTGCTTCCGCTGTTGCTCATCACCTTGCCGGCGAAGATGGCCACGCGGTAGGCGATCCCGTAGCGAGGTGTAGAGCCTGCGGGCGCCTGGGGGCCGCAGGACGTACCGATGCAATGCGTGCCGTGGCTGTGAAGATCCTGGACGGGCTGCCCCACGAACGTCGCGCTCGTGATGGCGCGGCCCGCGAAGTCGGGGTGGCCGAGGTCGAGTCCCGTGTCGAGCACGGCCACCTTGATACCCGCGCCGCTTCGCGTGCTCGGCGGGACCTTGCAGGCCACCAGCCCCCAGGTGGCGCCGAGAGCGAGGGCCTGCTGTTCATGATCCGAAGCCGCAATTGTCGCGCCCGCGCCGCCGAGGTCTCTGGCGATCGTCTCCGCGGCGCGGAGAAAGCCGCGGAGGTAATCGCCGGGGTTCGACGTACCGGTACCGAGCGAACGAAAAAACGCGTCGGTTGCCCCGAGATGGAAGACGAAGTACTCGGGATCGATCGAAGCCATGGCGCTGTCGGTGGAGATTTCCGCGGCGGCGGTGATTCCGCGCTCCTGCGCAGCGGCGCCGCCGATGAGCGCCACGCCGATCTCCGGAAACACGACAGCGTCGGCACCGGCGACGTTGTCGAGCGTGATGGCCTGGTGATCGTAATCGCGCGCGTCGGCGACGTGCATGCCATGCGCCGAGGCCATCGACTTCGAGCCGGCATCGACCGCCCCGTCCTTGAACGTGGCCACGAAGCGGCCGGTGTGAAAGGTGTCGTCGCCGCGGGCGAGCGCGGCCAGCATCATCTCTTCGGTTGTCGACGAGACGTGACTGCTGCTGTCCAGCGCGGGAGCCGATTTCCGAGGGCGGGTGGTCTTCCGGGATGCCATGAGGTGTTCCTCCTGATCTCAGAGAGTGACGCGGCTCTGACCTTTCCATCACTGTTGATAGTGACGGACGCGGTCTGCGGCTTTCGCGGCGTTGTCGGTTGTCCGCGGGCGTGGGGCGCGTAGCCCACGCTTCTCACGAGCGCGGGCGAGTGCTAACTGTCATCCTGAAACGGCGGCGCCCCGGAGGGGCAAAGCGCGTCGAAGGACCCCCCGCGAGCTTGCCCCGATCGATGACCGCCGCCCAACCCGGCAAGCAACTGGGGGGTCCTTCGGCGTCCTCCGCTGGGCGCGGCTGCGGCAGCCTCAGGATGACAGCTTTGGTGCTCCGCCTGAGAGACCGTGTAGCCTGTTGCATCACTTCGCCGTGTGACACTCGTGTCGCTCGACGATGCGTTGTGGTGCTACGGTCAACGCAGATGGATCACGACCACGCGCGCCGCAGCGCGCAGACAACCGACAACCGACAACGCGGCCAAGCCGCCACCCTCTCCAAAGAGAGCGCGATCGCCTTCGCGTCGATCCTCGGCATCGCCATCTATCTCGTGCAGCGTTTCCTGCTCCACACTTCCGAGCACATCAGCGAGTGGTCGCTCATCGCGGTGCTCATCGCCGGCATCCCCCTACTCTTCGATCTGCTGAAGAAGCTGTTGGCATTCGAGGTTGGCTCCGACGCGCTGGCCGGCATCTCCATCGTGACCTCGGCGATCCTGGGTGAGTATCTGGCCGGCGCGATCATCGTCCTGATGCTCGCCGGCGGAACGGCGCTCGAGCTCTACGCGACGCACAGAGCGTCCGCCGTCCTCTCCGCGCTTGCCAGCCGGCTGCCGAGCCAGGCGCACCGGCTGACGGATTCAGGAATCGTCGATGTGCCCACAGCGGGCGTGCTCATCGACGACCGGCTGGTCGTGCTGCCGCACGAGATCTGTCCCGCGGATGGAACGGTCGTCGAAGGTCACGGCGCCATGGACGAGTCGTATCTGACGGGCGAGCCGTTCCAGATCGCCAAGGCGCCCGGATCTGAAGTCCTGTCTGGCGCGGTCAACGGTTCGGCGGCGATGACGATCGTCGTGATGAGGCTGCCGGTAGACTCCCGCTACGCGAAAATCGTGCAGGTGATGGAGCAGGCCGAGGCGCAGCGGCCGCAGTTTCGGAGAATGGCGGACCGCCTCGGCGGCTGGTACACGCTGCTGGCACTGGCCGTGGCTGCGGCGGGATGGATCCTCAGCGGCGAGCCGCGGCGGTTCCTGGCCGTCCTCGTGATCGCCACGCCGTGTCCTCTGCTCCTGGCCATTCCAGTGGCCATCATCGGCGCGATCTCGCTCGCGGCGACGCGCGGAATCATCATCAAGAATCCCGCCATGCTGGAGCGCATCGATCGCTGCCGCACGATCATCTTCGACAAGACCGGAACGCTGACCTACGGCAAGCCGTCGCTGACGGACGTCCTCTGCGCGCCGGGGTTGACGCGCGAATCGGTGCTGCGCCTGACATCGAGTATTGAACAGTACTCGCGGCACCCTCTGGCCACGAGCATTCTCGACGCGGCCCGCGCGGAGCACATCGCGCCGGTCGAAGTGACGGAGATGAGCGAAAAGCCCGGGCACGGGTTGCGCGGCACGGTCGACGGCGACGTCATCGAGATCACCGCGCGCAAACAGATCGCGTCAAGCGACGTCGCCTCGCAATTGCCGCCGGTCGCGCCGGGGATGGAATGCATCGTCCTGCGCAACGGCCAGTACGCGGCCACGCTGCGGTTTCAGGACGTTCCGCGCGAGGAGAGCCGTTCGTTCGTCCATCACCTCGTCCCGCAGCATCAGGTCAATCGCGTGATGCTGGTGTCGGGCGATCGCGACGCCGAGGTGCAACATCTGGCCGATCTCGTCGGAATCGAGATCGTGCGTTCGGGGACGAGTCCCGAAGACAAGCTGGCCATCGTGCGCGAGGAGACGTCGAAGGCCCCCACGCTCTTCCTCGGCGACGGCATCAACGACGCGCCCGCGATGGAGGCGGCAACCGTCAGCGTCGCCTTCGGACACGCCAACGACATCACCGCCGAAGCCGCGGACGCCGTGGTGCTGGAACCATCGCTGGCCGAGGTCGATGAACTGATCCACATCGGCCGTCGCATGCGCACAATCGCTCTGCAGAGCGCCATCGGCGGGATGAGCCTCAGCCTGATCGGCATGCTCGCCGCCGCCGCCGGCTGGCTGGCCCCCGTGCCGGGCGCGATCGCGCAGGAGGTGATCGACGTGCTAGCGGTGCTCAATGCGCTACGGGTGGCGGCGCCGCGGATGGAGTTGAACGATCTGAAGTAGGTTAACTGGGTTACGGACCTTTCCCATACGTCCCAACGATCCGACCCTGCGCGAGGATGTGTCCGCTGATCGCCTTCTCGACCGCGGCCCGTTCGGCGTTCGCATCGAGGGTCAGCGACACGTCGAGAGCGTACACATCAAATAGATAATGATGCGAACCGCTCGGGGGACACGGCGGACCGTATCCGCGCTTTCCGTAATCGCTCTTCCCCTCCGTTCCACCGGGCGCCTGCCCCTCGGCGATGGAGGTGTTCGCGGGAGGGATGTTCCAGACCAGCCAGTGTGTGAACGTGCCGCCCGGCGCATCGGGATCCGTCACGATCAAAGCCAGCGTCTTCGCTCCCTTGGGCACTCCGCCGATCGCGAGCGGAGGGGAGATCGATTCACCGCCGCATCCATACTTCTGCGGAATCGCGCCGCCGTCCGTGAATGCGGGGCTGGTGATCGTCATCGCGCCCTGGGCAGGCTTTGCCAGCGTTGCCATGCTTTGCTCCGTAGAGCGCTGCCCGCACGCCAGAAGGATGAGGGTGATCAGGATGGTCGTTCGTCTCATAGTCCCGATCGAAAGAAGCGACAATCAGGCCAAGGTGAAACGGCCTCCTCGCTGTCATCCTGAGGCTGCCGAGCCGCGCCTCTACTGTTGGATGTTTGCGCAGATCAAACGTCGCGGCGGAGGACGCCGAAGGACCCCCTGCGCGCTTGCCGGGTCGGGTGGTGGTAGTTCGTCGATGCTCGCGCCGTGGTGACAACGCGGTTTTCGTCAAAGCCCCCCCACCCTTCCCGCAAGTAGTTGGGGGGTCCTTCGGCGTCCTCCGCCGCGGGAATCAGATTGCGCAAACATCCACAATTCGTACCGCGGCTGCGGCTGCCTCAGGATGACAGGTAACCCCTCCCGCGCTGCCTTCAACGACCAGCGCTCCGCCCTCACCGCCAGACCGACAGAATCATCCCCACCGCCACGAAGCTGACCAGGTTGTACGCCGAGTTGATGAGCCAGAGAGCTTTCTTCGTCATCGAGAAGGTGGCGGTGGCGAAGCTGGTCGGGGCGGCGAAGCCGATCCACATCATCGTTCCCACCATCGCACCGCGAATGCACGAGAACGGCGAGAAGTGATTGATGACGATGGCCATGATGTAGGAGATCGCCAGCGCGCAGAGGAAAGCCATCAGGAGATTGAACCCCATCCCTTTGGAGCCCTCCTTCATTTTCTCTTCCGAGATCCCCATCAGAGCGACCCATGTTTTCTTGAAAATCAACGAGTACCAGATGCCCCCGAGCAGAAAGATGACGACGCCGCAGACCAGGATGGCAAGATAGTTCACGTTAGGAAAGGCCATGGAAGCTCCTCCTTCTTCGTCTCGTCCGGTGATCGCACGAAACGATACGCCGATGACGGCTCGCGAGCCAGGGAAAAGGCATCGGGGCGGTGGCGCCACGATTGGTTGCGTGTAATCAGCGGGGTCATCAGGATAAAATCACCGTTCGCATGCTCCGTTCCGTCATCGCCGCCACCGGGAGCCACATCCCGCCGGTCCGGGTTCCGAACTCGGACTTTCTGGATCACGACTTCCGTGGCGCGGACGGCAAGCCGATGTCCAAGACGAATGCGGAGATCGTCAAGCAGTTCGAGGAGATCACCGGAATCAAGGAGCGCCGCTACGTTGCCAACGGAACGGTCACCTCGGACATCGCCTATGCCGCGGCGCACGAGGCGCTGACCTCCTCCGGCATCGATCCGGAGTCGCTCGACCTCTTCATCGTCGCCCACAACTTCGGCGACGTGCAGCGCGGCGGCGGGCAGCCCGATCTCGTCCCGTCTCTTGCCGCGAGAGTGAAGGCCAAGCTGCGCATCGCCAAACCGCGCGCCGCCGCATTCGATCTCGTCTTCGGCTGCCCGGGATGGATCCAGGGAGTCATCACCGCCGATGCCATGATCCGCGCCGGCGACATCCGGCGGGCCATGATCATTGGAGCGGACACGCTCTCGCGCATCTCCGATCCGCACGACCGCGACAGCATGATCTACGCGGACGGCGCGGGCGCCGCGATCCTGGAGGCGCGCGACGACGGCGACCACGGCATCCTCGCCCACGCCGCGCGCTCGGACACGCTCGACCACTCGGGCATGCTATCGATGGGGCCGTCATACAAGGAGGAGGTCTTCATCGAGGCGCTCTTCCTGAAGATGGAAGGGCGCAAGCTCTATAAGTACGCGCTGCAGACCGTGGCCGGCTCGATGAAGGAGTGCCTCGACAAAGCGGGCATCCCCCTGCGCGACGTCTCGAAGATCCTCATCCACCAGGCCAACGGCAAGATGGACGAGGCCATCGTCTCCGCGCTCTACGATTCCGAGAAGATGACCCCGCCGCCGGACGTGATGCCGATGACCATCTCCTGGCTCGGCAACAGCTCCGTGGCCACCATCCCCACGCTGCTCGATCTGATCTCGAAGGGCCAGCTCAACGGACAGACGTTCCGTTCCGGCGACATCGTCCTCTTCGCCTCGGTCGGCGCAGGGATGCACATCAACGCGTTCGTGTACCGTTATTGAGAGTCAAAAACCTCACCACGGAGGCACAGAGGACACGGAGACCACATTCTCCGTGTCCTCTGTGTCTCTGTGGTTATAGATTTTGAAGCGAGCTGGCGAAACATCCCGCCAGCAGCACCGTAGACCCTCAAAAAGGAGAACTGCATGCGCAGAGTGTTGTTCGGAATCGGAATCCTCTTTCTGGTGGCCGCGAATGGGTTCGCACAGACCGCGGACGAGATCATCGCTAAGTACATCTCGACGATCGGTGGGATGGACCACATCGCCGCGGTCAAATCGCTCAAGCGCACCGGCAAGTTCACCGGCGGCGGCGGATTCGAGGCTCAGGTCCTGGAAGAGAATGCCCGGCCCAACCGCGTACGGCAGGAATTCGCCATTCAGGGGATGACGGCCGTCAACGCCTACGACGGCACGACCGGCTGGAAGATCGACCCGTTCGAAGGGAAGAAGGACCCCGAGGCGCTCAGCGAGGAAGAGATGAAGGGAATCATCGAGGATTCCGACCTCGACGGCCCACTCGTCAACTACGCGCAGAAAGGGAACAAGGTCGAGTACACCGGGACCGAGCAGGTGGAAGGCTCCGATGCCTACAAGATCAAGGTGACCACCCCCTCCGGCGACGCGCGCGTCTACTTCATCGACAGCACTTCCTACGTGCCGATCAAGATCGAGAACCACCGCATGATCCGCGGCGCCGAGCGCGTCTACGAGACGATCCTGGGCGACTACAAGTCCGTCAACGGCTGGTATCTCCCCTTCTCCGTCGAGAACGGCATGAAGGGAAATCCGAATCGGCAGAAGACGACGTATACGAAGATCGAAGCGAATGTGGATATGAAGGAAGCGCTGTTCGCTAAGCCGGGAGTCGGGGGTCGGGAGTCGGGGGTCGGGGGTCG
>DATHRD010000058.1:0-2500 GCA_035482045.1 Thermoanaerobaculia bacterium
ACCCTTGGGACCTGCTCCAGCCCCAGGATGCGATGAGCCGACATCGAGGTGCCAAACCCTGACGTCGATGTGAACTCTTGGTCAGGATCAGCCTGTTATCCCCGGCGTACCTTTTATCCTTTGAGCGATGGCCCTTCCATACAGAACCACCGGATCACTAAGGCCTGGTTTCCCATCTGCTCGACTTGTAGGTCTTACAGTTAAGCTCTCTTCTGCCTTTACACTCGACGGCTGATTTCCAAACAGCCTGAGAGAACCTTCGCGAGCCTCCGTTACGCTTTGGGAGGCGACCGCCCCAGTCAAACTACCCGCCTGGCAATGTTCCGGATCCGGATGACGGACCTCGGTTAGAACTCCGGTACTGTAAGGGTGGTATTTCACAGATGCCTCCACCGAACCTAGCGGCCCGGCTTCAAAGGCTCCCACCTATTCTACACATACAGCACCAGAGTTCACTGCCAGGGTGTAGTAAAGGTGCACAGGGTCTTTCCGTCTAGTTGCGGGTAGCTGGCATCTTCACCAGCGCTACAGATTCGCTGAGCCCCTCGTGGAGACAGTCCCCAAATCGTTACTCCATTCGTGCAGGTCGGAACTTACCCGACAAGGAATTTCGCTACCTTAGGACCGTTATAGTTACGGCCGCCGTTTACCGGGGCTTCGGTTCGTAGCTTCGCCTTGCGGCTAACCACTCCCCTTAACCTTCCGGCACCGGGCAGGAGTCAGACCCTATACGTCGTTTTCGACTTAGCAGAGTCCTGTGTTTTTAGTAAACAGTCGCTTGGGGCATTTCACTGCGACTTACCGTCGCTTTGTTTCGCGAGGAAACGGACGACAGCAAGCACACCTTCTTCCGAAGTTACGGTGCTAATTTGCCGAGTTCCTTCACGAGGGATCACTCACGCGCCTTGGAATGCTCTTCCCGTCTACCTGTGTCGGTTTGCGGTACGGTCATCCCGTGACTGAAGCTTAGAGGTTTTTCTTGGCAGCTTGGACTCACTGACTTCGACCAAAAGAGGTCTCGTCATCACTTCTCACGAATACCCGGACGGATTTACCTACCCAGGCTCGCTACGAGCTTAAACCGTCACTTCCAATCGACGGCTCAGCTATCCTCCTGCGTCACCCCATCGCATCACGGTCTGGTACAGGAATATTGACCTGTTTCCCATCGACTACGCCTTTCGGCCTCGCCTTAGGGACCGACTAACCCTGAGCGGACGAACCTTCCTCAGGAAACCTTAGACTTACGGCGAGTGTGATTCTCACACACTTTATCGCTACTTGTGCCGGCAGAGTCTCTTCTCAACGCTCCAGCAGTCCTTACGATCTGCCTTCATCGCGGTTGAGAATGCTCTCCTACCACCAACAGAATCCCGGAGGATCCCGTTGATCCGCAGCTTCGGTACCACGCTTGAGCCCCGTTACATTGTCGGCACAGAGCCACTTGACCAGTGAGCTATTACGCTTTCTTTAAAGGATGGCTGCTTCTAAGCCAACCTCCTGGCTGTCTGTGCGTCTCCACATCCTTTTCCACTTAGCGTGAATTTGGGGACCTTAGCTGGCGGTCTGGGTTGTTCCCCTCTCGACGACGAAGCTTATCCCCCGCCGTCTGACTCCCGTGTATTACATTGTCGGCATTCGAAGTTTGGTTGGCTTCAGTAACCCGGTAAGGCCCCTAGGCAATCCAGCGCTCTACCACCGACATGATCGACACGAGGCTATCCCTAAAGATATTTCGGAGAGAACGAGCTATAACGGAATTTGATTGGCCTTTCACCCCTAGACACAGCTCATCCAAGTTGTTTTCAACCAACACTGGTTCGGACCTCCACCTGGTGTTACCCAGGTTTCATCCTGGCCATGCCTAGATCATCCCGCTTCGCGTTTACTCCCAGCGACTAACTCGCCCTATTAAGACTCGCTTTCGCTACGGCTATGCAAAATGCTTCACCTTGCCCCTGAGAGTAACTAGCCGGCTCATTATGCAAAAGGCACGCGGTTGCGCATTCCGGATTGCTCCGGCATAGCGCTTCCACTGCTTGTAGATTGACGGTTTCAGGTACTATTTCACTCCCCTAACAGGGGTTCTTTTCACCTTTCCCTCACGGTACTAGTGCGCTATCGGTCACAGAGTAGTATTTAGCCTTGGAGGATGGTCCCCCCAGATTCCCACAGGGTTCCACGTGTCCCGTGGTACTCGGGTACCCGGCCGGAGCCAGCTAATCTTTCGCCTACAGGACTATCACCTTCTATGGTGAGCCGTTCCAGACTCTTCGGCTAGACTGCTGATTTGTAACTCCATGTGGCCAGGCCCCACAACCCCGGTACAGCCGAAGCCGTTCCGGTTTGGGCTCTTCCGCGTTCGCTCGCCGCTACTGACGGAATCACTATTGTTTTCTCTTCCTCGAGGTACTGAGATGGTTCACTTCCCTCGGTTCGCCTCATCCGGCCTATGTATTCAGCCGGTGATCGCTGGACATGACTCCAGCGGGGTTGCCCC
>DATHRD010000058.1:5000-88440 GCA_035482045.1 Thermoanaerobaculia bacterium
GCAATACGAATCTCGAAAGGAATCACGTTGTCTTGTTGCTATCCTATTCAGTTGTCAAGGAACCGACGTCCACGAAAGGGCGGCAATCCTGCCAGACCCTCACGTCCGTGTCAAGCGGGTTGGTTCCACTTCCGGTGAACCCAACCCGTCTGATGCGGACACGCTCACTCTCTCAATTTGCTGCCTGGAAAAGATCGGCGGGCTCCTGCGACTTCCACAGCTTGCAGGGACCGGGGATTCTACGTTCCCGCCGCCACCTTGTCAACTACCACCAAGTACTGTCGTCAACTTCCCGACCCGCTTCCCTATTCCACGCCGCGGGATCTGCCACCATTTCCGTCCGGTTCGGCCCGGCTGCACAAGTTGCTGTGCAGGTTCGAGTTATCTCCCGTCTTCCAAAGATCCCGAACCGCGCAGGGACCAGCCAGAACGACCCGAGGGTAGGTCCTATTCCACTGTTTTCGGTGTCACGCATCCGTGTGACGAAAGTCGGCGTCCCGGTGGCCTCAACCGTCGAGCTTGACGCCCCGGCAACTGAGAAGCAGAACCATGTCGTAGACAATCTTCAGCGCGCCGGCGGCGATGAACGGCACCGAGCTGTGCGTCAGGCTGGCGATCAGCGGCATGGCGATGACCGGTGCCAGCGCCGCGCCCGTCGTCCGCGCCACTCCCGTGATCCCCGCGGCCGCGGTGCGCTCTGACGGGTCAACCGCGGCGATCACGAAGGCCTGCCGCGTCGGGACGTCCATCTGCGAAATGGAGAAGCGCAGCAACAGGACGGCGATGGCCAGGGGAAGCGTCGGCATCAGCGGCACTAGGATCAGCAGGACATTCGACGGCAGGTGCGTAAACACCATGGTGTTGAGCAGCCCCAGGCGCCGGGCGATCCGGGCAGCCGCGAGCGCCGACACGCCGGCGGCAAGATTCGCTCCGAAGAAGAGCGAGCCGAGCGCCGCCGGACTGAGCCCGAAACGGCGAAAGAACCAGTATGCGACGATGCTCTGCACGACCAGCCCGCCGGCGAACGCGTCCAGGGCGAAGAGCGACGAGAGCCGCAGCACGATCGAACGCGAACGCTCCACGCGAAAGAGACTGCGCACAGGCCGCACCGTCCGTTCCCCTTCGATCCCCGGCGAAACGTTTGCAAAGACGATGGCCAGCACGGCTCCGAGCACCGCGTAGGCGATGATGGCGCTCCGATAACTTGCCACCGGGCCAAAACCACGCGTCATCAGAGTGCCGGCAAGGAATCCGCCCGCCAGCGACCCGGCGGCGGTGGCAAACGATCCCGCAAGGTTGTACCAGGCGAAGAGCGCCGTCCGGTCGCGTCCGCGAGCGGCCTGCGCCAGCGCCACCTGCTCCACTGCCAGAAACGGTCCGACTTCGTTGCCGCTGGGGCTGATCACGCCGATCGTCGCGGCAAGCACGAGCAGCGTGAAATCGCGGGTTACCGCAAATACGACAGCGGCACCGATCATCAGCACAGCGCCGGCCAGGAGCGTCCGCTTGCGCCCCAGAGCATCAGCGCGCGTCGTCAGATAGAGCGACACGACGACATCGCCCGCCAGCGTCAGGGAAAGCAGAAGACCAATGCGATGATCGTCAAGACCGATCGCGGAGAGGTACAGCACGAGGACCACGGCCACGAAGCCGTAGGCGAACAGCCGCACGATGCGCGCTGCAAAAAGAAGGCGCGCGTCGAGGGGAAGCATCGCGAACTCAGGCGCCGCGCAGAGTGGCCTCGCGCAGAACCAGGTCGAGCGCACGATCCTGGCTCAGCGACATGCGCAACTGCTCGTATCCGCCGTCGTGCTTGATCCGGTGCTTGACCTCGGCAAAGTCGCGATCCGCTTCTTTGGCCGCCCGTCGGATCTCGGCGTCGACTTCCACGTCGCTGACAATGAGGTTTTCCTTCCGGGCGATCTTTTCGAGGATCAGAGCGCGCTTGACACGCTTCTCGGCCTCGGGGAGGAACTCGATGCGCATCTTCCGCCAGTCGACATCGGCTTTGTCGATGTCGATGCCCTGCGAGGCCAGAAAGCGGGCGTAGTTCTGCAGCGACTTGCCCACTTCCTCGGTGATGAGAATCTCCGGGGCCTCCATCTCGTGCGCGGCGAGAAGGAGCTCGGCGAGCTGGCTCTGCTTGAGACGCCGCGCCTCGAGCTCGCGATGTTTTCGGATATCGGCGGTGATGACTTCGCGCATCTGCCCGACGTTCTCCCACCCACCCGTGCTTTGCGCGAACTCGTCGGTGATGTCCGGCTTCTCCTGGACGCGGATCTCCTTGAGGGTCACGTCATGACGGATGTTCTTGCCGCGGAAGCGCTCGTCATGAGCGTCTTCGCCGTAAGTCTTCTCGAACGAAACGGTCTCTCCGGATTTCTTCCCGCGCAGAGCGTCGTGGAGCTCGGGCATCGGGGTCTCTTCGCCGAGCCGGAAGTGGCCACCGCGCGTCTCGGGGTCGATACCCTCGCCGGAGGTCGTCATCTCGATCATCGCGAAATCGCCTTCGTCGAGGCCGCGCTCGGTCTCGGCACGGTACGCGCTGGCTTGCTCGCGCAAACGGTCGATCATGGTTTCGACGTCGTGATCGGAGACCTCGATCTTTGGATCATCGATGACGAGCCCGCGGTATTCGGCGAGCTCAAAGCGCGGTTTCACCTGGAACTCCGCCTTGTACTTGACGGGAGCCCCCTCGATGTACGGGTCCATATGATCCAGTCGCGGATCTCCCACGAGCTCCAGGCCTTTGTCAGCGATGGCCTCGTGAAAGGTTTTCGGCAACAGCTGTTCGATCACCTCTTCCTGGATCTCCTTGGCGAAACGGGTGCGGACGACGCCGATCGGCACCTTGCCCGGACGGAACCCAGGGATCTTGGCCTGGCGGCCGTATTCCGCGGTGATGCGCCGGGACTCAGCGGCGATGAGATCCGCCGGGATCTCAACTTCGACAATCTTCTTGACCGTGGAAACGTCTTCGTAATTGAGTAGCATTCGATGACAACCTTCTGCTGGATTTTCGGCTGGATTGGTGCGAAAGGCGGGACTCGAACCCGCACGGCTTTGGGCCACTGGATCCTAAGTCCAGCGCGTCTGCCAGTTCCGCCACTTTCGCCCGAATGCGAAAAAGGACCGAGCGCGTGCCCGGCCCTCGCCATCGTACTTGATCTGGTGCCCCCACTAGGACTCGAACCTAGAACCAACAGATTAAGAGTCTGCTGCTCTACCAATTGAGCTATGGAGGCTCGGGACTCCTGCTAACTTCGCACGCCCACCATCTATTTCGCCAGCGAGCCGCGCATTCTAGGAGAGCGCGCGGGAGTGGTCAAGGATTGGCGGCGGCGATCATCCCCTTCCCTTTCCGCAGGTAGTCCCACGCGGAGAAGAGGGTAGCGAGCAGCGCGATCCGGAAAAGGACCTCCAGAAACGGCACGAGCACCGGGCCGAACGCGTTCGCGGCGATGGCCACCCCCAGCGTAACCGCCTGAAGGACGGTGGAGGTCTTCCCCGCCCACGACGGCGGAAAACGCTTCACGTGAACGCGCGTGTACATGAGATAGGAAACGGCGATGATGAAAAAATCGCGAATGAACACCGTGAAGGTCAGCCACGCGGGGATTCCGGCAACCGGCAGCCCTTCTCGCAGGGTGTAGAAAAGGTAACCACAGAACATCATCGTCTTGTCCGCGGCCGGATCGAGGATCGCTCCGAGCCGCGAGCGTTGGTTGAAACGCCGCGCGATGACGCCGTCCAGAAAATCGGTGGCCGCCGCACCGGTGAAGATGAAGAACGCAAGTCGGTACTCCCCGCGGAACGATGCATAGATGAACACCGGAACGGCCAGCAGGCGAAGGAGGGTTAGTGCGTTAGGGACGGTGAGCATTGCGGTAGCGCAGGTTACGCGGTTACGCGGTCTCGCGGTAGAGCGCCTCGCCGGAATTGTAGTTCGACGACTGCGCGACTCCGCAACCGCGAGACCGCGGAACCGCAACTCACAGTTCCGCACGGAACTGATCGAGCGCCGACTTGCGGAGGTAGATCGTCTTTCCTTCGGAAAGCAGGAGGTTCTGTTTCATCAGGTCGTGAATCAGCCGCGACACGGTCTCGCGCGATGTACCGATCATGTTGGCGATGGCCTGGTGCGTGGGGCGGGTCACGGCCACGTAGTCGTTCTCGAGAGACTTGCCACTCTGGCGGGCCAGGTCGAGGAAAAAGCGCGCCAGCCGGCCGTAAACATCCATCGTCGCCAGCGACTCGATCCGGTTCGAGGCATCACGCAACCGCTTCGACAGTTCCGCGAGCACCTTCTGCGTAATCGAGAAGTTCTCGCTGAGGATGTGGAGAAAGTCGCTGCGCCAGATCGTCACGATTTCGAGAGGCTCGATCGCAATCACGGTGGCCGAGCGGGGCTCGTTGTCGAACAGCGCCATCTCGCCGAAGAAATCACCCACGCCCAGGATCGAGAGGATGATCTCTTTCCCCTCGGGCGAGATCATCGTCACCTTCACCTGGCCTTCGCGAATCAGGTAAAAAACGTCCCCGCTTTCATCAGCATGGAAAACGGCGTCGTCCTTGGCATAGCGCCGCGTCTTGGCGACGGCCGCGATCGACGCGAGCTCCCGCTCATCGAGCTCCGCGAAGAGCGTGAACTTCCTGTAGAACGATGATGGGAGCACTGGCGGTGGATTTTAGCAGCAAAGCCCGGATACGACCCCGATGCTACACTCCGGCCCGAAGTCCCCTACGAGAGTGGCCATCAAACGGATCATTCCGATCTCCTCCGGCAAGGGTGGTGTCGGCAAGACAACCTTCGCCATCAACTTCTCCCTTGCCCTGTCGCACCACGGCCGCACGGTGCTCGTCGACCTCGACACCGGCACGTCCGCCATCCGCAACGCCATCGACGTACCGATCGAGAAAGATCTCTACCACTTCTTCCGCAAAGGCGAGTCGATCAATCGCTGCGTCACGCACCTCGACGACAAGATCGACCCCCGCCACCTCTTCCGCAACTTCGGCTTCGTGGCCGGGCCGCTGCACCTGATCGACGAGATCACGAACTTCGGCGCCGTGAACAAAGCGAAGCTGATCGAGGCCATCAACGGCCTGGACGCCGACTACGTCATCCTGGATATGCGGGCCGGGCTCGATTCGAACGTCATCGACTTCCTGCCGTTCTCCAATTCCGGCATCCTGATCTTCACACCGCATCTGCCCAGCGCCACGCTGGCTGCCTCCGACATCGTCAAGGCCATCCTCTTCCGCAAGCTGCGCCTGATCTTCAGCCGCGAGTCGCCGTTTTACGCGACCGTCGAGGGGAAACTCGACTTCTGGAGGTTGATCAACGAGCTGATCGACCAGGTGGAGGATGTCTACGATTCCTCGGTGGCGAATCTCGACGCCTTCGCGGACGACCTGGCCGGAAACCTCGGCGATCACCCCATCACCCGCACCGTGCAACAGACGCTGGACGAGTTCCGCGTTCACTACGTTCTCAATCTTTTCAACGGTGTCGACGATTCGTTCCAGACTGCGGTGAAGCCGTTCATCGAGAATCTGACGTCGAATGTCTCCGCGCGCTGCGGTGTAACGAACCTCGGCTGGATCACCCGCAGCGATGCCATCCACCGCGCCAACTGCAACAAGATTCCGGCGTTGCTCCTCCCAGCCGAGGGCAGGAAAGCGACCAAAAGCAACCGCGTCGCGCAGGAGCTCGATGAGATCCGCTCGATGGCTATCGGCATCGATCAACCGCGGCGCAAGGGCGCCAGACAGCAAAAGACGTCCGTCTCCGTCGATCCCGCCGACCACCTGGCCAACCAGCTCAACGTGCTGCGGACGATGTTCGATCAGAAGAAGGACGACGACTTCCATGCCAATTTCGAATACGCCTCGCAGCGCGCCCTCTTCACGATGAAGACGCGGCGCCCCAGCGAGTTCGGCGACATCCGCATCTACCGCCCGGACGAGATGCTGGCCACGATCTTCGCCAAGTCGAACATCCCTACTACCGTCGACTGGGGTGAACTGGAGCTGTAACTGCGCGCTCCGCGCACGTTGTCGGTTCTCGGTGGTCGGTTGTCGGTATCGAAACTTTCTCCGCGCGGCGGACTACACGAAACACGGCCCGGCAGAGTCGCATTAAACCGAACCGAAAACTGACAACCGAGAACGCGCGGCGAAGCCGCGCATGCTCTAGACTACGCGGCCATGAAAAAGACATTCGCCCTGATCGCCCTCCTCGCGACCTCCGTCTTTGCCGCCGACACCCCCGACCTGACCATGCAGAACCGCATCCGGCAGGAAGGGTTCCGCAACTCGAAAGTGATGGACACCGCCGAAGAGTTGATGGACTTCGTCGGACCTCGACTCACCGGCTCACCGAACATGAAACGCGCCAACGAATGGACGCGCGACAAGCTCACCGCCTTCGGCCTCAGCAACGCGCACCTCGAGAGCTGGGGCCCGTTCGGGCGCGGCTGGTCCTATGAAGAATGCACGGTTCGCCTGACCTCACCCGACGTCGCGCAGCTCTGGGCGCTCCCTCGCGCATGGACGCCCGGCACGAACGGCGTCGTCAGCGGCAAGCCGGTCAAAGTAAAGATCGAGACCGTAGAAGACATCGAGAAGTACCGCGGCAAACTCGCCGGAAAGATCGTGCTCAACGGTGATGCGCGCGAGATCAAGGCGCACGAGAAACTGCAGTTCTCGCGCTATAACGACAAGTCACTCACCGATACGGAGAGCTACGAGGTACCGGGACGCCCGCGCTTCACGCGCGAGGAGGTGGCCAAGCGCAACGCCTTCCGCAAAGCGTTGACGAAGTTTCTCGCCGAGGAAAAGCCGCTCGTGATGATCGAGCCGGATCCCGCCGACTACGGGACGTTCCATGTGCAGGGCGCCGGCACCCAGAAAGACGGCGAGCAATACCCCGTCCCGTCGATCGTGATGTCGACCGAGCAGTACAACCGCCTGGCCCGCCTCACCGAGCAGGGCAAGGACGTGACCGTCGAGGTGAACGTCAAAACGACGTACTACGACCAGGACAAGAACGCCTACAACACGGTCGCCGAGATCCCCGGCACCGACAAGAAGGGCGAGATCGTCATGCTCGGCGGTCACCTCGATTCATGGCATGGCGGCACCGGCGCTACCGACAACGGCGCGGGCACCGTGGTGGCCATGGAGGCCGTGCGCATTCTGAAAGCGATCGGCATCGCCCCCAAGCGAACGATCCGCATCGCCCTCTGGAGCGGCGAAGAGGAAGGCCTCCTGGGCTCGCACGCCTACGTCGCCGAGCATTTCGCCTCGCGCCCGGAGCCTGAAGGTGCCGAGCGCGATCTCCCGTCGACAATGCGCCGCAATCCCGGCCCGCTGACGATCAAGCCGGAGCACGCCAAACTCTCCGCGTATTTCAACCTCGACAACGGCACCGGCAAGATCCGCGGCGTCTATGCGCAGGAAAACTACGCGGTCGCTCCCATTTTCCAGGCCTGGATCGAGCCGCTCAAGGACCTCGGCGTCACGACCGTCACCGAGCGCACCACGGGAGGAACCGATCATTTATCCTTCGACGGAGTCGGCCTCCCCGGGTTTCAGTTCATCCAGGACGAGATCGAGTACGGGGAGCGCACGCACCACACGAATTACGACGTATACGATCGCCTGCAGCGCGAAGATCTGATGCAGGCCGCCGTCGTCATGGCCACATTCGTCTGGGAAGCCGCGAACCGCCCGGACATGATGCCGCGGAAACCGTTGGCGAAGAGCGATCTGCCAACGGCGCCCGCGGCGGCCCATTGAGGTAGCGATTGCGGGTTGCGCGGTCTCGGGGTTGCGAGGTCTCGCGGTGTTCCTTTGCTCAAGCGTCT
The DNA here is from genome assembly GCA_035482045.1 of Thermoanaerobaculia bacterium. Classification (GTDB taxonomy): domain Bacteria; phylum Acidobacteriota; class Thermoanaerobaculia; order Gp7-AA8; family Gp7-AA8; genus JADGNZ01. The sequence goes on from DATHRD010000058.1 coordinate 12,872, forward strand.
CGAACACCGCGAGACTGCGCGACCGCGAGACCCCGCGGCAACCTCACCGCTACCTCCAAAAATACCGCGCCCGAATCACCGTCCAGGCGATCCGGATCGAGTCCATCAGCGGTTTGTAGTGGCTGGTGGACTGGCCGTCGACGAAGCCGAGATCGATCGGAATCGTGATGACCTTGAATCCGTCCAGGCCGGCGCGAACGATCACTTCGCTCTCCATGGCGAAGCCATCGCTGTGAAGGCGCGCGGCGCGAAGAAGGCCGGCGGAGTAGAGCCGGAAGCCGCTTTGGGAGTCCGTGACGTTCGTCTTCGAGGCGAACGCAATACACCACGCCGAGAAGCGGTTCGCGAACCGGCGCCGAGGCAGCATCTGTCCAAACAGGTGGGCGCGGCCGCCGATGATGAGGTCCGCACCGGTCTCCGCGCGCGCGGCCAGAAACTTCGGGATCTCGCGCGGAAGATGCTGGCCGTCCGCGTCGAGCGTGACCACCACATCGAAGCCGTGCTCCAGCGCGTACGCGAAGCCGGTCTTGAGCGCCCCGCCTTTGCCGCGGTTGATGGAGTGGCTGGCCACCTGCGCCCCCGCGTCCCGTGCCACCTCCGCCGTCCGATCGGCCGACCCGTCATCGACGACGAGCACATCATCGATGACCTCCTTGCAGTCGCGAACGACCCCGCCGATGCTCCGCTCCGCATTCAACGCCGGGATCATGGCGAGCGCTTTCATGGTCACGACGCCTCCCGCGATACGACGGCGCAAACGACGCCGCCGCCGGCCGAGATGGAGTTGACCAGGATGTTCCGCAACGTCGCCGCGCGCGGCGCAAGGACGGGCGTGAATTGCATCTCGCTGTCTGCTTCCTCGAATCCGAGCGAAGCGTGGAGCTTCTGATCGCGCATCGCCAGAAGCGCCGCCGCGAGTTGAAACCCACCGCCGGCCGCGTACTCGCCGAAGTAACCCTTGGCCGCCACGACCGGCGGTACCTCGTCTCCGAAAAGCGTCTGGATCGCGCGCAGTTCCAGCCGGTCGCCGCGCATCGTGCCATTGGCCGAAGCGTAGATCGCATCGATATCGGAACGCCGGACCTCCGCATCATCGATCGCTGCCTCCATCGCCGCGGCCACTTGCGCCTGGCCTGTTCCCCAGTCGGAAATCGTGGCGGTGGTGTCGCGTGCGATGCCGAACCCGGCCAGCCACCCATACGGCTGCCGCGACGGCGTCCCCTCGGCCACAAAGATCGCGCTCCCCTCACCGATGGACATGCCGTTGCGCCGCCGGTCGAATGGACGCATCCGCTCATCCAGCCCGTCCGCGGCGTGGGCCAGCGCGCCGAGCCGATCGAGAACGGAGAAGACCATCTCGTTGACCTCTTCCACGCCCCCGATGATCGCAGACGGGACGGTGCCTTTGACAATCTGCGAGCTCGCAAACATCGCCGCGGCGAGTAAGGACGACTCGCGCTGCGTCACGGTGACGTTGAAACCGCGCAGGTCGAATTCGATGGCGATATGCGAGCCAGGCGCGTTCGCCACCGACTCGGCGAAGAGTTGCGGAGGCGCCAGGGCTGCCCCTTTGGCGACGTACTCCTGCATGTAATCGACGGACGTCTGCACGGGACCGAACGCCGTGCCGAGGGCCACACCGGATTCGCTCGACATCCCGGCGCCGGCGTCGTCGAGGGCCAGCTTTGCGGCCGACACGGCATATCGCGAGAGCGTGTTCATCCGCCGCATCTTCATGGCCGGAATGTAGTCGCGCGCTTTGAAGTCGCGCACCAACGCGGCACAATGCGCGGAAAGGCCCCGGGTATCGAAGCGGTCGATCGGCGCCACAGCGGTGACCGCCGCGTCGAGCATCGCGCGGAAGGGCTCGATGCCGACCGCGCCCGGCGCAACGATCCCGATGCCGGTGATGGCAACGCCATTCATGCGGACTAACGCTTATAGCACGGCAGACATGGCCGGCAGGGACCGATGTGGCACAGACACTCTTGTCTGTGCTGGGTCTCGCCACGACTCAAGATTGCAAGCCCTCTGGGCTGGGCGGCTTCGGCCGGGGCACAGACAAGAGTGTCTGTGCCTGTCTGTGCCACATCGGTCCCTGGCTTGCTGCCGCAGGCATGGAGGTTCAATCAGATCGTAAGAAATGCGCACTAGGCTCGGCGAAAAAGGATCGAGACGTTCGACCCGCCGAAGCCAAACGTATTCGACAGGATATTCGTCATCACCATCGGCCGCGGCGTGTGCGGGATGTAGTCGAGCGTGCAGTCGGCAGCGGCAACATCGAGGCGCAGCGTGGGCGGAGCGAGCTGGTTCTGAAGGGTGAGAACGCTGATCACCGCCTCCACGCCGCCCGACGCTCCGAGAGTGTGACCGAAGTACGACTTGCTCGATGACACCGGCACCCCCTCCCCGACCGCGGCGATGATCGCCTTCGTCTCCGCGGAGTCGTTGAGCAGCGTGCCCGTTCCGTGCGCGTTGATGTAGTCGACCCGCGGACGTTCGGCTCCCTCCTCGGCCAACGCACCGCGCATGGCCGCCTCGGCTCCACGCCCCTCTTCGTGCGGGGCGGTCGGATGATGCGCGTCGCACGTCGCCCCGTAGCCGCGCAACTCCGCGAGAATCGTCGCGCCGCGCGCCACGGCGTCATCCCAGCGCTCGATCACGAGATACGCGGCCCCTTCGCCTAGCGTGATGCCTTTGCGCTCCGCCGCGAACGGCGTGCAGGGGTTCTCGTCCACCGCCTGCAGGACGTTGAATCCGCTGTACGTCAGGCGGCAGAGCGCATCGCTCCCGCCGGCGACGGCAACATCCGCGTGCCGGGAGCGGAGCAGATCGCCGGCCATGCCGATCGCGGCACCGGCCGAGGCGCAGGCCGTGGCGTTCGAGAACACGCCGCCGCCCAGGCTGAGCGCACGGGCCACGGCATCCGAGGGACCCGAAGTCGGCTGTTGCAGCACGCGCGAAACGGCCACGTGGCCGCGGCCATGTACGAGCCGGTCGAAATAGAAACTCTCTCCTTCGAGAAGGCCGCCGGTAGACGTCCCCGTAGAGACGATGGCGCGCTCGCGTGGCAGCGGAGTCGTCGCGCCGTCGTCCGCCTGCGAAATTGCTTCATTCGCGGCGATGACCGCCAGCAGATCGCTGCGCGACATCCGCCTCGCTTCGCGCCGGTCGATCGGCAACAGTTCGTCGATGTCGCCGACTTCGGCGGCCACATCCGTCGGAAACGTCTCGCCCGGAAACTTCGTCAGCTTCCCGATGCCTGCCCGCGACTCGACGATCGACCGCCAAACCTCCGACTGGTTGCGCCCAATCGAGCAGATGATCCCGACACCGGTGATGGCCAGGCGGGTGGAGGTATCGGGTCTGCGCATGGTTCTCGTGCTAAAAAATCTCTCACCACAGAGACACAGAGATCACGGAGGAGAGCTCTCCGTGTCCTCTGTGTCTCTGTGGTAAAGCCTTTTCAAGACAGTGTAGCCAGATAAAACCTACCCCGTATCACTTCCACTCCATCGACCATCCCCCTCCCCGAGAACCGAAACGTGCCTCCGAAAGCAGCCTCGAGCGTCACGACGAAGCGAATCACATCGCCCGCCTCGATGGCGCGATCGACTTCACATCCATCGATACCCGTGAGAAATGCGTGCTCGAGTGATGCCGAAAACGCCAGCCCGCCGCCGAGCTGCGCCATCGCCTCCACGGCCATCACATTCGCCGGCATGAGGTCGTCCGCGGTACAGACGTAGACGCCTTCGATAGTCCTGTCGTCGATGCGCGTTGCCGCGGAGGCGGCCCGGAAGGGGATCTGATGAGGGAGGCTGGCCAGCCAGCTCACACCTTGGCCTGCTCCTGATCCGCCAGCCTGTGCTTCACGAAGTCCGCCAGCGAGGAGATCGAATGAAAGTTGTCGCGCGCGGCGGACTCGTTCTTCACCTTGATGCCGAACTCCGTCTCCAGCATCACCACGATCTCCAGGGCGTCGATGGAGTCGAGCCCGAGGCCGCCGGCGAAGAGGGGATCGTCATCCTTGATGTCGTCGGGCGTCATGTCTTCGAACTTCAAACGCTCGATGAGGAGCTCTTTCAGTTTCTTTCTCAGGTCGTCATTCATGGGCTGAGTCATTTTCACACACTTGCCGGACCCGGCAACTCATCCCATGCAATCGGCGGCGCGATCACGCCGAAGAGCTTCTGCATCCGCACGAAGAAGAAGAACAGCGTCAGCTTGGCGCGGTTGTTCGTGGCGAAGATGTTGCCCGCCAGGATGCCCGTGATGACCGGGATGAGGCCATAGTCGGTCTTCGGCTGGAGGAAGACCTCGAGGAACTCGCGCCGGTAGAAGTTGGCGATGAAACGGAAGTACTTGTTGAGCGCGCCCTGAAACGCCCGATCGTAGCGCCGGAGCAAACGCATGCTTCCGCTGCGCAGCCGCTGCTCGACCGCGTCGGCGACCATGTCCGCCGATTTCATAGCCATGAAGACGCCCGTGGAGAAGATCGGATCGAGAAAGCCCGCCGCGTCGCCGGCCAGCGCGAAGTTCTTCCCCGTCCTGCGCTTCATCATGAACGAGAAGTCGCGGCGGACGTAGACGCTCGTGACGCGCTCCGCTTCCCTCATCCGCTCCGCCAGGTACGGCGCCCCGGCGATGGTGTGTTCCAACAACTCCTCGGGGGTAAGGCCGCAGCCGCGCAGGTGGTCGCGCCCGACGACGAGCCCCACGCTCATCGTGTCGGCGCTGACCGGGATGAGCCAGAACCAGGCATCGCGCAGGACGACGATGATGGTGTTGCCGGCGTCGCGCCCCTCCGGCCGCGGAACGTTCCTGTAGTGCGCAAAGACAGCCACTTTCTTCAACTCCTCAACGTCCTCTTTGCCACCGATGCGATTGCCGAGAAAGGCACCGTGGCCGCTGGCGTCGACGACGAAACGCGCCTCGATCCGCTCACCGTTCGCGCAAGTGACCGCCGCGCGCGAGGAGTCGCCCAGCTCCACCGCCGTGACCGGCATCCCCTCGCGCACCCCGACCCCGCTGGACGCGGCATTGCGCAGCAGAAGCTGATCGAACTCCGCGCGTTTGACCTGAAACGAGCTGTGATACGCCTCCGGCAGATTCTCCCGGAAGCGGAACGTGTACCCGAGCGCCCCATCCGCCGTGACGAACCCCGCCCCATATTTCGGCGTGAACGTTCCCTCGGCCAGCGGCACCGTCACGCCGAGGCGCGCGAAGAGATCGTTGTTGTACGGAAGCAGCGACTCACCGATCTGAAACCGCGGAAACCGCTCGCGCTCCAGAAGGGTGACAGAGAACCCCTTCCGCGCCAGCAAGGTCGCCGCCGTCGAGCCGGCCGGGCCGCCGCCGATGACGAGGACATCGATCATGTGCGGGGGATGGTAACGCGGTTTCAGACGATCGAAAGCATGTGCGCCAGACTACCGGAGGCATCCCGTGTGAGAGAATAGGGCGATGTCGAACGCGTCATGGCTCGATTCCCTGCTGCGCCTTTCGACGTTGGTCGCCGGAGCGCTCGCGGTGTGGGCATTTTGGCGTACGGCCAAAGTCCGCCGGGCGGAGTGGCTGTCCAGCCTTCACACAAAGTTCTTCGAATCGCCGAACTACAAGCATATTCGCGGCGTCCTGGATTACGAGATCGAGCCCGAGTTCTCGAGGCTCCGAGAATTGGTAGCTTCCGGCGCGCATGATGCGCTCGTGGAAGAGTTTGCTGACTATCTCAATTTCTTCGAGTTTGTTGCCTCTCTCTGGCAACTGGGTCAATTGAAGCCACGGGAAGTGCTCATGCTCTTCGAGTATTACCTGTCGTTGCTCCATCGTCACGACTTCGTACGCCGGTACATTCAGTCGCAGAGCTTCGAGAATCTCGCCAAGCTCCTCAACGATTGCTTACCAAAATCGGAGCCAGCGTGAATAACGGTCAAAATCTGTTCGTGTACGGCACTCTCCGGCGCGATACACAGCACGAGCTCGCCCGGCTTTTGGCCCAGCGTGCGCGCTTTCTCGGTGCCGCCGCCGTAAGCGGCAAGTTGTATGACCTTGGTAACTATCCGGGCTTGGTATACCCTGGAAATGGCCACGTTATTGGCGAAGTGTATGCGATCGATCGTCCGTATTGGGAATCGGTCATCAGCCAGCTCGATGAATATGAGGGCTGTACGCCCTCCGATCCTGAGCCACACGAGTATCGCCGCGAAGTCGTTCGTGTGCAATTAACAAACGGCGAAACGCTTCCGGCTTGGGCTTATGTTTTGAACCGTGAGCCGCGAGACTGTCGTGAGATTCAGTCCGGCGACTACTTGTCCTGGCGAGCGAAAGCTAGAGCCTGACTGCAGAACGAACGCAGGGCTGGGAGTGCCGGGCAACTTTCCGCGATGCCGTTCCCATTTCGGGAACGATCGTACCCGATTCGGGAAGGGATTCAAGTAGCGATCGCTCGCGAGAGTACAATTCGCACTCGTAGGACGGGCCGCGTCGAGGCTCGCTAACCGAGGAGGGCATCTTGCGAATACGTATCGTGATGGCGATGAGTTTGCTGGTTGCGGCACTCCCTCTCCTTGCCGCGGATGCTCCGTGGTACAGGCAGCGCGGCGACAGGGTCATGGTCAGCTCCTCCGGATTCGTGCTGAAGACGACGGTACCGCGTGGCTGGTCGACGACAGAAGGTCAGGTCGTGCCGCCTGCGTCGTTTGGCTCCGCCTGTCATGTACGCGGGGAGTTTTATCGGGACCGTGAGTGGAATCATTTCCTGTCCGCGGAACTGGATCCCGAGAATTTCGTCCGGCTGTCGGCGGAACACCGGAACCTCCTCCGCATAGGTGGCCGTCCGGCGGTGATGGCACGCTCGGAAAGCGGGGGCGCGGTCGTCGTCCATGTCTATATCAATACCTCCGATCTCGAGCCCAACACCGCTGCCCTGTGGACGTTCACGGGCGACGATTCCCAGGACGGACTGGAGTGCGAGGCTCAATTCAGAGCGCTCATCGCCAGCGCGTCGATCACGCTTGCATCCAGCGCCGATCGTCAGCCTTAGCCGAGCGAAACAAAATGCGCGGGCGCGCCTTCGGACGCGCCCGCGCGGGACTCACTGCACGAACCGGTTCGTCACTACTTCGACGGTGTCGCCGGCCGGAGCGCTGGCGTCCTCGCCGGCTGGCTAGGCGCCGTCTCGGCGCCGCGAGGGCAACGATCGATAACAAGCGGAAAGGGCGGTGGTGGATCGCGATCGAGCCGCGTTCACCCGCGGCGAGAACCTTACGACCGCGCGCGGCGGCGAGGACGCTGCCGGGCCAGCCGGCGAGACGCCAGCGCTCCGTCAAATGCGCGGGCGCTACCGGCCAGGGCATTTACGTCGTCCCGTGCGGCCGCCTCCCGGCCTCACGTTGACAAAAATTAATCCTTGATGAAGTCCACGTCCTCAACGTTGAAGTCCTGGTCTTCATCAATTGACAAGTTTTGTCAATCAATGGAGTCGTTGTCTTCATCAATTGACAAGTTTTGTCAATCAATTGACAAGTTCTGTCAATCGATGAAGTCCGCATCTTCATCAATTGACAAGTTTTGTCAATCAATTGACAAGTTCTGTCAATCGATGAAGTCCGCATCTTCAACGTTGAAGAGAATGTCTTCATCAACGAGGAGAATGTACCTATTAGAGGACACCATGACCTCATCGTTGGACACTTTCGGTTCATCACCGGGGTCCGCGACCGCACCGTCGAGGAAGAGGTCCTCATCGATGGAGCCCGCGACGCCGACACCGAGGACAAACTCTCAACGATGACGACGATCCGGGAGTCTCGCCCGGTCACCGCTATGGCGCCAGGACCTCTACCCGGTCGCGGAGCAGTGGCCGTCGCCACCAGAAGACGTTGATCGTGAGTGAGCAGCGTCGCGTCGTTCGCCTCGGCAACCGCCACGAGGTAGGCGTGTTTTGCGCTCTTTGCCGGGGGCCAGACAGCCTTGACCTCGAGTCTCGCTCACTCTCGGGGCCGGCCGAAGAAGAGAACGTAGCCATCCGCGTCCTTGAGTTCGAAGCCACGCAGGCCGTCGTGGGTGTCTTTCAGGGCTTCGGAGAACGCGACCTTACGCGAAGCGAATTCGGCCGCCAAGGCGTCAGGATCTGGGACCTCAAGAAATGCATCCCATCGGGCGATCCCCTTCTTCACCTCCCGTGTGTAATTTGGCACTGGAGTTACACCAATAGCCTTGAGGAGGATCTGCGCGCCGCCCCGCCGGACGATGCCGAAGAAGACATCGTCGGGAGTCGGTCCCTGGAAGGTGACGTCAAAACCTAACTAATTTCGGTAATACTCTAGCGACGAGGGCACGTGGCGCACGATGAAGAAGGGCGAGATGCCGGCGATCTCCGCCTGTACCATGTGGGCTCCCATTGCTCTGCGGTGGCGCTCCGTTTCCACTGTCGTTGACCGTGACGCTTAACGGACCCGCGGTTCACCCGCTCAGCCCGCGGCGCGAAGAAGTATAGCTCTGCGCAGCAACAACGACGCGGGCTGCGTCGGGTGCAACCGCTAGTTGGGCTGCCTGAGCGGTAAGTGGAGGAACTCCCGGAGACGCTAGATCACGCGAGATCTGCGGGCGGGACGCCCGCGGTCCCAGGGAGGCGAGAACTGAGAGGCACGGTGTGGTTGTTGACGTGAGGGAACGGCGACTCTATTCTCGCTTCTCTATCCATGCTCGAACGGTTCCTTGCGCTTGCGGCTGCCGCGCCCGAGGCGGTCGTACTGATCGATGGCGCAACGGGCGGCGTCACCACGCGGGGGCAGCTCGTCCGGCGGATCGGGGAGATGGCCGGGCGATTCGCCGGCGCCGGGTTTCGGCCAGACGACGTGGTGGCCATCCAACTGCCGAATTCGGCCGACTTCGTGGCCGCGTTCGGGGCGATTCTGAAGCAGAAGCTGGTGGCCATCCTCATCGACCGCGATGCCACGGAGACCGAAGTCGCGAACGTGCTGGGGCACTTCGCGGCTCGCGGCCTGGTCTATCGCAGCGGCGGCGAGGTGATGATCTCGGCGCGACAGGCCGGGCAGGTCAGCGTTCCGGCCGGAGCGCGCCTCATCAAGCTGACGTCCGGCTCGACCGGGATGCCGAAGGGAATCGTGGCCACCGAGGCGAACCTGCTCGCGGATTGCCTGAACATCAGCGCCACGATGGGCATCGGCGCGGACGACATCAACCTCGGCGCGATTCCGATGTCGCACTCCTATGGCTTTTCGAACCTGGTCACACCGCTGCTCGTGCAGGGAACAGCCGTGGTGATCTCGAACGACTACCTGCCGCAGTCAGTCGTCAATCTGTGCAATCAGTTTTCCTGCACCGTCGCTCCGCTAATTCCGATGGTGTTCGACCATCTGGTCACTGCCGGCGCCGGCGAGTTCAGGAGCGTGCGGACGTTTCTCTCGGCGGGCGCGCCGCTGCCCGCGGCGGTGTCGCGCAAGTTCCGCGAACGCTTCGGCCGTCCGATTCATACGTTCTATGGCTGCAGCGAGTGTGGCGGCATCACGTATGACCGGGAGGGCGCTGCCGTCGAGCGCGGGACCGTGGGGCAGGCCATTGGAAACGTGGTGCTCTCATCGGCGCGTGGGCGGCTTTCCGTGCGCGGCGAAAACGTGGCGCTCGGGTATCTTCACGACGCGGCGACGTTCCATCCGTTCAAGGACGGGCTGTTCGTGACGGACGATCTGATCGAGCTTCGCGAGAACGGCGAGGTCGTCATCACCGGGCGGGCCAGTGAGCTGATCAACACGGCCGGCAAGAAGGTGAATCCGCGCGAGGTGGAGCAGGTGCTGCTGCAGATCGAAGGCGTGCGCGAGGCGCGAGTCTACGGCGAGCCCGCCGGCGCACGAGGCGAAGTCGTCGCGGCCGCGGTCGTGGCCAGTCCCGACGTCACGCGGGAACAGATTCGCGCGTGGTGCCTGGAGCAGTTGTCGCCCCACAAAGTGCCGCGCATCGTGAAGCTGATCGAGTCGATTCCGGTGGACGAGCGGGGTAAGGTCAAGCGCGCGGCGTTGGCGGCGCTATAAAACTACCACAGAGACACAGAGATCACGGAGGAGTTCTCCGTGTTCTCTGTGTCTCCGTGGTTAAAGCTTTAAGAGGCGCGAAACCCTTCGCTCGTCTCCGCGATCTTTGTGAAGCCCGCCGCATGCAGCGTCTCGCGCGCGTCGTCCGTAAGGCGCAGGCCGATCACGTCGACCCGCTGCGGGTGTCCGATCTGCGACAGGAGGAGCTCGAGATCGTCCGGCGGACGAAAGACGGTGACGCTGATCTGCGGCCAATCGCTGGCGCGGCTCCAGGCCTCCGAGACGGCGGCGCGATTGGCACCGCTCTCCACGATCCAGACCGGCGTACGCATCACCAGCGCGGCCAGACGATCGCCGAAGTGGGAATCGAAAACGATGGTCACGCGACGGCTCATCCGCGTGCGGCAGCGCTCTCGGCCGGAGTTGCCGTCGTCGCGGCACCGCGGCGGAACAGACGACGCCACTGCAGCCGCACGTTGTCCACCTCCGCGAACGCCCAGAGCTTCACGCCCCGCAGAACCATGTGCACCGGCGATAGATTGAGGTTGAAGTAGGCCTTGATCCGACGGCCGTCGTTGCGCGTTCCGGCCTCACCCGCCGCGCGCCGCGCCAGCGCGATCGATTTGAAGCGGCGGTGATAGAGCTTGATGAAGTGGTAGCTGAAGAATGCCGGCTTCGGCCCGAGCACCGGCATCCACAGGAACTTCTTCGCGAACCGATACGCGGGGATGACCACGAAGATGTAGTAGTGGGCGGTATCGAGAATCATCGCCGCGGCCAGCAGATCGGCCTCGCCCATGTAGTAGTACTTGTCTTTGAAGATGCAGCGGAAGAAGCGCAGGTAGGAGCGCGCGAAGGCCTCGTTGTGCTCCACGATGCGCGCCGCGACATCCTCCCCCTTCGCGTGGAGCCCGACGATCTCGGCGGTGGCCTCGGCGGTGAACGAGGCATGATCGAGGCCCGGTGAGTAGTACGGATCGAGGAAGGCAGCGGCATCGCCGAGGAGCGCCCAGCCGTTTCCCATGTACTGCTTGGAAACGTACGGGAGGTGCGAGTAGAAGCGAAGATCGTCGAGGCGCGGCGAGGCACCGTCGATCAGCTCGGCCAGCGAAGGGATCGCTTTCAGGAAGGCGATGAAATCGGCCGCGCGGTCTTTGCTGTGGTGAAGATCGATGAGCCGCTTGTCGAAGACGACGCCGATGGAGGTCTCTCCGTTGCCGAGGGGAATGACCCAGATCCAGTAGCCGAAGCCTGTGTAGTGATTCGTGGCCAGCCGGCGCGAGCTGATGTTGCGCCCGGCGAGCGGGCCGGCGCGTGCGGCGATGTCGTCGATGTGACGCACGTCGTTCCACCGGCACCAGATGGCGGCGACGGGATGCTCCTCGTTGCGCTCGATCAACCCGAGGCGGCGGCCGAGGAAGTTCACGCGTCCGGTGGCATCGAGCAGCCAGCGGCAGCGGAGCTCGCGGACCTCGTCGCCAACTTCAATGGTCAGCTTATTGTCGAAATCGGCCAGCTCTACGTCGCGCGCTTTGGCGGGACGGAGCAGCTCCACTCCTTCGCGGACGGCTGTGGCCAGGAGGTACTCATCCAATGCGTCGCGCCGGAGCTGGAAGGCGGGAACGGCGCTGCGAATGAATCCGCCGGCCTCGCTGGCGTTGGCGTGGCCGGTGACTTTGTCGTTGCTGAACCAGTAGCGCAGTCCCTCTTTCGGTAGCTGCTCGGCCTCGAGGTGATGCCACATGGCTAGGCGCCGGGTGAGAAACATGGCCGACATCTCGGTGGTGGCTTCGCCGACCTTGGCATCGAAGGCCTCGGCCTTTTCGACGATGAGCACGCGAAGCTGTGGATGATCGCGCCGCAGCAGGATCGCCGTCGACGCGCCGCTGAAGGCGCCGCCGAGGATGATGACGTCGTAGCGATCCGGCTGCATCGCGCGATCGTAACACCGGGCTTTCGGTTAGGATTGCGCGCCCTATGCACTGGCTCCATCAGTTCTTCCTGACCTGGATGCAGTTCGTCCTCGACTGGGGATACCTCGGCATCTTCGTCATGATGGCGTTCGAGTCGACTGCGCTTCCGATCCCCGCGGAAGTGGTCCTTCCCCCGGCCGCCTTCTGGGCGGCGCAGGGGCATTTCAATCTCACGTTGGTGATTCTGGCCGCGACGGCCGGCTCGTGCGCAGGCTCGGCGGCCAGCTACTGGATCGCGTACAAACTGGGCCGTCCGCTGGTGACCCGTTACGGGCGTTTCGTGCTGATGTCACCGTCGAAGATCGAAGCGGCCGACCGATGGTTCGAGACGTACGGCTCGGGCGGCATTTTCGTGGCACGCCTGCTGCCCGGCATCCGGCATCTCATCTCGATTCCGGCGGGACTGTTCCGGATGCCGTTCGGCCGTTTCTCGATCATGACCATCCTCGGCGCGGGCCTCTACAACGGCGCGCTGTCCTGGTTCGGGATGCGCGTCCTCGGCGATCAGCCTGCCTTGATGAAAGACCCCGACGCCCTGCGCAACGCGCTAGCGTCGAAGTCGTTGTGGCTGGTCGGCTTCGGCGTGGTGGTCGGGCTGCTCTACGGCTTGATGACGTGGATGCAGAAGCGGGCGGCTACGCGAGTTTGAGGCCGGCGGGGAGGAAGTGGCGAAAGTCGGCGTCGTGGGTGATGAGAAGGACCTTCTTGTCGATGCAGGCTTGCGCGATGAGCGCGTCGGACAGGTTTGCTTTGTAGCCGTCGCGTAAGATGCTACGCCGCAGGTCTCCAGCACGCCTCCAGTAGCCCTCCTCAATGTCCAGAAGAGGAAGCGTCAAAACGAAATCGACAAAGTGTCGCTCGACTGCCGGGCTACTCAACGCCTCCGCCAACACGACTGGCGGGAGCGCCGCATCACCGCTGAGGATTGCTTCATCCGCTCGGAGGACGTCGGCGCCGCTTTCACCACGCGCCCACCGTCGCAACGAGCTCGTGTCAATCGCGATCAAATTCACGATCCTCACGTAACGCGTCAATATCGATGTCCCAGTGCACCCGGCCTTTCCACTTCATCAAGCCCTCATACACCCCCGCCGCTCGCGCCTTGTCGATCTCCTTTTGCAGCCGCGCGCGGCCTGCCGCTACCTGTTCGGGCGTAAGCTGAATCGACCGGTAATGCGCCCAGTGATCATCTTCCTTGTCCGCGACGGGCTTCCCTGGCTCTTCGATCTTTGTTTCGGTCATGATTGCTAGTCACCTAATCCTTACGCAGCTCTTCGAGCGACATGGACCATTGAATCTTTCCGCGCAATTTCGCGAGGTTGCGAAACACACCTTCCTCCTTTGCCTGCTGTAGATCCGCCAGCATGCGCTCGCGCGACTCCGCTCTTTCGCTCTCGGTCAGTTGATGCGCAAAGTACCGAGCCCAAGCTTCTTCTGTCTCTGTTAGCGCCATACCCCAATTCTCCTACTTCCCAACCTTCCGTACAAAATCAGCAACGCCGGTCAGAAACTCCGGGGCCAGGCGAAGGCTCGGATCGCTGTAGGAAGCCATTTGCTTCTCGCGGTCGGGTGGGACCTCCTTGAGGACGTGGTTCATCCCTTCGACGAGAAGAAGCTTCGCCTTCGGACTGGCCGCAGCGAGGCGCCTGGCATCGTCGACGCTCACCTGCAGGTCGGTCGTTCCCTGCACGATGAGCACGGGCACGGCCAACGCGGCAATCGACTTGGCGGGGTCGTAGCGGAACCAGGAGATCAGGTAAGGCTGCACGCTGGAGCGATAGAGCGCGGCCAGCTCGACCGGCGGATCGTCAGTCGTCTTACCCGCCTCGAGGTTCTTCAGGATCTCGTCGCTTCGCGTCGCCAGTTCGGGCGGAAGCTTGCCGGCGAGCTGCGTCCGGAGGATGTCGGCCGCGGGGTGGCCGGCGCCGGCGATGGAGACGAACCCGTCGGCGTTGCAGCGTTTCGCGGCGAGCATGCCGATGAGCGACCCCTCGCTGTGACCGGCGACGACGACAACGGAGAATCGTTTGTCTTTGCGAAGCTGCTCGCACCAGGCCACGGCGTCGTCGACGTAGGTCTCAAAGCGGAGATCACTCTCAGCCACCATGGCCTTCACGCTCTCGCCCACGCCTCGCTTGTCGTAGCGCAGCGAGGCGATGCCGCTGTCGGCCAGCCCCTCCGCCAGCATCTGCATGGAGTTGTTCTTCCCCGGCAGCATCGGCGAGTTGCCGTTGCGGTCCGTCGGCCCTGAACCGGAGAGCATCAGCACGACCGGTACCGCCTTGCCGGGCTCTTTCGGCAGGAGCAGCGAGCTGTGGAGCACGTTGTCGCCGGGTGCGACCGCGGCGACGGACGGGGGCGCCGGCTGCTGCGCCAAAGCCGTAGACACGAAGAGAACGAGCATCATGACTGTGCGCATGAGCCGATTATCCTTACATTGCCATCCTTCGATCATGACTTTCGACACGGGGCGAATCGTACCCGCGCAGCGTAGAGTAGCGGGATGAATCCACTGCAAATCGAGAACGTCGTGAAGACGTTCGCCTCCCGCCGCGCGCTCGACGGCGTCTCGCTCGAGCTGCGGCCCTCGGAGGTTCTCGGCCTTCTGGGTCCGAACGGCGCCGGTAAATCGACGCTCGTCCGGACGATCATGGGGCGCGTCAGGCCCGACAGCGGCTCGGTGACCATCTTCGGCAAACCGGCTCCGGCAGGCGACACGGAGGCACGAGCAGAGGTCGGCGTCGTGCCGCAGGAGATCGCGCTCTATCCCAACCTTTCGTCGCACGAGAACCTGACGGTCTTCGGCCGCTACCTCGGCCTTGCCGGCACCGCGCTCGCCGAGGCAATGAAACGGGCCCTTGACTGGGCGGCGCTGTCGGATCGGGCGAACGAGCCCGTCAAGACGTTCTCCGGCGGGATGAAACGGCGCCTCAATATGGCCGTCGGCGTGCTGCACCGGCCGCGCGTGCTGCTGCTCGACGAACCGACCGTCGGCGTCGACCCCCAATCGCGCGAGCGCATCTATCAGATGATCGAATCGCTCCGCGCCGACGGCGTCTCGCTCATCTACACGACGCACTACATGGAAGAAGCGGAGCGACTCTGCGACCGCATCGCCGTCATCGACGACGGCCGCGTCATCGCCACCGGCACCAAGGATGAGCTGGTGCGCGACACCATCGGCACCAAGCGCGAGGTGATCGTCGAGTTTGCCGACGGCACCAGCGTCACGCACCTCATCGACGACGCCGCCGAGATGCTGCGCGTGATGCGCGATGCCGAAACGCAGGGCAGCGGCGTGCGCGACCTGACCATGAAGTCGCCCTCGCTCGAAAAAGTCTTCCTCCACCTGACTGGAAAGGGTTTACGCGAATGATCGCCTCAGTCGTCCGAGCCGGATGGCTCAACCTTCGCCGCGATCGCGCGGCGCTCATGCTCAGCTTCATCGTCCCGATCGTCTTCTTCTCGATTTTCGCCGGCATCTTCGGGGCGCAGAAGTCGAAGACGCCGAAGACGACCGTCGTCATCGCCGACCTCGATCACAGCGACAACTCGCGGCGCCTGATCGCGGCGCTGCAAGCGGAATCGGCGCTGGACGTGGTCGTCGCGCCGAAGAAGAGCGGCACTCCGTTCGATGCTCAGACCGCCGAGGCGTATGTGCGAGCGGGTGACGCGCCGGTGGCGCTGGTGATCCCGAAAGGCTTCGGCAGCACGCGGATCCGCTTCGACACACCGAACAGCGGCCCGGCCTTCCGGCTACTGTCCGACTCCGCCGATCCGATCGCGGACCAGGTCGTCGGCGGATTGCTGCAGAAGACGATGATGATGTCGATGCCGGAGCTGATGATGGACGCCGGCGTCAACGAAGTCGATCGCTGGAGCGGCGGGCTCACGCCTCAGCAGAAGGCGACGATCGATCAAAGCATCAAGGGCTACAGGACGTTCAGCGCGCGAACGCCGGCCGCCGGGGCATCATCGTCCGGCTCGATCATCCGGATCGAGAAGACCGATGTCATCGGCCAGAACAAGTCGAACGTCGTAGCAGCGCTCTACGCGGCGGGAATCGGTGTGATGTTTCTCCTCTTCACCGCTTCCAACGCCGGCGGCGCTCTGCTCGAGGAGGCCGAGAGCGGCACACTCGACCGCATCCTGACCACGCGTCTGACGCTGACGCAGCTTCTTCTCGGCAAGCTGGCCTATCTGTGGACGCTCGGTTTTACGCAGATCTGCGTGATGTTCGTCTGGGGTGCGGTCGCGTTTCGCCTGCAGCTTCTCGAGCACATTGGCGGCTTCCTCATCATGGCCTTGTCGACCTCTCTGGCCACCTCGGCGTTCGGCCTCCTGCTGGCGTCCGTCTGTCGCACGCGCGCACAGCTCGGCGCCATGTCGACGCTCGTCGTGTTGTCGCTGTCCGCGATCGGCGGCTCGATGTTCCCCCGCTTTCTCATGCCCGCGGGGTTGCAGAAAGCGGGACTGGTGCTTTTCAACTCGTGGGCGCTGGAAGGCTTCACAAACGTCTTCTGGCGCGAACTGCCGCTGTCGTCGCTTGTCCTTCCCGCGGCGGTGCTCGTCGCTTGGGCGATCGTCTTCTTCGTCACGTCGCGGCAGCTGACGAAACGGTGGGAGATTGTTTGAGATGTTGTCGGTTATGGCGAGACCTGAAGACGTTGTCGGTTATCAGTGGTCGGTTGTCGGGGGATCGCAATCAAGCACTGACGACCGACAAACCGACAACGGACAACGCGGCGAAGCCGCACGATTGACCACTACAATGCGCCCGTGCCAGCGCTGAAGAACCGCGACCATTACCCCGTCCTCGTCATCGGCACCGGCATCGCCGGGCTCACGGCATCGTTCTGTCTGGCCGGCGCTGGGATCAAGGTCCTCCTCGTCACCAAGTCGGCTGATCCGAAGGACTGCAACACGTTCTGGGCTCAGGGCGGCATCATCTATGAGGGCGAGGGCGATACGCCCGCGAAGCTGATCGAGGACATCATCGCCGCCGGCGCGGGCTTGTCGAACGAGGAGGCGGTCCGCTTCCTGGCCGTCGAGGGGCCGCGCGTCGTCAAGGAGTTGCTGCTCGACGAGATGCACGTCCCCTTTTCGACCAGCGAAGAGGGAGAGCTCGACCTGACGCAGGAAGGGGCACACTCGCTACCGCGCATCATCCACTCCGGCGACGCCACCGGCCGGGCCATCGAGACATCGCTCCTCAATCGGGTCCGGAACGAGCCGAACATCACGTTAGTCACGGAGATGACGGCGATCGATCTCCTGACGACGCAGCACCATCCGACCGACATCCAGGTGCGCTATCGCCTGACGAATGAATGCGCCG
Organism: Thermoanaerobaculia bacterium; assembly: GCA_035482045.1. Lineage (GTDB taxonomy): Bacteria > Acidobacteriota > Thermoanaerobaculia > Gp7-AA8 > Gp7-AA8 > JADGNZ01. The sequence continues at coordinate 30,238 of DATHRD010000058.1, forward strand.
GTGCTTATCTCCTGGATAACAAGTCGAACGAAGTGTTCACGATCTTCAGCGACTTCACCATCCTGGCCACGGGCGGCATCGGGCAGATCTACCTCCACACCACGAATACGCGCAGCGCCATCGGCGACGGCGTGGTCATGGCGCAGCGCGCCGGTGCGAGGGTCATGAACGCGGAGTACGTGCAGTTCCACCCGACGGCGCTGGCTGACAAGAAGGCCAATCACTATCTGATCTCCGAGGCGCTGCGCGGCGAGGGAGCGAGACTGCGGAACCAGAAAGGCGAGTACTTCATGGAAAAGTACTCGCCGGTGCTGAAGGATCTGGCGCCGCGCGACGTCGTAGCGCGGGCCATCGTCGAGGAGATGACCACGAGCAAGGACGATTTCGTCTATCTCGATCTCGCCAACTTCTACCACGGCCACGAACCAATCGCACAGCGCTTCCCGAACATCGGCAAGGCCTGCGCGGAGATCGGCGTCGACATCGAGCGCGAGCCGATTCCGGTCGTCCCGGCGGCGCACTATTTCTGCGGCGGCATCCTGGCGAACAACGTGGGCGAAACGACGCTGACGCGCCTCTACGCGATCGGCGAGACATCCTGTACCGGCCTGCACGGCGGCAACCGTCTGGCCTCGACGTCGCTGCTCGAGGGATTGACGTGGGGCTATTTCGCCGCCTTGTCGATCCGCGAGAAGTGCGAGGCGTCGACCACGCCGGTCGAATCCGCCACCGGCCCTCTCCCCCCTCACCCCCGCCTCGGCGACGCACCAGCCGTACGCCGGTCGTACTCGACGCGGCGGGCGGGCATCGGATCGATCGACGACGCTCTCCTACTCTCGATCCCCGATTGGCGGCCACCCGGCAACGAGAACATGGAGGACCCGGCCCTCATACTCCAGGACTGGACGACGATCCAGCACACCATGTGGAACTACGTCGGGATCGTCCGCACCTACGAGCGCCTCAAGCGCGCCGTGGCCGATATGCGCGAGCTCGGCAGCCGCCTCACGAAGTACTACCACGAGTCAACGATCAGCAAAGCCATCCTCGAGCTCTTCCACGGCCAGCAGATGGCCATGATCGTCGCCAGCGCCGCGCTGAGGAATCCCGTCTCGCGAGGCGCGCATTTTCGGAGGGATTGACGCGGCGGTTGCGCGGTCGCGGGGTTACGCGGTCTCGCGGTTGCGGGGTCTCGCGACGGAGGTTGATGGGTTGCTGAGTTGCTCGGTTGCTGAGTGAGCGTACATCGCGGCGACTCAGCCACTCAGCAAACGTTGCAACTTTGCAACCTTACAACCAGCAACCCACGCCCCGAGACCGCGAAACCGCGCGACCCCGCAACCGCATTGGAACGAATCTCCCAGGCGCTCAGTTTCGTACATCTGCACAAAGGAGCACCCATGAACACGATTCTGAAGAAGTGGTTGCCGATCGCGGCCGGGTCGATCATTCTCGCGGCAATCATCCCCGGCATCATTCAGCCGCCGGCGGGCGCCGCGCCACCCAGCCCACCTGCAAACACCAGAGGAGACAAGATGGCAAACTACGTCAAACCTTCCGACGCGGAGCTCAAGAAGCGCCTCACGCCGGAGCAGTATGAAATCACGCAGCACGAGGGGACCGAGCCCCCGTTCCACAATGAGTACGTCAACAATCACGCGGACGGTATCTACGTCGACATCGTCAGCGGCGAGCCGCTTTTCAGCTCGCGGGACAAGTTCGAGTCAGGCACCGGCTGGCCGAGCTTCACGCGTCCGCTGGAACCGGCGAATGTCGTCACGAAGACGGATCGCACGTTCTTCATGTCGCGCACCGAGGTTCGCTCGAAGCACGCCGACTCACACCTCGGGCACGTCTTCGACGACGGCCCAGCCCCGACCGGCCAGCGCTATTGCATGAACTCCGCGTCTCTCCGTTTCATCCCGGTCGACAAGCTCCAGGCCGAAGGTTACGGCGAGTACCTGCACCTTTTTCAGAAGAAGGACGCACACAAATGACGGAGACCGCTACGCTTGCCGGAGGCTGTTTCTGGGGAGTTGAAGAGCTCGTGCGCAAACTGCCGGGCGTGGTCGACACGACCGTCGGCTACGCCGGCGGCAAACTCGACAACCCTCAGTACGAGGATGTGAAGACCGGCCGCACCGGCCACGCCGAGTCGTTGCAGATCGTCTTCGATCCAGCGAGGATCACCTTCGACGAGATCCTCGACTTCTTTTTTCGCCTGCACGACCCGACGACCGCGAACCGGCAGGGCAACGACCTCGGCACCCAATACCGATCCTCGATTTTCTACCACGATGAAGCGCAGCGCGATGCCGCGGAACGCGCGAAGCAACGCGCCCAGCCCAAATGGCCACGCCCGATCGTGACGGAGGTCGTGCCGTTTACGAACTTCTATCCGGCCGAGGATTTCCATCAGGACTACCTGCAGCGGCATCCGCACGGGTATACGTGCCACTATTTGCGGTAGGGCTTCCGCCGGGTTGATGAGGAACCGTGAAACCACCGCCTCCTTGAGCAGCCGCGTTGCTCACGCTGGCGTCGTACGAGCCTTCCGAAGCCACCGCCACACCGCGCGGACGAGCAGCCCCAGGGCCACGAAGATCAGGCCGAGCGGCTGGCGTTCTTTACATTCGCCACCGGTTGCCAGCCGGGCTCGACCACCGGCGCAGCGAGAACATCGGGGATGAGCTCGAGAGTGATCGTAGAGAGACTGGTCATCTGCGAGAGGTACTGCGGCCCGCAAGGCCGCGGTGGGCTCGCCCGCTCTACGCTCGATCATGCAGTTCGGAAATAACTTCACGCAAACCGTCTCGTGCCGACTCGCCAGCTCCCAAAGCGATGGCGCGCTCGAAGAACAACTTCGCCGTCACGGCGTCATCCATTACCGCGTAGTGAAAATGGCCGAGCGACTGGTATGGCTCGCATGACGACGGATCAAGTTCGAGGGCTCTCTTGTAACATTGTTCCGCATCCGCGATGGTATGCGTGTTGCCGTCGCTGAGCTGAATCGCATCACCACGCAAGATCCAAAGCTCGGCCGAAGGGCGCTCTTCCAGAGCGGCATCGATTTGACGCAAGATCTCTGGTGTCGCGCCTCCGCGGACCCGAATGTCGGACCGAATGGATTCCGCGCCACTCGGCATTACGGCTGCACCCGCGTCCCTGCCGCGGCGCCGATCGCCAACGTGCTCCGATCCTGCACGAACGCGGCGGCACTCAGATCGCGCCAGGCCGGGTCGATTTTGAACTGCACTGTCGTCTGGCCCGGCTCGACGAGGACCAGTCGACGTACGATGGCGTCGTTGGTCAGTGTGCGGCCGGCATTCTCGCCGTGCTCGATCTTCGTGGTGATGCCGTCCTGTGTCAGGGCGAGCATCAGGTCCGCGCCGGCGGGAACGGTGGCGTGGATGGTGGCGATGACGGTGTCACGATCGCGGCGGACTGTCAGGGCGACATCGCCGTGCGGCTTCTCGTTCGAAACTCGCTCCAGAGCGGCGTCGAGCGCCGAGCGGTTGGAACCGACGAGCTCGCGCGTTCCGCCGACGACGGCCTGCGGCGTATAGGCGGAGGAGAGATGCATGGTCTGGGCGTAGCGGACCTGGCGCTGAGACCACAGCGCGGACGAGAATGGATCACGCCAGCCAAGAGAGTCCCAGTAGTCGACGTGAAAAGCCAGCGGGATGACGCGTCCGCGCAGGGCAGGGTCGAGGGCCAGATCGTGGATCACGGCGTCGGCTGGCGGACAGCTCGAACAGCCCTGCGAGGTGAATAGCTCGACGACGACCGGCGTAGGGCCGAGTTTCGGCGGGGCTCCGTGCATCGTCAACGCGATGATGGCCAGGACGGCTACGGCAACAACGACAGCAATGAGGCGCGGGCGCGGCATCCCATGAGTCTACGCCGCCTTTTCAGTCACCGCCTCGCGCGAAACCGTTACTTTCCGCGCCGCCCCTCGGCCGCTCTGGACCATGGCCACGCCACCAAGGATGACCACCATGGCCGCGACCGACACCCACGTCAGTTGCTCGTTCAGAACGAGCCAGCCGAGGATCACGGCCACGACGGGATTCACGTAAGCGTAGAGCGACATGTTCGTGATCCGCAGATGGCGCGCCGCGTAGACGTACGACGTGTAGGCGAGCACGGAACCGAAGATCGACAGGTAAGCCAGCGCGGCGAAGGTGCGCGGCGTGGCGTGGAAGCGCGGCAACTCGCCTAGGGCGACGCCGGCGAGGGTCACGACGAGCCCGCCGGCAAGCATCTGCAGCGCCGACGACATCAGCGGCGGCACGGCAACCAGGGCGTGCTTCCCGCGCACGGTGCCGTATTGCCAGGCGATGCTGCCGGCCTGGATGACCAGCGCGCCCATCACGAAGCGGGCGTCGAAGGCGTTGCCGGCTCCACGCGGTGTGACGAGCATGGCCACACCCAGAAAGCCGATCAGCATACCGATGCCACGCCGCCGCTCCAATCGCTCACCGGAGCGGCGCAGCAGCTCGATCAGAGTGGCCCAGAAAGGAGCGGTTCCGACGAAGAGCGCGGCAAAGCCGCTCGGCACCCACTGCTCCGCCCAGACCACAGCCAGGTTGCCGATGGCCACCATCAGCACGCCACAAAGCACGAGATCGCCGAGCGCGCGGCGACCGCGCGGGATGGCGTCGCCGTGCAGCCTGGCCACGATGAAGAGCACGGCACCGGCGAACAGATAGCGTGCGCCCGTCAACAGAAACGGCGGCATCGTCGTCACGGCCACGCGGATGGCCAGATAGGTCGTCCCCCAGACGATGCAGACGACGGCAAAGGCGGCGTAGGCGAGGGCGCGATCGTGCTTCATTTTTCTCCGAGTGTGATGCCCCCGACTTTCTCGCAATGCGTCTTCATGACGATGGTGGTACGAGTTGCGAGCGACAGCGGCGGCGCCGTCAGCTTCGAGACGAGCTCGTTGAGGGATGTGATGGAGTCCGTGCGAACCTTGATGAAGAAGCAATCGTCACCGGCGACGGTATGGGCCTCGACGACCTCATCGCTCTTGAGCAGGGCATCGAAGGCCTTCTTCTGTTTCGCGTCGAGCTGGCTCTGGCCGCGCGCGGCGATGAAGGCGGTGACGGCCCGGCCGAGGGCCGAGGGCTCGACGACGACGGTATGCCCGCGGATGACGCCGTCGCGCTCAAGGCGGGCGATGCGGTCGGCCACGGCCGGACGGGACAGGCCGATGCTGTCGCCGATCTGTTGCGCGGGAGCACGCCCGTCGCGAAGCAAATGGGTCAGAATCTTGAGGTCAAGAGTATCCAGATCGGCGGGCACACCGTCATATTACTCCCGATTCGAAGGCCTCTCAAGCCAATGACCTGCGTATCGTCGGCTACACTTCCGTGCCGTCAGCGTACTTGCGCGAGCGGTTTCAACACCGGCGGCAGGTCGCGGCGCACGGCGACGCTCTTGCGTGGATAGGCATATTCGACCCGCTGACCGGCGGCGCGGCGCAGCTCACGCTGAAGGTACTCGACCTTCACCGGGCCGGCCGGATCGCTCAGCAGGCGGCGCAGAGCCCAGCGGCGGAGAACGATCGAGCGCAGCTTCATCCCGGCGGAGCGGATGGCGAAGCGAATCGAGTCGCGGTCATCCGAGCAGACCCTCACCGCATCCGCATCGAGTACCCCTACGATCTCCTCTGCCAGTCTCGTCTCATCCGTCATTTTGGTCGCGCTGCTCATGGAAATCCTCCGTTGTCTGCTTATATAGACGCCGGTGACCGTGGAAAGTTTCGCGCCCCGACGCGAATTCTTTGTGAACGGACGATGGGAGAATCGTGCAGTGCAGGTAACGTTCATCCCCCTGGATACGAGCACCGAGGCCAACCCCGACGAAACCGTGCTCGATGCCGCACGCCGCGCCGGCGCGCCGATCGGCAACTCCTGCGGTGGCGTAGGAGTGTGCGGGCGATGCCGCGTACGCGTGTTGGCCGGAGCGGAACGCCTCAGCACGCCGACGATGATCGAGGCTCGCGTGGCTTCGCAGCGAGGGTTCGACGCAGACGAGAGGCTGGCCTGTCAGGCGGTAGTGAGAGGGGACGTCGAGGTGACGACGGGGTATTGGTAACCGCGGCTTCGCCGCGTTTCTAAGTCTGGAAAGGGGCAGCTCCCTCGGGCAGAGGAACAGGTTCCTCGGGCAGAGAAACAGCGCCCTCGGGTAGAGGAACAGGTTCCTCGGGCGGAGGAACAGCTTCCTCCTAGGCGAGGAACAGCTTCCTCGGGCCGAGGAACGGCTCCCTCGGGCAGAGAAACAGCGCCCTCGGGTAGAGGAACAGGTTCCTCGGGCGGAGGAACAGCTTCCTCTGGGCGGTGGAATAGGTTCCTCTGGCCGAGGAACAGCGCCCTCGGGTAGAGGAACAAGTTCCTCGGGCGGAGGAACAGCTTCCTCTGGGCGGTGGAATAGTTTCCTCTGGCCGAGGAACAGCTTCCTCTGGCGGAGGAACGGCTCCCTGTGGCAGAGGAACAGCTTCCTCGGGCAGAGGAGCGGCCCACTCGGGCGGAGGAACGGCTCCCTCGGGCGGAGGAACGGCTCCCTCGGGCAGAGGAACAGCTTCCTCGGGCAGAGGAACAGCCCACTCTGGCAGGGGAACGGCGCCCTCGGGCCGAGGGACCGCCCCCTCTGGCAGAGGAATCAGGGCCTCGGCCACCATCTTCATCGAGCCACCACCGACGACGGACAACGCGCGGCGAAGCCCCGCGGTCTCAATCGTCATCGTCGCTCGTCGTCGCAGTCGCTAGTCCCCAGGCGTCATTACCTGGCAGCTCGAAGTAGAACCGTTGCCTGGCGCGGGGGTGATTGCCGGTTTCGTTCATCGTCATCGCGTCGAAGATGCGGCCGTTGGCGACGGTGTAGTGGATCGACTCGGAGTTGCGGATGTCGTCGAGCGGGTTGGCGTCCAGCACGAGCAGGTCGGCGAGTTTGCCGGGCTCGAGCGAACCGATGTCCTTGTCCATGCCAATGTAGTGCGCGCCGCTCAGCGTGGCGGCCCGGATGGCCTGCAGCGGAGTCATGCCGCCCTGAACGAACATCCAGAGCTCCCAGTGCGCGCCCAGACCTTCGCGCTGGCCGTGCGCGCCGAGCTGGACGGAGACGCCTGCGTCGTTGAGTCTCTTCGCCAGCGCGGCATTGCTGAAGTGGTTCCACTCATCGTCCGGCGCCAGGGTGCGCCGCCGCGAACGCGAGTCGATGACCCGCCGCGGAACGAACGTCAGGAGGCGCTTGTCCTCCCACACGTTGGTCTTGGCGTACCAGTAGTTCTCGCCCCACAGTCCTCCATATCCGACGATCAGCGTCGGCGTGTAGCCGCTGTGCGACTTCGACCACAGTTGCACGACGTCGTCATACGCCTTGGCCACGGGGATGGAGTGCTCGACGCCGGTGTGGCCGTCGACGACCATGGTCATGTTGTGCTCGAAGAGCGAGCCGCCCTCGGGAACGACCATCATCCCGGTCTGGCGCGCCGCTTCGATGATCTGCTGCCGCTGATCGCGGCGGGGCTGGTTGTAGCTCTTCACGCTGATCGCCCCGATCGCTTTCATCCGCCGCAGGTGGAAGAGCGCGTCGTCCAGGTTGGCGATGTCCGCCTTGAACGGCGCCTTCGCGCCGTAGAGGATCGTGCCGGTGGAGAAGATGCGCGGCCCGACGATCTCGCCGGCGCGCTGCATTTCCGCGGCCGTGAAGATCTCCGAGGAGTTGTTTGACGGATCGTGCAGCGTGGTCACGCCGAAAGCGAGGGCCGCGTAATTGATCCAGCTCTGCTGCGGAATGATCTCGTCGGCCCCCATCGGTCCATGCCAGTGGACGTCGACGATACCCGGCATGATGGTCTTGCCGGCCACGTCGATGACCTTCGCATCGGCGGGGACGGGCGTGCTGGCGCGAGGTCCCACCGCGCTAATGCGGTTGCGGTCGATGACGATGGTGCCGTCGGCGATGACGTCGTCGCCGTGCATCGTGATGATCCGTGCGCCGGTCAGCGCCAGGCGGCCCGTGGGGACGTCGAGCGGTTCGGAGAATCCGATGTTCGTGCCGGTGGCGGGAGCTTCGGGCAGTTTCTCGGGCGCACCGGCGATGAAGGCAAAGGAGTCTTTGAGATCGCGCGAGAAGAGCTCCGGTCCGAGCGACCAGTAGAGCCGCGAGCCGTCGCCGGACCAGTGCAGGTACTCGCCCGCTTCCTTGGTCACCCTGGCCACGGGAATCGATTTCGTCTCGGGGCCGATGTCGATCGTCTTTCCCGTGCGGATGAACGGCGCAATGTAGGCGTTGAACTTCTCACGCCAAGCCACCCACTTCTCGTCAGGCGACAGCGCGTACTCGGTGGCGAAACCGGAGAGGAGATGCGCGCGCTCGTCCGTGCGGTCGATGCCGATGGAGTGCAGGCCGCGTTTGTCTTCATCCTCGAAGGTCATGAAGAAGACTCGGTCATTCGTCGCGCCGAACTGAGGCGCCGCGCCTTTCTTCGTGACCAGCGCGGACTTGCCACCGGAGGCCGGCACCACATAGATACCGGTCTCGCGCGCCCAGAGCGCGGAACGGAGAAACCCATCGCTGGTCGTGCGGTAGACGACCTTCGTTCCGTCGGGCGAGAAGGCGGGCTCGATGTATTGGCCGGGCTTTTCGGTGATGACGCGCCCTTCGCCGCCGGTCGCCGGCACGATGCGAATCGTGCCGTAGGTCAGATCGTTCCAGGTGGTGTAGACGATCGATTTTCCGTCGCGTGACCAGGCCGGATAGAACTCGAAGTGGTCGGTCTGTTCCGTGAGCCGGTGCGGGGTTCCGCTGGGCAGGTCGCGAATGTAGAGGTAACCGAGCGCCCCGTAGACGACCTGCTTGCCGGTCGGCGAGACCGAGGTCCAGCGCAGCATTTTCACGGGATAGGTCGCCGGCGCGACGTCGATCGGAAAGCGCAGCGCCTCCTGGATGCGGCGCGTCGAATGGACGTGGAACGGGATCGGCGTCACCTGCTTCGATGCGACATCGATGCGGCTGATATGGCCTCCGGCCCAGAAGACGATTGACTTGTTGTCTGGCGTCCAAGCCATGGTCGGGTATAGACCGTGGATGGACCACGTCTCCTGCATGTCGCGATCGAGGCCATCGTAGAGGGGCGTTTCCTTTCCCGACTCGAGGTCGAGAACGAAAAGAGTCGATTTGTAGCGGACGCGCCGGATGAACGCGAGCGACTTGCCGTCGGGAGACGGCGTCGGGCGGACCGAGCCGCCGGGACCGACGACGAACGGTTCGATCTCGCCGGTTTCCCGGTCCAGACGCTGGATAACGTAGATCTGCGTATTCGGATCTTTGTTGTACTGAAAGGTCGCGCCGGGAGTGGAGTCGTCGCTGTAATAGAGGTAGCGGCCATCGGGCGAAAGCGCCGGCTCTCCTGTGTCTTTCTGTTCGGTGCGTTTCTTGGTGAGCTGCAATCCCTCGCCGCCGCTCCGGTGGTAGAGCCAGATCTCGCCCGCGCCGAGGGAGCGCTCAGCGGTGAAATGCTTACGGGCCACGAGGTACTCCGAGTCCGGCGACCAGTACGGCTCGTTGAGCAGGCGGAAGGTTTCCTTCGTCACCTGCTGGGGCTTGGATCCGTCGCGGTTCATGATCCAGATGTTGTCGCCGCCGGCTCGGTCGCTTGTGAAGGCGATCCACTTCCCATTCGGCGAATACCGCGGCTGCATGTCCCAGGCGATGCCACTGGTGAGCGAACGGGCTTCGCCGCCGGCCATCGGGATCGTGTAGATGTCGCCGAGGAGATCGAAGGCGATCTCGTTCCCGTCAGGGCTGACGTCGAGCGACAGCCAGGTGCCTTCGGTGACGTCAATCGGAACGTCGTATTGGGGCCCGGGCGGGTTGTTGACGTCCCACTTTTTCTCCTCCTTCTTCTCGTCTTTCTTTTCCGCCTTCGCGCTCTTCTCCGCGGGAGGTGCGGGCGGCTGAGCCGGGAGACTGGAAGCAACCACGAGGGATGCAATCAAAGAGAAGAGAATGCGTTTCATCTGGCCCTTTCGTTGAGTAACATGCAGTCGCCGTAGCTGTAGAAGAAGTAGCGGTGGGAGATGGCCTCGGAATACGCGCGGCGGATCGCCTCGATCCCCGCGAACGCGGAGACTAGCATCAGCAGCGTCGACTCCGGCAGGTGGAAGTTGGTCAACATTTTGTCAACGGCGCGGAATGCAAAACCGGGCGTGATGAAGATCGACGTCTCGGCCCGGCCGGTTAAGAAGCGCCCTTCGCCCGCGCGGATTGCGCTCTCGATCGCGCGCACTGAGGTCGTGCCGACGGCGACGATCAGGCGATGCTCGTCGAGTGCCCGGTTGAGCCTCGATGCGGCATCGGCGCTGATTTCGTAACGCTCGGAGTCCATCACGTGTTCGGCGATGTCGTCGACCTTCACCGGCTTGAACGTACCGATACCGACATGAAGCGTGATGCGCACGACGTCGATGCCGCGTGCGGCGATGCGATCGAGGATCTCCCGTGTGAAGTGAAGCCCGGCGGTCGGCGCGGCGATGGCACCGCGCTCGGCGGCGTAGACGGTCTGGTACGACTCGCGGTCTTCGTCGCGCGGCGTTTCCCGGGTGATGTAGGGCGGAAGAGGCGGGATACCGATCCGCTCGATTTCATCAGTATCGCCCTCAAAGGCCAGAACGACGGCGCCTTCTTCCTTTTCCAGGACACGCGCTCGCAGCATGTCGCTGAATGTCAGCTCGTCGCCAACCTTCACACGCTTGGCAGGCTTGCACCAGGCTTCCCAGACCTCCGGCACAGACAAGAGTGTCCGTGTCACATCAGACGCTTTTTGTGCGGCTTCCTGTGGCACAGGCACTCCTGTCTGTGTGACCCGTCGAGTCAGCAGGATCTCGATCGGCCGCGACATCCCCGGCTTCGGCCGCGCGAAGAGACGGGCTGGGATGACGCGCGTGTCGTTGATGACGAGCACGTCGCCAGGCGTGAGCCGTTCCGGGAAGTTCTCGAATGAGTCGTGCTCGATCCCATCCTGGCGAACAACCATCATCCGCGATCGCCCCCGCTGGCGCGGCTCCTGGGCGATGAGGTCGGGCGGGAGATCGTAGGAGAAATCGGTGCGGCGCATGGAAGTCGTTCGATGGTGAAAGCGTTAGAATGACATCATGCCTGCGACCAAGCGTGCCACAATCTACTTTGATTCTGCGCTCCACGATGTTCTTCGCGAGAGAGCGGCCGAGGCGGACATGTCACTCTCCGACATCGTGAATGAGGTTCTGCGAGGCGCACTCGACGAGGATGAAGCGGACCACGCTATCTTCGAACAACGGCGCAACGATCCGACGGTCGATTTCGAAACATTCGCTGCCGATATGAAGCGTCGTGGCCGTATATAGCGTCATCCTCACGAAGGAGGCGCTGAAAGAGGTCGACTCCATCGGCCAGCGTAGTGATCGCACGCGAATCATGGAGCGGATTCGCAAGCTGGCTAACAATTCTCGGCCGCCCGGCTCGCAGAAACTGAATGGACCGTTTGAGCGCTATCGTCTCAGGCAAGGTGATTACCGCGTCCTTTATGAAATCCGTGACGAGATCCTCATAGTCTCCGTCGTCCATGTCCGTCACCGCAAAGACGTCTACCGTCGCGGTCGCGCATAGAATCGCGCGATGCTTAAAGCCCGCGTCATCACCTGCTCCGATGCCTCCTCGCGCGGCGAGCGAGAGGATCGTTCCGGACCGGCGACGCGGGAGTTGCTGACTGCGAACGGATATGACGTCGACTCGATCGTGATCGTGCCCGATGATGTCGACGGCATCGCGGCTGCCATCGCAGCGGCCACCAGCGACGGCGTGCGACTGGTCGTCACCACCGGCGGAACCGGAATCGCGGCGCGCGATGTCACCCCTGAAGCCACTTGGCGCGTCTGCGAGAAAGTCATCACCGGGTTCGGGGAAGTCATGCGCGCGGCCTCGTTGCAGAAAACGGCCATGGCCCCGCTGTCGCGCGCGCAGGCAGCAACGCGGGGGACGGCACTCATCGTGAATTTGCCGGGGAGCGAGAGCGGCGCGAGAGAGAACCTGCAGGCGATCCTGCACCTCATCCCGCACGCGTTACAACTTCTCGAAGGGAAAACAGAACACACATGACCGTCCAAACCGGACTCGAGGTACTCCTTGACGATCCTCGCCCCATCGCCGGCAAAAACATCGGTCTCGTCACCAACCAGAGCGCGGTGACGAGCGATCTGCGCCACGTCGTCGATCTCCTGCATCGCGGGCGCGGGTGGAAGCTGACCACGCTCTTCGGCCCCGAGCACGGCATCTGGGGTGAGGCGCAGGATATGGCCCACGTCGATCACTCCACCGATCCGTTGACCGGCCTCACGGTCTACTCCCTCTACGGTGCCAGCGAGAAGGATCTCGCTCCTCGGCGGGAGCTGCTGCGCAACCTCGACGCCCTCGTCATCGATCTTCAGGACATCGGCTCGCGCTACTACACCTTCATCTACACGATGGCGCTCTGTATGCGCGAAGCCGCGCAGGCCGGCGTGCAGGTGATCGTCCTCGACCGCCCCAATCCCATCGACGGCATTCATCTCGAGGGCAACATCGGCGAGGAGCAGTTCTCGAGTTTCGTCGGAATGTTCCCGCTGCCAACGCGACACGGGATGACGACCGGCGAACTGGCTCGCTACTTCAACGCGAAGTTCAAGCTCGGCTGCGATCTCGTGGTCGTGCCGATGCGCGGCTGGCTTCGGTCGATGTGGTGGGGAGATACCGGCTTGCCGTGGGTGATTCCTTCTCCCAATATGCCGACGGTCAACACGGCCACCGTTTATCCGGGGATGTGCCTTGTCGAGGGAACGAACCTGAGCGAAGGGCGCGGCACGACACATCCCTTTGAGCTGTTCGGCGCCCCATGGCTCGATCCCTTTCGCTTCGCTGAACTCCTCAACGGCGTCGGTCTTCCCGGCATCCGCTTTCGTCCCCACTATTTTCTGCCAACGTTCCACAAGCACGCGGGCAAGGTCTGCGGCGGCGCGGAGCTTCATGTGACGAGCCGGGCCGAGTTCGAGCCGTACAGGACGGGACTCTGGATCGTGAAGGTCGCCCGCGATATGAATCCGGAGAAGTTCGACTGGCGCCGCGAAACGTATGAGTTTGTCTCCGACCGGCTGGCGATCGACCTCCTGGCCGGAAGCGCACGCTATCGCGAACTGGTCGAGAGCGGCGGCAACATCGACGAGTGGGTCGCCGAGTGGAAAGAGCCGCTTGGCAGGTTCTCGAACGCGCGCGAAGAGTTTCTGTTGTACTGAGTAACGAGGTCTCGCGGTTGCGTGGTCTCGGGTCCCGGGGTCCCGGGGTGTATACCACCGCGTAACTGCGAGACCGCGAGACCGCGCAACCGCATGATCGACATCCTCTACGAAGACGACGCCCTCCTGTTCGTCAACAAACCGGCAGGCATCGTCGTTCAGCGAGGGTACGACGCCGAGGAGCCGGTGTTGTTCGAGTTGGCAGCGCAGCACAGCCAGCCGCTTTTCCTGATGCAGCGGCTCGACCGCGGTACGAGCGGAGTAATGTTCTTTTCGAAACTGGCTTCGATCAACGCCAACCTGACCCGCCAGTTCGAGGGGAAGCGAATTCGCAAACGGTATCTGGCGCTTTGTGAGGGAGAGCTCGGAGAGCGTCAGACCATCGACGCGCCGCTCATACGCATCGGGCCCATTTCGTTCGGCGTAGGCGACGGGGGCAAGCGCGCCATCACCATCGTCACACCGCTGCGCGCCACGAAGTCAGGCTCGCTCATTGCCGTCGACCTTCTGACCGGACGCACGCACCAGATCCGGGTTCATCTGGCGGCGATCGGGCATCCTCTGGCTGGTGATTGGTTGTACGGGCAGCGCAATGAAGTACGGCCGATGTTGCACGCACGAGAGCTATCGATGACGCATCCATTGACGAATGAGCCACTTCGAGTCGGCGCAGCGGTGCCGGACGACTTTTGTCAGACAGCCGAGGAGCGCGGCATTGTGTCCCGGCACGAGGACATCATCACCCTTTGCGAGTCACGGCTAACTTATTGAATTTGCTAGAATAATGACTCGTCTGACCCCGTTACGCCAGACACTGGAGTACATCATGAGATTTTCGGCCAGGATGGCACTGCTGCTCGTGTTTGTGCCTCTCGTCGCTTCGGCCCAGTTCAAGGACCTCGATGTGGCGATGTCGAACCTGAAGCGCGGATTCAGCAGCGGCGATCCGCAGGCAATCGTGGCTGGAATGGCTACGGGAGACAAGGTGATGCTGCAGTTTCCGGGTCTCATCGATCAAAGCGGATTCTTCGGCCGTGATCAAGCCTCGTATCTGCTAGACGGTCTCTTCAGCAAAGTCCATCCGACCGCTTTCGATGAGCAGAACGCGACGAAAAAGAGCGCCGAGGCGCAATACCACATCACCGCGACTTGGACGATTCAGAACGCCGGCAAGCGGGAGACGCGCGAGCTCTACATCACGCTCCGTCAGACGGCCGACAATCAATGGTCGGTGGTCTCGATCCGGTCGGCGGGAAAGTGAGTAGGAGCAGTGGATTAGCGGATTAAGAGGACCAGGGGATCAACGGACAGGTCGATCAGGGACTCAGACTACGGTCACAATCTGCGAATCACGAATCCACCGATCCACGGCACCTTTATGCGGCTTCGCGTTTCACGGGTAGCCAGCACGACCGCCGCGCGCGCCGCGGCGGCCTTTCTTTTGCTCGCGGGCATTGCCTGGCTGACGATGCAGGTGATGGTGGCGCGGATCGGGCACGAGTTCGATGCCCGCTCCACCCGTCACCTGGTCGGCGAAGTGGCGAGCATTCGGCACGATGTGGCTCGCACCGAGACGCAACTCGATGCCGCTGTCGACAGCGTCGCGGCCAAACTGACCGCCAACCCCACCGCCACACGCGCGGCGATGTTCGCAATGCTGCGTGGCCAGCCAGCCGGAGTACGGCAGGGCATCCGCATCGTCGCGCCGAACGGGGACGCCATCGCATGGTGGGGAGAAGACCTCCGCACACCGGGATCGACCAGCTACGAGTTCGACGCCACGAATCTCTACATCATCCGCACGCGGCCGCTGCCGAATCCGGCCGTCTCGGTACAGGCGTTCGAGCGTGTTCCAAACCAGCCGTTGCGGCCCGGACTCTTCGATCTCGACGACGACGACTGGGTGAACGGGACGATGTTCCATGCCGGCGTGCTGCGGCAGGAGCGCGGCTCACGGCGCTTCGTCGTGGAGCGCCGCCCATCGGCAACACTCTGGATCGACGTCACACCGCGAGCCAAAGCGGAGGTCATCGACTCCGCCCGCGCCATCGGCAACGACATCGCATCGATCCTTCTTGCGCTGGCGGTGCTCGGGTTGTGGTGGGGGGTGGCGGGTGGGGTGTGGGGTGTAGGAGAAAAGAAACGAGACGACGATGATTCGTTGCAGCTCCCGACTGACAGCGACCCTGCGCTGCCACGCGCAGCCGCAGGCAGCCGCTCCTTGCTCCCACACCCCACACCCCACACCCCACACCCCGCCCTCACCATCCTCCTCATCGTAGCTGCCCGCATCACCCTGTTGCCGATGCGCGTCGATGAGGATCCGTGGCAGCTCTTCCGCTTCGATCTCTTCGGCTCGGCCCTGCTCGGGCCCTTCAGCCGCTCGCCCTTCGATCTGCTCGTCAGCGCTGCCGCTATTTTCGGGATCGTCCTGGCGCTGACACGGAAACGCGGCACCTCGATGCCGACACAGATCGTCCGCTCGATCATTGGGGCGATCGCCGCGCTCGGCTACATGGCGCTCGTACGAAATCTAGTCGACAACTCGCGCATCTCCGCGGTGCCTGACCACATCCTCCCTGTTTCCGCCGCGCAAGCCGTGCTCCTCGGCGCGCTGCTTCTGCTCGGTTTCGCGTTGCTGCGGATTACGCGGCATGAAGCGTCGCGAGGAGCGACGCTTCTAGGCATCGCCGTCATCGTCATTCCCATCATCATCACCGGGGTGAACCTGCCCTACGCGCCCAAGCGTGCCTTCTTCTGGATTGCCGGGGCCGTTGTGATCTCGCTGCTCATCCACGCGCTGACGACCAATTTCACTCTGCGCGCTCTCGGAACCGCCTTGCTGATGGTGCTGACGGTATACATGCCTTTGCAGCTCTTCGAGCGCTCCAGCGCGCGGCACTTCATCGCCGACACCTACGCGCCGCTCGTCGTCCGCGAGGCAAGCCAGCTCCGGACGATGATCGAAGACACGCTGCACAACGAGTTCTCGACCATGGAGCTGAGCTCCATTCTTCCGGACGACTACCGGAAGATGAATCTCGAGGATCTGGCATATGAGCTCTGGCTGCGGAGCGATCTATCGAAATGGCGCGTGCCGGCGGTGATCACGGTCCACGACATTTTCGACCACCCGCTCAGCCGGTTCGGCGTCGGACTTCCTCAGTTCAGCGAGCGGCGGCGGGAGACGGGTGGCGAGGTCCTGCAGATCGGCAACGTGACCCGCGTCCTGATCCACCACGATTTCGATCTCACCATCGGCGGCATCCCTGTGGCCGAGGGGAGCGTCCATGTGGTCAACCCTGCCGACCCAGGGGCCACGACCTTTGCGGATGTCTACCGCGACTTCTTCGAGCCGTCGGTCGACGACACGGTTACCGGCCTGCAGCCGCAGCGTGAGATCGTCGTCTACGATCACAACGGCAATGCCCATGGCACGACAACCGTGCGCCTGCCCCAAAGCCCGGCCTCCTATTTCGCTTCCCTGAAGCCGGGCTACGGCATCTGGATCGAGGAGAACGAAGGGGCTGGGTCGGCGGTCTACCTACGCCGCACCGAAGACGCGCTCTACGCCTTTCCGCTGCAGGTACCGACACGCGGGCAGCAGGTCAGGCGCGCCGGCGGTGTTGCCATCTGGGCCATCACCATGGTTCTCATCGTAATGCTGACGCGTTCCCTGCCGGTCATCGCCGCGGTGATCCGCGCCCCGCGAAACATCGACTTCCGGACGCGCACCTCGCTCTACCTGACCGCCGTCGTCATTCTTCCGCTCATCGTCTTCGTCCTTTTCGTCCGGGCGTACCTGGCCAACCGGCTGGAGGCGGAGTATCTCGACCGCGGCCAGACCGCGCTCAATGCCGCCGAGCGGGTGATCGAGGACTACCTGGCCTCAACGACGTCGACGGCACATCCGGAACAGGTGCTGGACGACGACGTCCTGAGCTGGCTGGCGCGCGTCATCGGCCACGACCTGCACCTCTATCGCGACGACATGCTGATCGCGTCGAGCCGCCGCGACCTCTTCGCCGCGCGCGTCGAATCGCAGCGGCTGCCCGGCGACATCTACGTGAACATCGTCGTCGACGGGAAGCAGTTGGCCACGCGCAATTCGGGTGCGGCTCATTTCATCGAGATCTATTCGCCGATCAACCTCGTGCGCGGACAGAACTACACGATGGCACTCCCGCTCATCGTGCAGGGACGCCAGATCGAGGCGCAGGTCAACGATCTGGCCACGACGATCTACATGCTGCTGATCTTCATCGTTCTGGCGGCGATCTTCGTGGCCTATGTGGCGGCGCGCAGCGTCACGCGTCCCGTGCAGGCGCTCGTGGGTGGCGCGCGGGCGGTGATCCGCGGCGATTACGAGATGAACCTCCCCGTCCCTTCCGATCCCGACCTCGGCCTGCTGGTTACGACGTTCCGCGACATGGCCCAGTCGATCCGGCGGCAGCAGAACGACCTTCGCCACGAACGCGATCGCCTGCAGACGCTGCTCGAAAACATCAACGCTGCCGTCGTTGTCCTTGACGGACAGATGAACGTCTCCTCGACGAATGTTGGAGCGCGGAGGCTGTTCGGCGAGGCCATCGCATTTCATGAGGAGGTGCGCGACTTCCTGGCCGCGCATCGCCATCGCCGCGCCGAGGCCAAAGAGATCGAGCTCATTGTGGACGGTAACGCCCGGACGTTCCGCGTCTCCATCGTCCCGCTTCCCGGAAGCGACGAGGAGATGCTTATCGCCGAAGACGTGACCGAGATCCTCCGCTCGAACCGGCTCGAAGCGTGGGGAGAGATGGCGCGTCAGGTGGCCCACGAGATCAAGAACCCTCTGACGCCGATCCAGCTCACGGCCGAGCATCTGCGCGAGGTGGCCGGCAAGGACGATCCGAACCTGGCCGGGGTGGTGCTGTCGGGGGTCGACAACATCCTGCGCCAGGTCGTCACGCTGCGCGAAACGTCGAAGGAGTTCAGCGACTACGCTTCCCTGCGCACCGTACAGCGCAAGCCGCTGCCGCTGCGGAAACTGCTGGAGGAGATCGCCTCCAGCTACGCGACGAGCGGGGAGCGCGGCATCGACTTCCGCGCCGACATCGAACCATCGACGCCGGAGACGTTTTCCGGCGATGCCCGCCTGCTCCGCGGAGCGATCGCGAACCTGATCGAGAACGCCTTCCAGGCCACGCCCGGCGGCCGCGTCCGCCTGGCCAGCTACGGAATCGATTCGAAGGTCGTCGTCTCCGTCGATGACGATGGCCCAGGCGTTGCCCCGGAGCTCCTTCCCAAGATCTTCGATCCCTACTTCTCCACCAAGACCTCCGGCACCGGCCTCGGCCTTGCCATCGCACGCAAAGCGATCGAAGAGCACGGCGGCTCAGTACACGCCGAGAATCTGAATCCGGGATTTCGGATTTCGCTGGAGCTGCCGGTGCGGTAGCGCGGTTGCGCGGTTGCGCGGTCTCGGGGTTGCGGGGTCGCGCGGTTGCTAGGTTTCTGGGTTGCTGAGTTGCTGAGTAGGGCAGTATTTCGCGTTACAAGCCTTGCAACCCTGCAACCCCAACCACTGAGACCGCGAGACTCCGCAACCGCGCTACCGCGCAACCGCGTTCCGAATAAACTGCAAAACTCACTCGTTACAAACACACCTCCATGAACAAGCTCCTCCTCCTTGTCCTGACGACGGCATTCACATTTGGCGCGACGCTGGCGCAGGGTGAGGGGGCGGCGGATGAGACGAGGATGACGCTGCGAGCGGAGTTCGTGCGCCTCGTCAATCACGACCGGGCCAGGTACGGTCTGCCGCCGGTGCAACTCGACGTGCAGTCGTCGGCCATGGCCGATGCCTACTGCCGCGCGCAGATCCGGAACGGCACGACCGGTCATTTCACAACGGATGGAGAGGCGCCGTACATGCGCTACTCCTTCGCCGGCGGCAACGACGGCCTCAGCGAGAACGCCGCCGCATGGTCGGCGAACTACAGCTTCAGCGACCGCGCGCTGTACGACATGATGCGGCGCTCCGAGGCTGCCATGATGGCCGAGGTTCCACCGCACGACGGCCACCGGCGCACCATCCTCGATCCGGCCGCCACGCACGTCGGGATCGGCCTGGCGTGGGAGCGAGGCGAGTTCCGGCTCACGCAGGAGTTCACCCGGCACTATCTCAACTGGATTCGCACTCTGCCGCGCAAGGCCACCGCGTGGGAGCCCGTCCTCTGCAGCGCCCGAGCCGTGAAAGGCTACGACGTCGAGGCGATCACGGTTCATCATGAGCCCGCTCCGCGGCCGATGGCGGCTGTCACGGCAAACGCCATTACCTCGTACATGCTGCCGGGCTCCCGGCACGAATACCTTCCCCGGCTCAAAGCGCGCTTCACGCGCCGGGTTGCGGGCGGCATCGAAGAGGTGAGCGAGGCATACAGCGATGGCAGCCACGGCGACTTCCAGGTCGCCCCTGACGGCAAGTTCTCCTTCGCTATTCCCCTTCCGGACGGCCCCGGCGTCTACACCGTCGTCGTCTGGGTCCGCCGCCACGGCACCACCGGCGATGCCATCCCGGCCAGCAACGTCTCGATCCGAGTCGACGAAGCCGCGCGGCCGAGGATCAGCGGGACGCGGTGAACTGATGCACTTCGCGCTGTTGTCGGTTGTCGGTGGTCAGTTACGCCGAACGAACATTCTTCTGACAACCCAAAACCGACAACCGACAACGCGCTGCGGTGCGCGAGCAGCAGTGCATCCGTATACTCACCCGCCATGTGCGGCATCAACGCAGTCTTCGCGTATCGCGACGCGGCGCCGGCGGTCGACCGTGATGAGGTGATCGCGACGCGGGAGTGCATGCACAGCCGCGGTCCGGACGCCGGCGACGCATGGTTCTCCGCGGATGGCCGCGTAGGGCTCGGCCACAGGCGGCTGGCCATCATCGATCTCTCTCCTGGCGGCGCACAGCCGAAGCATTTCGGAGAGTTGACGATCGTCTTCAACGGCGAGATCTACAACTACCGTGAGCTGCGCGCGCAGCTTGAAGCGCGCGGCAGGCGCTTCACATCGCAGTCGGATACGGAAGTGCTGCTGCAGCTCTACGACGAAAAGAAGGAGCAGATGCTCGGCGAGCTGCGCGGCATGTTCGCCTTCGCGCTCTGGGACGGCGCGCGGCGGCGAATGTTGCTGGCCCGCGATCCGTACGGCATCAAGCCCCTCTACTACGCCGACGACGGCGGGACGCTTCGCGCCGCCTCGCAGGTGCGTGCGCTGGCGGCGAGCGGGAAGGTCTCCCGGCAATTCGACCCCGCCGGTGCGGCCGGTTTCTTCCTGCGCGGCACCGTGCCGGAGCCGTTCACGATGTACCGCGCCATCCGCGCTCTGCCCGCCGGCTCGTATGCATATGTCGATGCCAACGGCGTCGGCGAGCCGGTGCAGTACTTTTCGATCGCCGCCACTCTGCGCGACGCTGTCGAGAGCGGCGGTCACTTCACCGAGGAGCAGCGGCGGGACATCGTCCACGACGCCGTGCTCGAATCGGTGCGCTATCACATGGTGGCCGACGTTCCCGTCGGAGCGTTTCTCTCCGCCGGGATCGACTCCACCGCCGTCGTCGCCCTTGCGCGCGAGAGCGGCGCGAGCGACCTGCAGACGATGACGCTTCGTTTCCAGGAGTACCGCGGACGCGTCAACGACGAAGCGCCGCTGGCGGCGCTCGTGGCGAAGCAATACGGCGTCCGCCACTCCATTCAGGAGCTGACGCTGGCCGGTTTCCGCGACGAGCTCCCGCGCATCTTCGCGGCCATGGACCAGCCCAGCGTCGATGGGCTCAACAGCTATTTCATCAGCAAGGCCGCGCACGACCTCGGCTTGAAGGTAGCCATGTCCGGCACCGGCGGCGACGAGCTGTTCGGCGGCTATACGTCATTCAAAGACATCCCGCGCTGGATGCCAGTGACCTCCGTTCTCGCGCGCGTTCCTCGGCTCGGCGACGCCGTGCATCGCATCAATGCCGCCCTGGCAAAACGCAGCCGCCACGTCAGCCCGAAGATGGGCGAGATCGTCCGCTACGGTGCCAGCTACGCCGGCGCCTATCTGGTCAAACGAGGCCGCTTTCTGGCCGCGGAACTCCCCTCCCTCCTCGGCGACGACATTGCGGCCGTGGGGCTGGCCCGTCTCGATCTGCTTCACCTCATCGAACGCACGGTGACTCCCGACCCCGGCAATCCCTTCGCCCGTGTGGCCGCTCTCGAATCGTCGCTTTACCTGCGCAACCAACTCCTGCGCGACATGGACTGGGCCTCGATGGCCCATTCGCTCGAAGTACGCGTGCCGCTCGTCGATGCGCATCTCCTCCGTAAGATCGCGCCGGCGCTCGTCACCCGGCGCGAGCGCGGCAAACAGCTCCTCGCCGCAGCCGCCCGTCCAGCGCTTCCCGTCGAAGTTCGCCAACGTCGTAAGACCGGATTTACGCTGCCGATCAAGGAGTGGCTGACGCAAGAGTCCGATGGCCGAGTCGAGTTCGGCAAGCGGAGCTGGGCTCGAAAGGTGTACGAGGTGATGTTCGGGGAGGGGCGGGGGTATTGGTAGCGCTTGTGACCGCAGGAAGCGCGGCTACGCCGCCGGCACAGACAACTCGCGCCGCTTCTCCTCGCGGGTGCGAGGCGGCGCAGGCCGTCGCCTCAGCGTGTCTTTCTCATGACCAGGATGCGTTCGTGCTTCGTCGTCCTGGTCTTCCTGCGGGAGCGTCGGTCGTCGGGAATGATGTCGTCGTGAATCTCTTCCGTCCGAAGGTCACCACTCGTAACCAGAGCAGCCAACTCTGAAAGGATTTCAGCCGTGCGGCGGAGTTTGCCGTCACGTTCGACATCGCCGAGAACGAGAATGCAGTAACCGCCGGCTTTCAGAACGCGATTCATCTCGCGCAGGCATTCGGTCATCTGCGGTAGATAGACTTTCTCCGATGCCGTCAGTTCGCCATCGAGCCGCTTCCAGTCCTCGCATCCAAGGAACCAAAGCCGCAGGCGGTTATCGCGCGCGTAGTCCAAGGCTCCGAAGTATGGCGGACTCGAAACGATCGCGTCTACGCCGCCGGCGGCGATCGGCAGGTCTGCCGCGTTCCGTTGCCATACCTCGTAAGACCGGCGCGACCAGTCAGACGGCAGGCCGGCATTTCGATATGCACGTTTCACCTTTGCGAGGAGGCGCGTGCGCACGTCGCGATAGCGGTACATCTCCGGGAAAACGTCAGGCGGGTACTTTGCCTTTCGCAGGTAGGGGACAAGATGGCTCGCCGGATACGAGAGGAACCCTGGGCGCACGTGCTGGAGAATACCCATCATGCACGCCGTCAGGAACGAATCGCGTCGCGCGCGCAACACATCGAACGCGGAGACTATCTCGCGCATCGTGTCCTGGTGAAAGAACTCTAGAATCCACTGCGGCACTTGCGAAACGTCGGCGTGGGGTGCATCGCGCTCGATAGCAGCGATCACTTCCTCGGCGTGACGCATGGCCGTGCGGGATGTAGCCGGCGCTTCCAGCTTGCCACGCGTCAGGAGTGCGGCGTACGGGCTCAAGTCGTTCGCGTACGCGACGCGGCCGGCAAGTAAGGCTTCTAGCGGGACGACGCCCGATCCGCAGAATGGGTCGAGCACCACATCGCCAGGCTCAGAAAAAACCTCGATGAGCGAGCGAGCCATGCCAGACTTGAGTTTTCCAACGTACGGGGATAGCTGCTGGAGCGTGCTTTCGCGACCGTTGAACGATCCGCTCCAAGCCTGAGTATCAAGAAGCTGCGGTTCTTTTTTAAGTGAGAGCTGAGTCATCGCCCCTCGAAAGTGCAGCTAAAAGATTGATGTTAAATCATACTCGGATATGGTGTGATATGTGAGAAAATTCGTGAACCGTGACACGCCAATTCGATGAAACGATGGATAACTCCATCCTCGCTTTCAACGACTGGTACGCATCGCTGCGGCCCCGACGTGGCGGCGAACCACCACGGACTGCCATCGGTACCGGCCTGGTCGTGCTGGACTTTTTCGCGGAACATTTCCCGCTCCTGCCGGAACACTATCTCACTGCCGGGGGTCAAGTCCGCTCGCTGAATGGTACGACCGTCGCGCGTATTCTCTCGCGCTTCGGCGAGAACCGCGTCTTCTCTCGTGAAGGTGGTCGTACGTCGCGCGGCGCTCGAACTTTCGCGGAGAGCCTGAGCGCGAAGCTCAACGAAGTTCCACATATGGGAGAATTGACGGCGGACGAGCGGAAATCGATTGCGGAAGAACTCCAACGCCGATTGGCGGAGCGCGCTACGATCCACTACCTCAACCGCAGCCGCTTGTCTGTCGAGATAAGTCTCACAAAACCGACTGCGGACATCGTGGCAGATATTCTCGCCGCAGCAGCACAGAAAAACATCGCCGGCGCCGTCGCTCAGCATTTAGTCGGCGCAAAGCTCGCGCTGCGATATCCCGCCCATGACATCCCCAATCACTCGTACACGACCGCGGATCAGCAACTCGGCCGGCCTGGCGATTTCTTCATCGGCGATACCGCCATGCATGTTACGGTCGCTCCGATGGAGCAACTGCTCGAACGATGCAGGGCGAACCTGCGAGCTGGTCATCGCGCGTTGCTTATCGTGCCTTCCGGGCGGTTGGAGGCGACCAGGCAGCTTGCAGAAATTGCCGGACTCCACGACCGTCTTGGCATCGCCGACGTGGAGACGTTCGTGGGCCAGAACGTTGAAGAACTGGCAGGATTCGCTCGGGATGGCGTACGGGAGCAGATTCGCGAACTGCTCAGGATCTATAACGAACGCGTGCAGGCCGTCGAGACGGACCCTGGACTCCTCATCGAGATCCCCGAAATCTGAATCTGCCGATCCGGACCTCCATGTCGCGGGCCGTCCCGCAAACTTGTCACCACCGATCCCTCAAACTGACCCACTACCGACAAAGTGTCTGTTCTGTGTCACATCAAGGCAGCGTTTGTGGCATGGCACAGACACTCCTGTCCGTGCTCCTGACAGATTCATATTCTACCCCCTTGCATTCGCTCGACCCTTTCCCCCGTATATAGCCTCAGATGAGCGCCACCGCCCCACTCCTCTTCGGCACCCTGGATACGACGCTGCAACGGGCCGCGGCCGGCGATCATGAGTCGTTCGCGGGGCTGATTCGCGAACACCAGGACATGGTCTTCAGCATCGCATGGACCTTCCTCCACGACCGTGACCGCGCCGAGGAGATCGCCCAGGAGGTATTCCTGCAGTTGTACCGGACGCTCGGTGAGATCGAGTCGGCGGCACATCTCACGTTCTGGCTGCGGCGCGTGACCGCCAACCGCTGCATCGACGAATCGCGGCGCGGACGCTGGCGTATCGTCACGCTCGACGAGGCCTCGGACGTGGCCGGTCACGCCGACGAATCCGATCCACTCCTCGGCCGGAAGGTACGGCAGATGCTGCAGCGTCTGCCGGCACCGCAACGGCTGGCCATCACCATGCGCTACCAGGAGGGGCTCGAGCCCTCCGAGATCGGAGCGGTCCTGGATATCCCGCTCAACACCGTCAAGAGTCATCTCCGGCGCGGCCTGTCGGCGCTTCGGGAATGGCTGGGAGTGACATCATGAACCTCGACCACGAATTGAATCGAGTGCTGGCGCGGACGTCCGCGCCGGACGGTTTCGCCGGCCGGGTCGTGGCCCGCCTCGGCGACGCAAACGCACCGCGGCACTGGCACTGGCCGGCCGCATCAACCCTGCGGCGTCTCGCCGCGGCTGTAGCACTCACCGTGGCCCTTGGCGGTCTGACCGCGCATCAGATCATCGAGCACCGCCGCACCGAAGGCGAGCACGCGCGCCGCGAGCTCATGACCGCGCTTCATATCGCCAGCGCCAAGATGCGCGTGGCCCAGCGCGCCGTCGCACACGACTGACAACCATGAAAGGACCAACCATGACCCGTTTCCTCATCAGTTTGATGCTCACCATCATCGCCAGCGCCGCCGTTCCGTTCACCGCAGCGGCGCAGGGCACCCGACTCAATCTCGATCTTCCCGACATGGCCGCGAAAGCCACGGAAACCGTCGACGTCACCCTCGACGGACCCATGCTCCGCCTGGCCGGCAAGTTCCTCTCCAGCACCGACGCCGACGAGCGCGTTGCCAAGGAGATGATCAACGGCCTTACCGGCATCTACGTTCGCAGCTACGAGTTCGAGCACGAAGGCGAATACGACAAAACGCAGGCCGAGCGCATCCGCACACAGCTTGGACCGACGTGGAAGAAGATCGTCAAAGTGGCCAGCCGCACGAAGGAAGACGTCGATATCTACGTCGACACGCGCGGCGATGCCGTGGCCGGACTTCTGATCATCTCGGCAGAACCTAAAGAGTTCACCGTCGTAAACATCGTCGGGCCGGTCGATATCGAGAAACTGGCCGGCCTGGAAGGTCAGTTCGGCATCCCGCACATCTCCCGCGATCTCAAGGACAAGCATGGGAAGAAGGAAGATCATCATGAATGACCGCCGCCGCGTGGTTCTGTTTGTCGCGATCATGAGCGTCTTCGCCCTTGGCGCCACGCCGGCGCGCGCGAATTTCGACGACATCGTTCGCGCCGTCGAGTCGCGCTATCAGGTCCACCACACCTACATCCCGCTCTTCGGCCTGGTCCGTTTCGCCCTCTGGATGACCCGGCCGGGCGGCGTATCGGATGTGCAACTGGCGACGTTCGAACATGCCCATTTCGACGATCTCCAGGGCTTGGCCGAGATCGTCCGCCGAAACGCCGGGGAGCCGATGCAGCCTCTCGTGCAGACGCGCTCGAACCGCACCGGCGAGACGACGCTGATCTACGCCCACCCCGTCGACAAGGACCGCGTGGCCCTGCTCGTCTTCGCCCACGACCACAGCGATACGACGATCGTCCGCGTCGTCGTATCGATGACGAAGCTCAGCGAGACGATGAACCATCCGCATCACGTGGTGGCGAGTCTGGAGTAGCGGCGCCTTCGGCGCGTTGTCTGCGCTTCGCGCGTTGTCGGTTGGCTGTCGGATCGGTTGATGTGGCACTCGCGCGCATTTGCACGCCGGAGGCGTGGCGTAGATTAGCCGGTGGCAAGCGCCGAAGGCGCGCCGCCACCGGTTAGGGATCGACGTCATCACCGACCCTGGAAGGGTCGCGGACGGTGCTCGCGGTGTCGATACGCCGAGCCTTCCGGCACCCGGGGTTCGCGTACTGTCAGATCCGTAGCCGGTGGCGGCGCGTCCTTGGGCGCTTGCCACCGGATAATCTACGGAACGCCTCCGGCGTGCTGCACCTCGCATCGCTTCGTCGTGAGCAGAACGCGCGACGTCAACTGAATAACGGACAACCGATAACCGACAACCGACAACGCGCGAAGCGCAATAATGGCGCGTGACCTTCTTGATCTACGGCGCCAACGGGTACACCGGCGAACTGATCGCGCGCGAGGCTGTCCGGCGGGGACTCCGGCCGATTCTCTCCGGACGCAGCGCGGAAAGACTCGCGCCGCTGGCGAAAGACCTCGGGCTGGAAGCGCGCGCCTTTCCGCTTGACCAGCCCAACCTCGCCGGCGTCGATGCCGTCCTCCACTGCGCCGGTCCGTTCGTCCACACAAGCGCGCCGATGGTGCGGGCCTGCATCGACGCGGGCGCGCACTATCTCGACATCACCGGCGAGATCGCTGTCTTCGAAGCGATCATGGCCATGAACGATGCCGCCGTACGAGGCGGCGTCACCGTCATCCCTGGCGTCGGCTTCGACGTCGTCCCCACCGACTGCCTGGCCGCCATGCTGGCCGCGCGCCTCCCCGGTGCCACCGAGCTCGAGCTGGCGTTCTACTCACCTGGCGCGGAGCTCAGCCGCGGAACGCTCAAGACGATGATCGAAGGCATCGGCGAAGGGGGCGCCATCCGCCGTGACGGCAGGATCATTCGCGTCCCGCCAGCGTATGCCATGCGCGAGATCCCGTTCTCTTGCGGCCCGCGGATGGCCATGACCATCCCCTGGGGCGACGTTTCCACCGCCTTTCACACCACCGGCATCCCGAACATCCGCGTCTACACCGCAGCCTCGCCGAAGTCGGTCGCCCGGATGCGGCGCATCCGCTCAATCCTGCCGATCCTGGGCATCACCCCGATCAAACGCCTGCTCCAGGCCTTCGTGAATCGCCGTACCGGCCCAGGCGCCGAGCAGCGCGCCAGCGGACGGACTTACCTGTGGGGCCGCGTCACCGATGGCAAGTCTGATGTCACGATGACCATGACTACCCCGGAGGGCTACGCCTTCACCGTGATCAGCGCACTCGCCGCCGTCGAACGGCTGCTGGCTTCGCCGAAACGGCCGGGCAGCTTCACCCCAGCCAAATTCTTCGGCGCGGAATTCGTGACATCCCTTCCGGGTGTTGAACTGACGTGAGACGCCGCCTCCTCCCCTTCTACGTCGCCTTTATCGTCCTCATCGCCGCCTCGTTCTTCTGGCAGATGATGCACGGGACTTGTCCCGTGCCTTAGCTCGCGGCCGGAGCGCTGGCGTCTCGCCGGCGGCTCCGTCACCTACACCGCCGTCGCCAGGAACCTCGGCTTCTGCCGCGCCTTCGCCGCCTGCTCGAACGCATACGCGTACTTGATCAACGCCGGCTCGCTCCACGCGCCGGCGAAGAACGAGATGCCGACCGGCAGGCCGAACGCCAACCCTGCCGGCAGAGTGATGTGCGGATATCCCGCCACCGCCGAGGCGGATGAATAGCCGCCCGTGAAATGGTCGCCGGTCACCAGATCCGTGGCCCAGACCGGGCCGCCGGTCGGGGCGATGATGGCGTCGACCTTGTGTTTCGCCAGCGTGGCGTCGATCCCCTCGGTGCGCGACAGGCGATGGTTCTTCGCAAGCGCGTCGCGGTACTTCTTCTCCGTCAGCGGCCCGCGTTTCTCCGACTGCTCGAAGATCTCCTGGCCGAAGTACGGCATCTCCTGGGCGCGATGCTCTTCGTTGAATTTGATCAGGTCCGCCAGCGTGCGGCTCTTCACGGCCGCGGGGGCATCGGCCAGGTACTTGTTGATGTCGGTCTTGAACTCGTACTGCAGCACGTCGTTCTCGGTCGCGTCGAACTTGCCGTTCGTCTTGATGTCGGCAGGATCGACGATCGTCGCGCCCAGGCTCTTGATCAACTCGATGGCATCCTTCATCAACCGGTCCGTGGCGTCGTTGAAACCGAAATACTGCCGGGCCACGCCGATGCGCGCCCCTTTGAGGCCGCCGGCATCGAGGAAGCGCGTGTAGTCGGCATGTCCCTTCGTACGGCTGGCCTGCGTGATCGGATCGCGCTCGTCGGCGCCGGTCAGGATGCCGAGGAGGATGGCCGCGTCGCGAACGGTACGGGCCATCGGACCGGACGTGTCCTGGCTGTGGGCGATGGGGATGATGCCGGCGCGGCTGATGAGACCGAGCGTCGGCTTGATACCGACGAGGCCCGACGCCGAGGAGGGACAGACCACCGAGCCGTCGGTCTCCGTGCCGATGCCGATCGCTGCCAGGTTCGCCGAGACCGCCGCGCCGGTGCCGGAGCTCGATCCGCAGGCATTGCGATCGAGCACGTAGGGATTGTGCGTCAGCCCGCCGCGGCCGCTCCAGCCGCTCGTCGAGTGCGTCGACCGGAAGTTCGCCCATTCGCTGAGATTGGTCTTGCCGAGGATCACCGCCCCGGCCTCGCGCAGGCGCGACACCACGAAGGCGTCGCGCGCGGCGTGGTTCTCCGCCAGTGCCAGCGAGCCGGCCGAGGTGGCCATCCGATCGGCTGTGTCGATGTTGTCTTTGATGACGACCGGAATGCCGTGCATCAGCCCGCGGACGTGACCGGCCTTCCGCTCGCGGTCCATGGCGTCGGCGATAGCCAGCGCCTCGGGATTGAGCTCGATGATGGCGTTGATGGCTGGTCCGTGTTTATCGATGGCCTCGATCCTGCCGAGGTATCCCTCGGCGATCGAGCGCGCCGTCCAGCGCCCGCTCTTCATCCCATCCTGCAAGCCGTCGAGCGTGATCTCCTCGAGATCCGGGGTCACCGCGGCCGTCTGCGCGGCCGCGCTCAGTGGCTTTGCCAGCGCCAGCGCCGAACCGAGCGCCGCCAGCTCCAGGAAGTGTCTCCGATTGACTCCGCCGCCGTCGTTCTCATTTCGCATGCGCGCCATGATACCGGGCTCAACGCGGTGGTGGTGGAGGCGTCTAAAGCCTGAAGTTGATCATGAGATCAAAGGCGACTTCCACCGGCTGTCCGTCGAGGGTTCCCGGCTTGAAGGTCCATTGCTTCACAGCGTCGACTGCGGCTTCATCGAGACCTCGTGGCAGGTGCTTGAGCACCGAGACGCTTTTCACGACGCCGTCACGAGTCACGATCGCTTCGACAGTCACGATACCGCTCACGCGCGCTTTGCGAGCATCTTCTGGGTACACAGGGTCCGGGCGATGCATAACGACCGGGGCCTTGACGTCGCCTCCCACCCGTAGCACACCGGCGTCCGTTCTCGTGATTGCCTTCTGTGGCCCCGTCGACCAGGAGACCTGAATCAGGTCAATGATTTCCTGGCCCTTCTCGATCTCGACGTTGGCAATCAGGCGGCCCGTGTCACCGACCTCGACGCGCAGGTGCAGATCGCGCACATCGAGCTGTGTCGCCGCGAGTAGTCCCCGCTTTGCCGTCAACTGCGGTGAAGCCAGCACCTCGCCTGTGGCAAGGTCCGTGATCTTCAAGTCGTAGCGAACGTCGATGCCCTCCAGTGGGACCACGTCGACCGTCACTGCGTGTTGCAACGAACGCGCTTCGTAGGAGGCCGCGTGCGCGGCAACCGTCAGTGCCAGAACAAAAATGACGAAGAAAAAGCGACGCACGGCCGTACCTCCGGCGCGGATTGTACGTCGTCGAACGCGCGCGAAGGGGACGGATGGCTCGGCGATCGTAGTGAACGTAGCCGAATCAACGTTCACGCTAGCGTTCTCAGGTTCGATTCGTTCCCTCGTCACGATCCACCGCCGGGCAGGGACGCCCGGCGGGAGCAGGCGGGACGCCTGCTCTCCTGGGGCGGCCAGCGCGAGATTCGAGCCGCTTCACGGAATTCAAGGTGCCCGCAGAGGACGTTCCAGGCGTCGCACTGCAACCTTCCAGTCGTCCGATCGCAACGTTCCGTTGAGGCCATCGGAACGTTGTATCCCCCTCATCGCAACGTGCCGTTGAGGTCATCGGAACGTTGTAGTCGCCGACTACAACGTTGTAGTCGGCGAGTGAAGCGTTGCAGCTGGCCAGCGGGTGTTGGTGACAGCCTCTCCAATGCTCCCGTAAGCCGTTATTCCCCTTATGTTTGCGTCCCCATGGCTCGGGTTGTGACAGCGGGTTGCTGACCTCTCCAGGCTGCAACGCATACCAAAACTGGTGGGAAACGAGGCATCGCTTCCTCGACGCGCATTTTTGTCGGTGTTCGCGGACGGGTGCGTGCGCGTCGGGGCTTCGTCACAGGTTTCGCGAGCTCGGCGGGCGGGACGCCCGCGCTCCCAGCGCTGCGCCACAACCGACAATGAGGCCGAAGACTATCGACACCGGCGTTGCGCCACGCCTTCCTGGACTGCGGGCGTCCCGTCTGCCGATCTCGCAGGGTCTGGAAGCAAGTCCACGAACACTCCGAAGCTCGCTGGGCGGGAATCCCGCGCTAACGATCGCTCAGGCGGGCGTATGCTTTCGCGCGCACCTCTTCCCAGGGGATCGTCTTCACTTCGTCGCTTTCGATCTGCCGCACGCGCCGCTCGATTTCCTCATCCCACGCGGCCTCGACATCTTCATCGCATTCACTCATCCGGCTCGCCCTTCTCTTCGTCGAGACTGACGTCGTCAGGATCAACCTCCATGAGCACACCATCGCGAACGATCACCAGTTTGGTCCCGGTTTTCCGGGCAATCTCGCGCGCATGATCCGCGGCGCGTCGCAACGCTCGGGGTGCGGCCTGCATATCGGCGTCAGGCAGCTTCGATTCCAGTGTGCTCTTCATCGATTGTTCCCCTCCTCCAGCAGCCGTGGCGGCCATATGCTGTTCTCGAACCACTGCCAATAGTCGACGCGCCGCCGGTAGACATCGAGAAAGTTTCGCATACCGCTATCGAATCTCCTTCGAATGACGTCCGGAGGAACGCTGTGTCCTCCCTGACGCGCGCGAGTCATCACGCGGGAAATCGCTTCTTCAACCGAGTCGAGCGAGAGAAAGATCAACTTTACCGTGAAGCCTTGCGCGCGCCAGGAATCGATGCGACGCAAGTATGTGTGCCCCGACAGGGTTGTCTCGAAGGCGAAGCTCCGTCCGGCCGCGGCATGACGGTCGATCTCCGCCAGCATCATCCGGCCGGCGCGAAAGGCGGCCGCGTAGGGATCGAACGGCGACAAGCCGGCGGCGATCAGATCCGCGTTGACAAAGACCGGAACTCCCGCCTCGGCAGGCAGAAACGTCCACGCGAAGGTGGTCTTCCCAGCGCCGTTTGGTCCGGCGAAAATGATGACCTTCTTGTCGTCCGTCATACCGCGTTCCGCCGATCACGTATACAGGTTGTCGTGATCGATGGGAAGCCGGCAGCGACGACGTCTGGAAGCGAAACCCTACCTCCCCCCGAAGAACACCGGATCCCCTGACCCGTTATCGACGATCGACCCATACGCGAATAGCGCCGGCGCGTCGTCCGTGTGTGCGAGAAGCGTCAGCGTTCCGGCGTGCGGCGTGTCGGCACTGGGGAAGAGAGCTCCGACCGCGTACTGCACCTGCGAGCGAGGGGCGAGGCTGACCTGCGCCGTGCCGATCACGGTTCCGTCGGCGGACAGCAGCGTCGTCGTTACGGTGATCGCGGCATCGCTGCCGTTGACGAAGCCGACGTTCGAGCGGAACGACGAATCGGAGCGAAGGCCCGGCACGATCGAGTCGTTCGCAAACGACGTCACCGGATCGATTGACTGACCGTATGTTCCGCCGCCCTCGGCAGTGGTGTAGGTGCGGCTGGCCACGATCGGGCCGGAGGTGGTGGTCCACGACACCTGCAGTGCGCCGCTGCCGGAGGAGACACCCATGACCTGGGCGATGTCGGGAATGACGAGCGTGCGCGACGGCGGCAGCGTCACGCTGCTCGACACCGCGTTGCGATTGTCCTGACCGGCGGCAAGGTAGCGGAGCCTGATCGTCATTGTGGCCAGGCCGGGATTGAAGAGCGTGATGTCACTGCGCCAGAACGTACCGGCGATGCCGGGCGCGCGGCCGACCGCGGGGATCGTCAGCTCCGAAACGACCGGCGCGGGGACGGCCTGGATGTAGACGGGATCCTGCGTACGGTTGTCGATCACCGAGCCGTACGCGCTGACGGCGTTCGCCGTCGCGGCGTCGACGCGCATCGAGAGGGCGGCGTAGGACTGGCCGTTCACGGTCGGAAAAAATGATCCTAGCGACGATTGCTGGAAGCTGTTCCCGGGCAACGTCAATGCGGTGGTGGCGATCACGTTCCCGTTCGTGTCGTAGAGCGTCAGGCCGGCGCCGACCGGTGCGGGGCCGCGGTTGACAAGTCCGACGTTGGTGCGGAAATTCGCGTCCGACTCCAGGCCGGTCATCAGGAGCGTCGCCGTCAAGTCGTCGCTGATGACGTTGGGGACGGACTGGCCGTAGGTGCCGGCCGAGCCTGTCGTGAAGGTGCGGCTCGTCACGCGGATGGCCGGCGTCGACGCCGCGCTCGACGCCTCGATGGCGATTGCACCGGAGCCGGCGGAGAGGCCAAAGAGATCATTGAGCGCATTTGTGAAGGTCACCGACTGATTGGCGTTGAGGAAAAGGGGATAGGTGATCACCGTCCCGCCTCCGCCGGGGATGAATGTGAACTGGCCGCTGGCCGCCTCGCTCCCCCCGTTGAAGAGAGTCAGCTCGGTGCGCCAGACCGATCCGCCGATGCCGTTCGTCTGCGCGGCGGCCGAGACGAGCGAGCGGTACACCGTCGGGACGATGACGGTGATCACGTGCGATGTCGTGGACGAAGATGAGGCGTTGGCGACCGTCAACGCGACCGTGAACAGGCCCGGCGACGCGTACGCGTGCGACGGATTCTGCGACGACGACGTCGATCCGTCGCCGAAGCTCCACTGCCATGACGTCGGCGAACCGGTGGAACGATCAGTGAAGGTCACATTCGTGTGAACCGACGGCGACGATGGCGTCATGTCGAAGGCCGCGGAGACTGGCACCCCTCCCGGCGTGGCGGTGATGACGGCGACGGTCTGTGACGCGATGGATGTGAGACCGGACGGGGTCGTCACGGTCAGCGTGACCGGATAGTTGCCGGCCGAGGTGAAGCGCTTGACCGGGTTCTTCACTGTCGATGTTGAGCCATCGCCGAACGTCCATAGCCATGTGACGACGTTGCCCGACGAACGATCGGTGAAACTGATGTTCTGTTGCGTCGTCGGATTCGCCGGCGTGTAGAAGAAGTCGGCGGCGACGCCGGAAGTGACCGAGACGGTGCGGGACGTGAACGACTGGCCGGCGCTTCCGCTGGCGGTCAGTTGAATCGTGTACGCCCCCGGAGCGGCGTAGACGTGTGACGGATTCTGTAGCGATGACGTGGCGCCGTCGCCGAAGTTCCACTGCCAGGCGGTCGCGCCATTCGACGTGTCGGTGCAAACGAATGTCGTCGAGCCCGCAAGTCCGGCCGAGGGGGTGACGACGAACGATGCCGTCACCGATCCCGCCACGAACGCACTGACCGTGTTCGAGGGCGCCGACTCACCCGAGGCATTGAAGGCGACGACATAGACACGGTACGTGCCGGCCGGCAGGCTCGAGATCGAAGCGGCCTGGCTGCCGGCCGCGAGATCGGGCGATAAGCGGCTGAACGCGCCGTTGCCGCTGGCCAGATAGGCGCGGTAGCCGCTCTCGTTCGTGGCATTGTCGTTCCAGGTGAGGTTGATCGTCGATCCAGAGGGTGTGGCAGACAGCGATGTCGGGGCGGCCGGAACCGGTGGAGGCTGCGAGCCGTTGCCATTCGGATAGAGCCAGCGCGCCGCGAGTTGATCGTCCGCACGAAGGCTTGGGCCGAGGCCGCTGATGGTCGGGTACATGAGCGCCGCGGGATCGGTACTGTGTCCGAAACCGAGCGTGTGGCCGAACTCGTGCGCCACGATCTCGGCCAGCGTCGCGCTGTCGATGCCGGCCTGCGGCGTCACGCCGTCCTGAATCGTCAGGTTGCCCTCGCTGATCACGTACGCCTTGTAGGTCTGCACTGTGTGCGTGCCATCGGCGTTGAACGGTGCGGTCCAATTCACCGTGCCGGAGACGCCGTTGAAGCCCCCCTCCCCGACCACACCACCGGTCGAGGGATCGAATGTTCCGGCGATCTCCTGCAGCGGATCGTTGAAGAGGATCTCGTTGACACCGTTCGGAGCGGAGAGACCGCCCGGCGTACCGGTCCGGGAACCGGAGTAGACGTAGCTGATCTTCGCGGCGCTGTAGCTGTCCCAGGCGCTCATCCCCTCCTGGATTTCGGTCAAGCCGCCGCCGTTGTATCCCGGCTGCGTCCCGAAGCTGTACCACTTCGCGCTGCCGCCGTTGTCGAAGGCGCTCCAGCGATAAACGGTCCCCTCGGAGATAAGCGCGAACTCGGGTTTGACGACGCGGCCGCCGGTGCTCGATGCGGCGGGTGCGAGATCGCGCTGCAGCACCGGATTGGCGACACCGTAGTTATCGTCGGAATCGCGGCCGGCAACCCGGTCGGTAACGTACAACTCGAAGGCCGTGGCGTCGCGCTGCACATTCTTCGAGACAATCGGCCGAAACGAAGCGTCGAGAAGCGCTACATCGCCCGCTGCGTCGTCGCGCACCAGCAGGCGCCGGCCGTTGGCGGCGTTCTGTTCGCTGAATCTGCCGATGAAGAGGTCGATGGTCTGGTAGTCGCCGCGGGGTGTCGGCGTAAGAAAGGCCATGACCCGCTCGCCCGGCGTGTAGACCGGAGCGCCGAAAATCCTGGTGATGCGGCCGTCGATCTCACCGCCCACCTCGCGGATGGTCAGCTCGCCCGCGGCATCACCTTTGAGCGTCCGGTCGACAGCGAGTTTCGTCTCCGTCCAGATTCCCTGGCCGCGCAGCACCGGCATCGAGCTGATGACGTTCCCTTCGACGATGACGGGCGACTTGCGGATGAGCTGATCGTCAGTCGGCAGCACGATCGTCGTCGCCGAGGCGGCGGATGCCAGCAGCAACAAGACACACGTCGGCCAGTACACCCTGAATAGATTGAGCATTGGAACGGAGAAGTTATTCGGGCTCAACGCCCGACCGCGCTGCTACCATTCCAGCAATCAATGCTTCAGCCTGACTCGATGCTCGGTCCCTATCGGATCGTGAGCCTTCTTGGCGAGGGAGGCATGGGCGAGGTGTATCGCGCCAAGGACACGCGGTTGGGCCGCGATGTGGCCGTGAAAATCCTCACCGCGCTTACGCTGAGCGATCAGGAGCGGGTACAGCGCTTCGAGCAGGAGGCACGCGCCACCGGGATGCTGAACCACCCCAACCTGCTGACGATCTACGACGTCGGCAACGAGAACGGCACCGCGTACATCGTCAGCGAGCTGCTGGAAGGGGAGACGCTGCGCGAGCGGCTCGAGCGCGGCCCGCTGGCGATACGACGCGCTGTAGACGCGGCCCTGCAGGTCGCGAACGGGCTTGCCGCCGCTCACGAGAAAGGTGTGATCCACCGCGACCTCAAGCCGGACAACATCTTTCTCACACGCGACGGCCGGGCCAAGATCCTCGACTTCGGCATCGCCAAACTGAGCGCGAAGTCGGACGAGGGCGGCCTGTTCGCGCAGGCGGCCACAGAACCGGGCATGGTCCTCGGCACGGTCGGCTACATGTCGCCCGAGCAGGTGCGCGGCGAGAAGGTCGACACCCGTTCGGACATCTTCGCCTTCGGCGCGATCCTCTACGAGATGCTGACCGGCATGCGCGCCTTCAAGCGCAGCTCGTCGATCGAGACGCTGAGCGCGATCCTGAAGGAGGATCCGCCCGATCTGGCCGAGTCGCTGCCGAATGTGCCGCCGGCGCTGGAGCGGCTCACGCGGCGCTGTCTCGAGAAGGACCGCGAGCTGCGCTTTCAATCGGCGCGCGACCTCGCCTTCAACCTCGAGACCATGTCTGCGATGCCGGCTCCTGGCGGTACGTTCTCGAACGTTTCCGCTCCCGTGTCGGCGCAGCTCGGCGCGCATTCGACGACGATGCGCGTGCCGTCCGACTCGGAGCCACGCCGAACCTCGGCGACCGGCATCCGCCCGGCCACTTCGGCGATGCCGGCAACGACGCGCATTCCGGCACGGTCCCATCCGACGCTCGCCGTGCCACGGCCGCGGCGCGTCTCGCCGTTCCTGCTCACGTTGCTTTTCCTGGTCGCCATCGGCGGTGCGGCCTTCGGAGGCTGGTATCTCGCCACCCGCCAACTTAAGGAAGCAGCCCCACCCGAGGTCGTCTTCCACCGGATGACGTTCCGCCGCGGCGAAGTGCGTTCCGCCCGGTTCGGCCCCGACGGCGATTCGATCGTCTACAGCGCGGCATGGGACGGCAACCCGTCCGAGATCTTCGTGGCAAACCGGCACAGCCCGGAGGCGAGGCCGCTCGGCGTGAAGGATGCTGACGTCCTCGCGGTCTCGAAGTCGACGGAGCTGGCGGTGCTCCTGCGCCGCGACCGGCTCACCGGCCTCGGTACGCTGGCGCGGATACCGCTCGCGGGCGGCACGCCGCGCGAAGTCGCCGAGCAGGTGCTCCAGGCGGACTGGTCTCCGAACGGTACGGACCTGACCGTGATCCGCGGCGGCAATGGAACGTTCCGCATCGAGTCGCCGATCGGCCGGGTGCGATACGAAACACCGCACGCGCTGCGCGATGTGCGCGTGTCGCAGGACGGCCGGATCGCCTTCATCGAGTCCTACACGGGCAAGAACGACGTGGCCATCCTCGATCCGAAGGCGGCCAAGCCCGTCTCGGTGGCGCGCGGATGGGGACACGGCGCCACTGGCCTGGCCTGGGCGCCCGGCGGCAAGGAGATCTGGATCACTGCCACCGACACCGCCGAGCCGCCGGCACTTTATGCGGTGAACGTCGACACCGGTGAGTCGCGGCTCGTGAATCGGCTCACCGGCTCGATGAAGCTCTACGACATGTCGGCCCGGCACGTGTTGCTGTCGAACGGGATGTGGCGCGCGGCGCTGGAGGTGCAGGCGCCCGGCGAATCGACCGAACGCGATCTGTCATGGCTCGACTGGTCGATCCTGGCCGACCTCTCGCGCGACGGGAAGACGATTCTCTTCAACGAGCCCCGCGAGGGCGGAGGCGCGGCCAGCGCCATGTACCTCCGCCGTCTCGACGCGCCGACTCCGGTGAGCATCGGCGACGGCTTCGGCGACGCGATCTCGCCGGACGGGAAGTACGTCCTCGGGCACGCCGGCGCGAAGCTCGTCGTCATCCCGACCGGAAGCGGCGAGGCGCGCGAGCTCAAGACCGACGGTGCCTTCGACCTCGGCGCGATCTGGCTGCCGGACGGGCGGCGCGTCGTCGTGGCCGGGGCGCTGCCGAAAAAGGGATACCAGCTCCTCGTGATCGACACGCTCGACGAATCGGTGAAACCGGTCTCGCCGGAGGATATCTGGGGCGATGCCTACCGGCCGTTCGCTGTCTCTCCCGACGGCCACTACGTCGCCGGGATGACCAAGCAGCAGACGATCGCGCTGTACCCGATCGATGAGCACGCCGAGCCGTCGATCGTCCCAGGCATCGAGGCCGGCGAGGTGCCCATCGCCTGGTCGGCCGACAGCGCGTCGCTCTTCGTCTTCCGCCCCACCGCCCTCCCCGCGCAGGTCACCCGCGTGGCTCTGGCCACGGGCGCGCGCCAGCCCTGGAAGCAGTTCTCACCTACCGACCCCGCCGGCGTCTACAAGATCGCCCCCATCTGCATCACCCCCGACGGCTCCGCCTACGCCTACGATGCGCTGCGGATGTTGAATGATTTGTACGTTGCGGACGGGCTGCGGTGAGTCGATTTGCGGTTGAACCCTCGCATGACGGCGCGCTTGGTCTCACTTCTCCTCGGCGGCGGCCCGTGATACCTTCGTTTCAATCTCCGCACCTGCCCGTATGGGCCAGTACTCGACCGCATTCGCCGCCGTTTCCGCGC
This sequence comes from Thermoanaerobaculia bacterium, assembly GCA_035482045.1. Taxonomy (GTDB): domain Bacteria; phylum Acidobacteriota; class Thermoanaerobaculia; order Gp7-AA8; family Gp7-AA8; genus JADGNZ01. Next base: position 68,785 of record DATHRD010000058.1, read on the forward strand.
TGAGCGATTCGCTTAGAAAGGAGATGGCGAGCCTCTACCTCGGAAGCTACGACGGATCGAGTGAGGCTCTCTTTCTCGAAGACCTCACGAAGAAGGACGAGGTCCTGCTCGTACGCGACGAGGGGCGTCTGGTCGGATTCACGACCATGCTGGTCTACGAGCACGATTGGCATGAAGGGCCCGTTCGGGTCGTCTACTCCGGCGACACCGTCGTCGATCGGGCACATTGGGGGCAGCAGGCTCTGGCCTTCGACTGGATCAGCCGGCTGGGCAGTCTCCGGCGCGAACGTCCCGAGGTGCCGCTGTACTGGCTGCTGCTCGTCAAGGGGCATCGCACCTTTCGATACCTCCCGCTCTTCAGCAAGTCGTTCCATCCTCACTGGAGCATGGAGCGCACCGATCTCAGGGCGCTCGCCGACGCTCTGGCCCAGGAGATGTTTCCTGAGGACTACAACCCGGCCACCGGCGTGGTGGAGCTCAAACGCTCTCGCGGCCATCTCAAGCCCGACATCGCCGTCCCTTCACCGAAGGATCTGGAGAGGGAAGAGGTACGATTCTTCCTCCAGCGCAATCCAGGATTTCAACAGGGCCATGAGCTCGTATGCCTCTGTGAAGTGGATTCGAAGAACATGAAACCGCTCACGCTGAAGCTGTTCCAGAAAGGGTTCGATGGAGGGTAGGCCGCGTCACTCATGCGACGAGTGGAATTGCCCGCAGCCTTGTCTGCGCGATAGGTCAGAGAGGTGGCAACGAGCAGGGATCGATGTGGCACAGACACTCTTGTCTGTGCGGGGTCTCGCCACGACTCAAGATCGCAAGCCCTTAGGGCCGGGCGGCTTCGGCCGGGGCACAGACAAGAGTGTCTGTGCCACATCGGTCCATGACTTGCGGGGGCAGGCGCGGAAGTTCAATCAGGTTGTGAGAAATGCAAACTAGTCACAATGGCGTGCGCGAAGCGCTCCGACCCGAGCACCCCTGGGGTCGACTGTCGTCCGCGTTACCCAACGCGCCACCCGCGCCGTGGCTCGAGCCGATGCTCGGCCGAAACGCGCAAACGGCGTACCTGCGCGCGTACAGCTCACCGCGGACGAGGAGCGACTTCCGCGAGCGGCTGCCGGTCGTCTCCTATGAGGAGCTGACGCCGTGGCTCGACCGCATTCGCGATGGCGAGCGCGACGTGCTCTTCGCGGGATCTCCCGTCGCTTTCGAGCGCACCGGAGGGAGCACCGGAGCGACGAAGCTCATTCCGTACTCTGCCGAGGGCCTTTGCGACTTTCAGCGCGCCGTGGTGCCATGGCTCAAGGCGCTTGTTGAGACCCACGGCATCACCGGACGAGGGTATTTCGCGATCAGCCCGGCCACACGCCAGCCCGAATCGATCGGCGGCATTCCGATCGGCCTCGCGGACGGCGCGTACCTCGGCGCGATTGGCGCCGCGGTGCTCGCGGAGGTGACGGCCGTGCCGTTAGACGTGGCCACGATCACCGACGTCGCGCGCTGGCGTTTCGAGACCCTGCGTCATCTCGCAGCGGCGCGCGATCTGGAGCTCATCTCGGTCTGGAGTCCGACGTTTCTTATCGGTCTCATCGATGGCATCGGCGACCCGCGAGAGCTCTGGCCACGGCTGAAAGTCGTGAGCTGCTGGGCCGCTGCCGCCTCACAGCCGTTCGCGGATGCCGTGGCAGCGCGGCTGCCGCATGCGCATCTGCAGCCGAAGGGATTGTTGTCGACGGAGACCGTCGTGACGGTCCCCGACCTCGACGATCGTCCCGTTCTGACGGAGTCTGGTTTCTTCGAATTCGAACGGGAAGGACAGCTTCACCTCGAGAACGAGCTGACCGCCCGCTCGGTCTATGAAGTCATCGCCACGACGGCCAGCGGCCTGTATCGCTATCGCACGGGCGACCTGGTGCGCTACGAGGGGCCATCGGCTTCCGGTCGTCCGATTCTCGAATTCGTCGGACGCGGCAACGCGGTCTCGGACCTGGTGGGCGAAAAACTCACCGAACCGTTCGTGGCCACCTGCCTGGAGACCGTGCCGGGCTTTCGCCTGCTCGTGCCGGCTCGCGAGAGCAACGGCTATGTATTAATGACCGAGGCCGGCGCAAGCGTGAGCATCGAAGCCATCGAGAAGCGGCTTTGTGACAATCCCCAATACGCCTATGCACGCCGCATGGGTCAGCTCGACCCGCTGCGCCTGATGCCGATCCAACGGCTGTACGAACGTTACGCGAAGGCCCAGGTCGAGCAGGGAGTGCGGCTCGGCGACGTCAAGCCCGCCGCGTTGCGCAACGAGCGGGCCTGGGTGGCCCGTCTGGAGGAACGATCATGAGGATTGCTCTGATCTCGCCGAAGGGGCCGCTCTACCGCCACCGCGGCGGAATCTTCCGGAAATCGCTTCGCTACCAGCCGCTGACGCTCACCACGCTGGCGGCGCTCGTCCCGCCGGAGCTGCACGCGGAGATCGAGGTATACGACGAGGGGATTCAGGACGTTCCGGAAGAACTGAACGCGGATCTGATCGGCCTGACGGTCATCACCGGTACGTCGAAACGGGCGTACGAGCTGGCGGCACGGTTCCGCGCTCAGGGCAAAGTGGTAGCTCTCGGCGGGCCGCACGTCACGCTCGTTCCGGAGGAGGCGACCCGGCACGCCGACGCCATCGTCGTCGGCTATGCCGAGGATGCGTGGCCCGAGCTTCTGCGCGATTTCGCGCGCGGTACGTTGAAGCGCGAGTACCGGCAGGCGCTCGATTTCTCCCTCGACCGTCCGGACATGCCCTTCGCCCGCCGCGATCTCTTCAACGGGCGGAGCTTTCTTACGCAGGCGGTGTTCGAAGCCACCCGTTCCTGCGGCCACGATTGCGAGTTCTGCATCGCACCGACGGCCTGGGGACGCAAGCAGTTGCAGAAGCCAGTCTCGTGGGTGGTCGAAGACATTCGCCGCGTCGGGCAGAAGAGGATTCTCTTCATCGACCTGAATCTTGTCGCTGACCTCGAGTACGCGAAGGCGTTGTTCACGGCGCTGATTCCGTTGAAGGTGCGCTGGTTCGGGCTCTCCACCGTCCTCATCGCACACGACCGCGAGTTGATGGAGCTCATGGCCCGTTCCGGCTGCCGCGGACTGCTGCTCGGGCTCGAGAGCATCAGCGCCAGCAGCCTGGGCGACGCGAACAAACGGTTCAACAGCTCGGTCGACTACGAGCAGCTCATCACCGATCTCCACGACCTCGGCATCGCCATCCAGGGCTGCTTCGTCTTCGGGATGGATCACGATTCGCCGGAGGTCTTCGAGGCCACGGCGGACTTTGCCATTCGCAACGCCATCGACCTGCCGCGTTTCGCCATCCTGACGCCGTTCCCGGGAACGCCGCTGCACAAGCGCCTCGCGGACGAGGGACGCATCCTCACCCGCGACTGGGAGCTCTACGACGGACAGCATGTCGTCTTCCAGCCGCGGAACATGAGCACGCAGCAATTGGCGGCCGGCCACGAGCGCGCGTGGAAGAGCGTCTATCGCTACGGCGCAATCGCCAGCCGGCTGTGGAAAGCCGGCGCGCTCGAGCCGCTCGGCATCGCCGCGAACCTCGGCTACCGCTTTTACGCGCATCACCTCCATCGTTTCTACAACTGTGATTGGCATCTCTCCGCGGTCCCCTCGATCCAGAAGGCTGTCTGCGGCTGACATCGTGAAGAGCTACAAGCTGACGTTCATCCATCCGGCGGTCGGCCATCGTGCCGGGGAGAGCTACGTCCGCACGTGGCAGATGGAGTCGCTGCCGATCGCCGTCCTGGCCGGGTTGACGCCGAAGGACGTCGACGTCGCCTTTTTCGACGACAGGATGGAGGCGATCGACTTCGACGCGTCCACCGACGCGGTGGCCATCCCGATCGAGACCTACACGGCGGCCCGCGCGTACCAGATTGCCAGCGAGTACCGACGCCGCCGCATTCCGGTGGTGATGGGCGGCTTTCACGCCACGCTCGTTCCCGGCGAGGTGGCGCGCTATGCGGATGCCGTGGTCACGGGCGAAGCCGAGGGAATCTGGGAGCGGGTGATCGACGACCTGCGCCACGGAACGCTGCAGCGTCGCTATCACGGTGAGCAGAAGCCCCTGGCGAAGATGCGCGTCGACAGGCGCCTCTTCCGCGGGAAGCGTTATCTGCCGATCGGTCTGGTGGAGACGGGGCGGGGCTGCCGGTTCCCGTGTGAGTTCTGCGCCATCCAGACGTTCTACTCGCGCACGTACCGCTGCCGGCCACCCGAGGACGTCATCGCCGAGATCTCCGGTTTGAGGAAGGAGAAGCGGGTCTTTTTCTTCGTCGACGACAACTTCGCTGGTGACCTCAAAGCGGGCAAGCCGCTGTTGGCAGAGCTGGCAAAGCTCGACATCCGCTGGATCACGCAGATGAGCATCGACGCCGCGCACGACGAGGAGTTCCTCGACGAGCTGCACCGCGCCGGTTGCCGCGGAGTGCTGATCGGATTCGAGAGCCTCGACGCCAGGAACCTCGAGTTGATGAACAAACGGTTCAACACGATGCGCAGCGGCTTCCGCGGAGCGCTGGCAAATCTCCGACGGCACAACATCTTCGTCTATGGAACCTTCATCTTCGGATACGAGCACGACACCGCATCCTCTTTCGACGAAGCGGTCGACTTCGCCACCGAAGAAGGGATGTACATCGCCGCCTTCAATCACCTCACCCCGTTTCCAGGAACGGCGCTCTACAAGCGATTGCAGACGGAAGGGAGGCTTCGCTACGAAGCCTGGTGGCTCGATCCCGAGTATCGCTACAACGCCCTGCCCTTCACGCCGAAGTCGCTGACACCGGAGGAAGTGACCGCGGGGTGCGTCTCCGCCCGCAGGCGCTTCTACGGATGGCCGAACATCCTCCGCCGCAGCACGCGCCACATCCGCGACGGCTTCGTCTTTCGGAACTTTTTCCTCGTGAACGCCCTGCACCGCAATGAGATCTCGCAGCGCAACGGCTACCCGCTCGGCGACGAGACATGGCGCGGCCAACTGCTGGAGGTCCAATGACGACCTTCCGCCTGGCCACCGTGGCCGACGACGCGCTCCTTCGCTCCATCCTGCGCGACAACGGCATGCCCACGTGGGTGGAGATGGCCATTCAGCGCGAGCCGTCGTTCTTTGCGGCGGCGGATCTCTTCGGGAGGGACTGGGCAGTGATCGCCGAAGAGGCGGGCGACGTCATCGGCATGTACACGGCCGCGGTGGTTCCGGTGCATCTGGATGGACGGCCCGAACGGCTGGGCTACCTCGGCGGGTTGCGCGTGCGGCCCGATTACCGCCGCCGCATCCGTCACCTGCGCGAGGGGTACGCGTCGATCCGGACTCTGGCTGCAGAGACGGGCACGCAGCCTTGGTGGTTCACCGTCGTCGCCGAAGGGAATGAGAACGCCCGGCGGCTGCTGGAGGCAGGTGTTCGCGGTCTGCCTCCCTATCAACCACAGGGCGACTACGTCACCTTTGCGCTGCCAGCAGCCCGAGGGAGACGACGCGGGTTGTGGCGCACGGCTGTCCAGGACGACATCGCTGGAATCATCACCTTTCACAACGAACGGGCTGCTCGATTCCAATACTCGCCCGTGCTCGATGGCGATCTCGTGAACCGGATCGGCGTCGCGCGTTTCCTCGTCCACGAGAACGACGGTGAAACGCAGGGGGTCGCGGCACTTTGGGACCAGCGTGCGTTCAAGCAGATCGTCGCCCGCCGTTACCGGCGTCCGCTCGGTATGTTGATGTCCATGTACAACGCCTATGCGAGACTCTTCCGCCGCATTCCTCTGCCGACGGAAGGGGGCGCGCTCGATCAGACGTTCGTCGCCTTCCTTGCGTTGTCGGATTCCGCGATGACAGATGCCGGCGCGTTGCTTGAAGACCTCCTGTCTCATTGCGGCACGCCCGCGGCAAGCCTCGGCCTGCACGCGTCTCACCCACTGATCGCGGCCGTGAAGCGATTCAAGCCGATCTCGTATCCCGCGCGGGTGTACGCCGTCTCCTTTGACGGTACGGCGCCTCCGAACGGGCGACCGACCCAACCGGAGGCCGCGCTGCTATGAAACTCACCCTGATCCGTCCGAACCTCGGCAACTACCGTTCCTCCGACGCGATGCCGCCGCTGGCCATGGGGATCCTCGCGGCGCGCGCCCGCGACTTCGACGTCACGTTTTACGACGAGAAGGCGGAAGTCGTACCTGAGCACGACCACCCGGATCTCGCCGCGCTCAGTGTTGAGACCTTCACTGCCCGGCGGGGCTACGCGCTCGCTGATCGGTATCGCGCCCGTGGTGTGCCGGTGGTCATGGGCGGCTATCATCCCAGCTTCCTGCCGCACGAGGCGCTCGAACATGCCGACGCCGTGGTCGTCGGTGACGCGGAAGGATCGTGGGAGCGCTTGCTGGAGGATTTCAGGGCCGGGTGCCTGCAGCAGATTTATTCAGGCGGCAACGACGCTTCCCTGACCGATTACCGCCTGGACCGTTCGATCTACCGCGGCAAACACTACGCGCCGGTGGAGCTCGTTCAGTACGGCCGCGGATGCCGGTTCGCTTGCGACTTCTGCTCCATCCACAGCTTCTACGGAACGTCGTTGCGCGTGCGTCCGGTCGACGGCCTGGTGGCGGAGATCGAGTCACTGCCCGCGAACCGCCTGCTTTTCTTCGTCGACGACAACCTCCTCGGCCGCAAATCCGACTTCCTCGCTCTACTCGATGCGCTGACGCCGCTCAAGCGCCGCTGGTCGTGCCAGATGAGCATCGACGTGGCCCGCGACGAAGCGCTTCTCGACCGCGTGGCCAGGGCCGGATGCCGGTTCGTGCTCATCGGCTTCGAGTCGCTCAACGAAGCGAGTCTCGAACAGATGCGGAAATCGTGGAACAGCGTCAGCGGCTCCTACGAACACGTCGTTCGCGCCCTGCACAGCCGCAACATCGGCATCTACGGAACGTTCGTCTTCGGCTATGACGCGGACACGAAGGAGACCATTGAGCGCACCCTGGACTTCGCACTGGAGTCACGTCTGGAAATCGCCAACTTCAATCCGCTCACTCCGACGCCAGGCTCGGAGCTCTACGATCGTCTGCTTGCCGAGGGGAGGTTGCTCTCGCCAAAGTGGTGGCTCGATCCGAACTATCGTTACGGCGACGCCATCTTCGAGCCGCGCGGCATGCGTCCCCACGAGCTCACCGACGGCGTCTTCGAAGCGCGGCGGCGCTTCTATAGCTGGCGCTCTATCGGCAGCCGCGTGCTGCACGCCGACACCCCCTTCTCGCCGTTCCGGGCCGGCCTGACCACCATCGCCAACGTCATCTCTCGCCGGGAGATCTACAAGAAGCAGCACCGGCAGCTCGGACTGTGACGCCATGAAGATCACTTTCATCAAGCCGAACATCGGTCGCATGGAGCACAGCCTCTACGTCGACGAAGGGCGGATGGAGCCGCTGATGCTGGCAGTGTTGGCGGGCCTCACGCCGCCGGACGTGGAGTGCGTCCTCTACGACGACCGGATGGAATCGATCCCATTCGACGAGAAAACCGACCTCGCCGCGATCACCGTCGAGACCTACACCGCGCGCCGCGCCTACGAGATCGCCGCCGAGTATCGCGCGCGCGGCGTGCCGGTGATCCTCGGCGGGATGCACATCACCCTCCTCCCCGAGGAGGCAGCGTTGCACGCCGACAGCATCTTTCTCGGCGATGCCGAGACCGTCTGGGCCGACGTCGTCGACGACGCGCGGCACGGGCGCCTTAAACCGCGTTACGAAGGGCCGCCCGGCGTGGGGCAGATCGGCAGAGTGCTTCCCCGCCGCGATCTCTTCAAAGGCAAAGGCTACCTGCCGCTGACGCTCATGCAGTACGTGCGCGGCTGCCGCTTCGCCTGCAGTTTCTGCGCGGTTAGCCAGTATTTCGACAAGAAGCACTACGTCCGTGCCATCGACGACGTCCTGCGGGAGATCGAGGCGCAGAATAGGAAGTTCATCTTCTTCATCGACGACAACATCGCCAGCGATCAGAAGGCGCTGGCCGAGTTCTGCCACGCCCTCATCCCGATGAACCTGCACTGGGTCAGCCAGGCCAGCCTCGACGTCACCCGCAATCTCCCGCTCATGAAGCTCCTGGAGCGCTCCGGGAACTGGGGCAATGTGACCGGCTTCGAGACCATCACCCCGGAGAGCCTGCGCGATGCCCGCAAGTCGCCCAACATCCCACGCTTCTCCAAATACAAGGAAGAGGTGCGCATCCTTCGTGAGCATGGCATGCAGAGCTGGGCCGCCTTCACGCTGGGCTACGACCACGATACGAAAGAATCGATCGAGGCCACGGTCGACTTCGCGTTGGAGAGCCGCTTCACCCTGGCCGCGTACAACATCCTCATGCCCTATCCGAACACGCCGCTCTATCGGAAGCTGGACAAGGAGGGGCGCCTTCTCTACGACGGCAAATGGTGGCTCCATCCGAAGTACCGCTTCAACTCCGCCGCCTTCGTGCCGGCGCTCATGCCGCCCGACGAGCTGACCGATGCCTGCCACGCCGCGCGCATGCGATTCAACACCATCCCCTCGCTGATGCACCGCTTCTCCGACGTGAAGACACACCTGCGCTCGCTGTCGCGGATGGGCGCCTTCTGGAAGTACACGCTCCTTTTCAAGAAAGAGATCCCCAAGAAGCACGGGATGCGGTTCGGTCTGCAATGAAACGCGCTCTCTCGATCTATCAGTACGCCGCCCCGCTGGTGCTGACGCCATGCGCGTTCCTGCTGTGGCGGAGGGAGTACGCCGGGAACATGAAGCTGACGCTGGCCGCGCTGCTTGTGCCGGTGCTGTGGGCGTACATCGTTCCGGGGATCGGAACGAACGTGCTCGGAGTATGGGAGTTTGATACACGCCTTCGCCTGGGCCGCTTCCGGCCACACCACGGTTTCGTCTTCGGATCCGCCACGGCCATGCTGGCCTGGCTCGCGCACCCGGCGCCTTCGAACAGTCTCCCTGACGTGCTGCGGAACGCGCTGGTGATGTGCTCACTGCTGGGATTCTGGAACGTGCTGTATGACGTCAAGGCACTGCAGGCGGGGATTCTGCGCGTCTACAACCAGCCGTGGGCCGACGGACGAGGGGCGGCGGAGATCGTGCTCGACTACGGCCCCTGGTTCTTCGGCGGCTTCGGCGCGATCTACGGCGCCGGGATGAGCGTGATGGAATGGCTCGATTCCAGCCGAATGCTGACGACGTCCCTGTTCGTGGCCGTGCTCAGCATCGTCATCGCCCTCGCGCTCGTGGTGCCGGCGGCCGGCTATGTCGGACAGTCGATCGTGCGCCACGGTCATTGGGGCACCCGGCCGGTGATGAAGAAATGTCAGAGCGTCTGAACTGGATCATCCTCGCCGCATCCGCCATCGCCACCTCGGCGCTGCTATGGCTGGCGAGCCACTCTCCCTGGTGGCTTGCCCTGGCCGCCGCCGTTGCATTCGCCTTCGTGAACAATGTGGCGTTTGCGCTGATGCACGAGGCCGTACACGGCGTCGGCGCAAAAACGCCGGCTCGGAATTACGCGTTTGGCTTCATCGCCAGCTGCATGTTTCCCACCTCGTTCTCTCTCCAGCGCATCGCGCACCTCGGCCATCATTCGCGCAATCGTACGGATGACGATCTCTACGACTATTACCTCCCCGGCCAATCGAGGATGGTGCGCAATGTCTGGCTCTATGCCGGCAACCTGCTCGGGCTCTACTGGTTCTGCATCCCGCTCTCGAATGCCGTCTATCTCCTGGCCACGCCGCTCTATCGCTCCAACTTCTTCAAGGAGCGCGTCGCCCCGAAGCTTGGATTCGGCCCACACGTGCGCGACATCGCCCAACTGCCGCCGGTGCGCGTGTGGGCGGAGATCGCCTGCGCATTCGGTTTTCAGGCGGCGCTCTGGTGGGCGCTCGATCTCCATCTCGGGGGCTGGCTGCTCGCGCACTGGCTCTTCGCCATGCACTGGTCGGCACTGCAGTACGTCGATCATGCCTGGAGCGAGCGCGACGTGCTCGACGGCGCATGGAACCTGAGGGTCTTCGCGCCGGTGCGCTGGCTGGCCCTCAACTATCACTTCCACAAGGCCCATCATCAACATCCCGGCGCACCGTGGACGCAGCTACCCACCCTTGCGCGAAACGACCTCGATCGCCCGGCGTTCTGGCGCATCTACGCCAGTCTCTGGCGGCACGGCGTCCAGCCCGCGCCGCCGTGGGGTGCGCCGGCCGAGACGTCGCTATTTGCGCCGGGCCAGCAGAAAGCCTAGAAGGCCTCCCACCAGCAGCCCGATGCCACCGCTCACCGCGGCGTATTTCACCACCGCCTGCTTGGCCGCATCGAGGATCGGGTTATCGAGGAAGTTCGTACCGAAGTGAATCGTCCGCAGACGCCACTTCCCGTCCGCCTCCTTGACCACCGTGGCAGTCCAACGCGACTTCATGTCGTATGTACGGCCGTCGGCCAGCGTGTAGCTCTCGATGGCCGATCCCCGCACGACACCCCAGGTCTTGTCCGCGGAGAGCTCCGTGAGCGCGTCGGCGGTGAACTGCATCTGCAGCTTCTTGAGATACCCGCCCGGCCCGAACCACTTCTTGAAATAGGCCGATACCTCCTGGTGCCCTCTCATCACCTCCTGGGTGATGGTCGTGGCCTCGATGTCCTTGCTCAGCACGGGCAGCATGGCGTCGAAGTTGCCGCTGTTGACCGCGCTCTGCACGGTCCCCAGGATCCCGCGAAGCTCCTGATGAATCTCGTGATCGGCCTCCTCGACAGCCAGCAAGGGAAGCGCGATCAGCAACGAGAGGATGGATAGATACCTAACCATGAGTCACCTCATATCGCCGCCGCAGAAAGGCGACGACCGCAAATGCCGAAAGCAGATCGAGCAGATGATGTTGATGAACGAAAACCGTCGAAGCCACGATGACAATCAGCCAGCCATAAATCGCCACGCGCACCGCTCCCCGCGCGAAGCCGGCACACGCCAGCGCGATCGCGCAGGAGTAGATCACATGGAGCGAGGGGACGAGGTTGTAGGGCCGGTCGATGCCGAACATCCGGGCATACATCGCCGCGTACGGCGCCTGCGCCGGCACTTCCCGCGCGAACCCCAGCTCCGCCGGAATGAGAAGAAAGAAAAAGGCGCTCACGAGCGTCCCCGCGATGAGCTGCCTCCCGAGCGCCGGCATCCGCGCCGCCGGAATGAAGAACAACGGCAGGAGGAAGAGCACGTACATCGACAGGTAGGCCCAGATGAACTGCGGTATGAACGGCACCGCCAACTCCTGCCGGAAGTACAGGTGCAACGGCGTCCGCCGCAGCGAGGTGATCCAGTTCATCACCGGATAGACGCTGAAGAACGCCACCCCGATCCAGAACGACCAGATCAAGTAGGTCCGTATGCGCCCGGCTGGATGAGCAGGTGCAATCTCCGCCATCAGATCGACCGGCCACGACTGCGACTCCATACGCTAGTGCGTTAACTGACTCCGGGAGTGCGTTAAGTGTCAGCAAACCTTCCAAAACTACGGCTACGCCAGCGAATCCAATATCTCCTCGACCGTCGACCGCCTGCACGTGTACATCGGCGTATCGCGCAGCGTGTACTTCGACGACTCCGTCTCGCGCAATTCCTGCACGAGGTCGAGAAACTCGGCGGCGGAGTCGGCTTCGAAAGCGACGACGAAATCCTGGTCGTCGAGGCCGAACGAATAGGTCGTATTGATCTTGACCCGCGGGTACTTGTGGCCGATGGCGATGTGCTCGTTCATGATCCGCTGGCGTTCGCTCGCGGGGAGCAGGTACCAGTCGCGCGTCTTGACGAACGGGTAGACGAAGAGGAACGGTTTCTTGCCCGGGACGATTCTGAGGCGCCGGCCTTCCTGTCCTTCGTGTACATGCTCGTCGACGTACTGCGAGTGCTTGGTCATCGAGAAGTACGACACCGGGATATCGAGGTAGCGGCCCAGGATCGACTTGTTGATGTCGGCGGCCATCTGCTGGAAGGGATCGAGGTCGTAGCCGATCCGCCAGAACATGAAGTCGGTATTCGGCTTGATGCCGACTGTCGAGTAGGGAAGGACCATCATCGGGCCGGTGTGGCGGTGGACGATCTCCGCGAATTCGCGCCTGGCCTCCGCCTTCACCTCGGCGCTCTCGCGCCGCAGCCTGCGGTCGGCTTTGAAGAACATGAAGTTCACGAACTGGCGCTGTGGCGGGGCGGCTTCACTGCGGGCGGGCTGTGTCTGCGGCTCAACGGTGGTGGTCATGGCCACTTGATTCTAGCCTGTTTCATTCTCACTCCTCGGCCTGACCACGCCGGCCATGCAGGGCACTCGCCGCGCGCGGCTATCGCACCGCTCGTCCCCGCAGCATCACATCGAAGATCTCGGTGGAGATTGTCGGAATACGGATGCCGAGGGGATCGATGAGGTCGCCGGCGGCGTTCATGCGCGCCGTGTAAAGATTGCTGCTGCTCGTGCGGTTGCGAAATCCGTCGACCCATGCCACCAGAAAGTCATGTCCGTCCGACGCGGCGGCCGTGCCATACCGGGTACCGGGTGCCGGGCCGTACACCGGCTCGGAGATGGCCCGTTCGCCGGAAACCTCGGCTAACGATGCCGTGGCGAGAAACAGAAGCGAAAGCGCGGCGATGATCGACCGCTTCAAGGGAGGTCCTTTCCTTGAACGACGAATCGGTTCATTGCTTCCTGTCGTGGGGGCGTCCCACTGAGCGCGGCGGCCTGTTTTATGTCTTTATAGCATGGCAAAGGCGAGTTTATCCGGGGGATTTGTTTTTGGTCGGTCTCGTTCCATCTCTGGAGTACCCCGCGACCGTAAAGCCACACGTCTCCGAGACTTGCAACGGCTCGGTTACGACGGGCCCAAACGTACGTTGGTCGTCCGGGTGGATGTGGAAACTGCAAACCGTTTTGGGCAACTGCACAAAAGACGCTGCTAGAGATGAGTCTATTTTTGGCTAAGCCGCGTAAACACAACACTTACGTCACTTGCCCACGGAGTTGTGCAAAGCGGTCGGAAGGCCCCAGTTTTCGCGGCTATTCGACGTTTTTCACAGGTCTTTCCACAGCGTTTTCCGCAGAAATTGTGAAAAGCCCTTTTCGCCCTCGCGGATGAGCCGCGGCTCGGCTCCGGTCAGGTCGACAATCGCGCTCGGACGTCCCTCACGAAGGCCCTGGTCCAGAAGACCGTCCAGGCCATCTTGCAGGACGCCGGCGAGCGCCTCGGGGCTCGTGACAGGCGGCTCCCCGCTTCGATTGGCGCTCGTTGAGACGAGCGGTCCCGTGCGGTCCAGGAGTGCGCGCAGCCAGGCCAGGTCAGGGATGCGTGCGGCGATCGTCGTCCCACTCGCGGAGGCAAGAACGGCGGTGAGCGGCGCCGGCCAGATGCCGGCGAGCTCTGCCGGAACCGTAGCCCCGAAAGCACGAAGTTGCTCGATGGACGAGGCGATGACGACGAATGGCTTGTCGTCACCACGGCCTTTCATCGCAGCGATACGGGCGATGGCGCGCTCGTCGGTGGCGACGGCGTGCAGGCCGTAGATGGTGTCTGTCGGGATCAGGGCAACCCCTCCTGCCCGGAGGACGTCAGCCAGCTCGTCGAGCACGGCGTCCGACGGATCGCCGTCGACGCGCCAGCGTTTCATCGCCGGGCCTTGGCGGTCCTTCCCCGCGCGCCGTCGAGCAGTTCGCGCGCGTGAAGGACGGCGGAGGCCGGAATCGACTCGCCGCCGAGCATGCGGGCCACTTCGTTCACGCGTTCGTCGTCGCGGTCGAGGCGGCGGATGCGGGCGCGTGTATGGCCGCCCACGTCCTCTTTCCAGACGAAGAAGTGCGTCGAGCCAAAGCTGGCGATCTGAGGAAGGTGGGTGACGCAGATGACCTGATTGCCGCCGGCGAGCTCCTGGAGCTTGCGGCCGACGACTTCGGCGACGCGGCCGCCGATGCCGGCGTCGATCTCGTCGAATACCAGCGTCGCCGCGGCGGCATGGTGCGAGGCCTTGAACAGCGCCGCGGCGATGGCGAGCTGGATGCGGGAGAGCTCGCCGCCGGAAGCGATGCGCTGCATCGCCTTCGGCTCTTCGCCGCGGTTCGGGGCGATGAGGATCTCGATGCGGTCGATGCCATGCGCCGAGGCGTGCTCGCGCGCCGGCTCGGCCGCGTCGACGACGATTTTCACCGTTGTTCTCTCCATCGCCAGGTCGTTCAGCTCTGTCTGGATGGCGCTCTCGAATTTCTTCGCCGCTTTCTTCCGCGCCGCCGACAGCGCCTCGGCGCCGTCGCGCCATGTGACGAAGCGCTGCTCTTCGATCCGCTGCAGCTTGTCGACGCTCGTCTCGTAGTCGCTGAGGCGCTCGAATTCATCCTGAATCGAGCCGAGGTGCGTGAGCACGGCCTCGACGGAGCCGCCGTATTTCTTCTTGAGGCGCTCGATGGTGACGAGACGGTCCTCGATCTCTTCGAGCCTGGCCGGGTCATGGCGTACGGAATCCGAGAGACGGGAGAGGCCGCGAGACGTTTCCTGAAGGCGGTAGATCGCATCCTCGATCTCCGAGGCGATGGTGGCCATGTCAGCGATCTCGCGAGCAAGCGGTTGCACGAGGTGAAGGGCGCGGGAGAGCTGCGCGAGCGCGGATGCTTCGTCGTCGTCGACGAGTGCGAAGGCACCGCTGCTGGCCTCGGCGAGCTGCCGCGCGTTGGCCAGCATGCTCCGTTCGCCACGCAGCGATTCCTCCTCGGGCGGGTCGACCTTGGCGGCGGAAATCTCCTCGATCTGGTAGCGGAGGAGGTCGAGACGCAGCGTGCGATCCCGCTGCGCGCCGGTCAGCTCGCGCAATTGCCCGGCGGCCTCGCGCCAGGCGGTGTGTGCCTCCAGCGTCGCGTTGAGGAGTGAGGCGTGTCCGCCGTAGTCATCGAGGAGCTCGCGGTAGCCCTGTCCGGCCACACGCCCGTGCGACTCATGCTGGCCGTGAATCTCGAGAAATGCGTCCATGGCCCCGCCGAGCTCGCGGACGGAGAGCGGAGAGCCGTTGATGAGAACCCGCCCCCGGCCATTCGCGGCGATTTCCCGCTTGACGATCAGCTCCACGCCGTCGTCCATGTCGTCGTCCATGTCGTCGGTATCGATCCCCATCTCTTCGAGCGCGCCGCGCGCGTCCGCGGGCAGATGAAACACCGCCTCGGCCGTCATCTTGTCCGCTCCGGCGCGGATCATCTCCGTAGAGCTGCGCGCCCCGCGCAGGAACTCCAGCGAGTCGATGAGCAGCGATTTGCCCGCGCCGGTCTCGCCGGTCAGAACGTTCAATCCCGGCCCCGGCTCAATCGCGAATTCCTCGACGATAGCCAGGTTGCGGACCTTCAGGTAGGTGATCATTCTTGCTGGCGAGAAGTCTAATGGTTGTAGGTTGTCGGTTGTCGGTTATCGGGAGTCGGGAGTCGGGAGTCGGGAAGTAACGTTCCGACAACCGACAACCGACAACCGACAACCCGACAACCCGACAACTGACAACTCTCTGTCCTACCTCAATCCGTTCTGAATGAGCTTCACAAGCAGCAAGGGGTTCGTGCCGACATAGAAGTAGTTGGCGCGCGCCTGCAGGTTGCGACCGTAGCCGACCCAGGCCAGATCGCGCAGGATGGAGACGCCGCCGGCGATGCCCAACTCCACGGCCTCGCCATCCTTGAAGTCGAGCAGGGCCGTGGTGAAGCCGAACGACGGTGAGATGGCGTTCCACGTTGGATGGCCCTGGATGCCGCTGCGCCAGTAATAACCGAGGGCGGGAACGGGCTGGTAGCTGATCTGGCGCTCGATCTTCGAGCGCGGCTCGACGAACAGGAGCCCGCCGCGGACGCTGTCAGGGAAGATCGAGTATCGCTGGATGACAAACTCCTGCGAGTCGGTCGTCACCTGTGAGAGCTTTCCCGCCGAGTCGCGGCGGTAGAGTCCTGCCTGAACGACGATGTTGTCGCGCACATGGACGTCGCCCTGGATGGTTCTGAGGTCGAGCGTCGTGCTGTAGTCGGTGCTCGTATCGAGGTTGCGCGCGGTTTCGGCGATCCGGTCGGAGCTCAGAGCCAGACGACTGTCGGCCTCGAGCAGTTGTCCGAGGGACATGAGGTTGTCGGCCAGCGTGACGAAGAACGTCTGTTTGGCGAGAAAATCAGACGCGGCCTGCTTGACGAGTGCCTCGGTCTTGGAGAAGGTACTGTCCGCGGCGTTCTTTACAGCGGTCTCCAGATCGGAGGCGAGCTTCGTCAGGTCGCCGGGTAGATTCGTTTTGATGTCCGCCAGCATCTGGGCTGTCGAGGTCAGCGACGTGGCGAGATTCAGCAGCCGGTCCGCGTCCGTGGCACCGTTCAGCGTGAGCGTGGCCGAGTTGAGGTTATGGACCAGATCCCGCACGGCGGTGGCATCGCGGATCACATCGGCAAGATCGGTGCGCGCCGAGGACTGCGCCTGCTGAATGAGCGCGTTCAGCTCAGGCTCGAGCACATCGGTTTTCAATTGTGTTCGCAGTGAGTCCAGTGCCGACTGCAGGTCCTTCACGCTCTTCTGGAGCTGCGCGGGCACCTGGGTGAGGCTTTGACCGACGTCACGAAAGTCCTCGGCAGCGGTGATCTCACGCCGTGTGCGATCGTCGACCACGGGGACGTAGTTCGGGACGGCTGGAGCCGAGGCCACCGGGTTCTGGTCGTAGTTCGGCAGATGAAGGGCCCGCGCGGCCGCGTCGGGCGGAACGATCGTGGCCGTGATGCCGAGCGCTCCCGACGCCGCGGCGTCGCTCGTCAGCGTGGCCGAGAGCTGCTTGAGGCGGTCTCCGATCGTCATCGCCGCGCTCACGTAGGCCGAAGAGCTGCCGAACGTCTGCTCCACCGCGGCGTACGTCGGCGGATCGATCGTCTTCAGCTTCTTCAGGTCCGCCAGTCCGGACCTCAAACCGGCCCGGGCCGCGGCAAGCTGCGGGTCGCTGCTCATGACCTCGGCCATACTCTTCTGCGCGCCGGGGTTCGCGGCGTTCTGCTTCGTCGCCGAGGCGACCGTGGTCATCAGCGCGGAGTGATACGCGCCGACCTGCTTCAGAAAGCCGGCCAGCACCTGCAGTTCGGTCTCGAGGTCGCTCGCCGTCTTGTTGGCCGTGCCGAGCTGCGCGCCCGCATCCGTCAGGAACTGCTGTTTGTCGACGGTGATGTTGAGGGTGTCGTACCGGTCGATCTCCGGCACCGACTTTCGCTGGAAGCCCTTCTGCTCTCCCTGGCCCCACTTGAACTGGATGTCCTGAAGAGGCGATTGCGCAAGGGCGGAGGCAGCGACGATGAGGGTGGCGAATGAGGTCAGCAATGGCCGTGTCATACGCCTGCCTCAAGGAACATGTCTTCGAGATCGATGCGGTCGATCTCGCCGTCGTCGACGACCGCGCGGACGACGGTCCCGTCGCGCTTCAGCGTGACGATAGTCGGGTCGGGCGTTTCCCCGATCTCCTGCCGCAGCGCCGCTCCGATGGCGTCGTCGCTGGTCACCTGCACGGCGCATCGAGGCGTGGCGCCGGCGAACTCGTCGCGGTCGCTTACCTGTCCGGCCTGCACGGCCAGCTCGCTCGCGCGCTGGCTCGACCCGATGATGAGCATGTAAACCTGACCAGTGCTGAGAACCTGATCGAGAGACTTGTCACGTGGCACGATGATGGGAGCGGGCATGGACGCGCCTCCTTACGGTGCAAGATTACACAAGAGAGCGCTCCGATGCCTCCGGAATTACGCCACTGCCTCGCGGAGCATGTCCGTCGAAATCCCCGGCGACTTCAGATTTCCGATCAGCGTGAGCGAAAGCGAATCGGGGTCGACGATCGTGCCGGCCACGTAGGCGATGTCGTCGAGCGTCACGGCGTCGATGGCCGCGGTGATCTCGTCCGGCGTGAACTGGCGGCCGAAGTAGTACTCCTGTCTGGCCAGGCCGGACATCCGGCTGACGGTCGATTCGAGGGAGAGGAGGATCGAGCCTTTGAGGTGCAGCTTGGCGGAATGCAGCTCGTCCGCGGTGGCACCGCCGCTCTTGATCGTGCGCATCTCGGCCAGCGTCATGTCCAGCACGCGCTTCAGGTTCTTCGGTGCACAGGCGGCGTAGATGGCTTCGTAGCCGCCGTTGACGTAGCCGTTGTGAAACGAGGTCACGGTGTAGACGAGCCCCTCTTTCTCCCGGATTTTCTGGAACAGCCGTGACGACATCCCACCGCCGAGGATGGCGTTGAAAAGCGCCGCGGCGTAGCGCTCATCGCCCTGCTGTGGGAAGCCGCGCGAGCCGAGGCAGAGATGGACCTGCTCCAGCTCGCGCTTCTCGCGCAGGATCACGTGTTGCGCCGGCTTCGGTGCCGTCCACCCGCGCGCGGCCGGGGCGTTGGTGTCGCCGGCAAACGTTTTCTCCAGGTACGGGAGAATCTCCTCGGGACGCACGTTGCCGGACGCGCAGAAGATCATGTTCGACGGATGGAACGTCTCGTCGTAGTGGGCCAGGATCTGTTTGCGACCGAGCCGGTTCACGGTCTCCTCGGTGCCCAGGATGGGGCGGCCCAGTGGATGGTCGGGCCAGAACGCAGTCACGAAGATCTCGTGAACGAGATCGTCGGGCGTGTCCTCGACCATCTTGATCTCTTCGAGGATGACGCCGCGCTCGACCTCCAGATCGTCGTCGGTGAAGCGCGGCGAGATGACGATGTCGGTCAGCAGCCCCAGGGCCGTCAGGATCTGTTCGTCGAGCACGTGGCAGTAAAACGACGTGTACTCCTTGCCCGTGAACGCATCGACGTCGCCGCCCAGGATGTCGATGACCTTGGCGATGTCGGCCATCGACCGCGTGGCCGTTCCCTTGAAGACCAGGTGCTCGAGGAAGTGCGAGGCGCCGCTGTGTTCCTCCGACTCGACGGCGGAGCCGCTGCGCAGGTAGTAGCCCAGCGCCACGGAGCGGACGTAGGGAAGAGTCTCGATGATGATCGTCAACCCCGAGGGGAGGACCAGGCGGGTGACGTTTTGCATGTTGGAAGACATTCGGAGCGGGATTGTAGTGGGAGCGGCCGGGTTGCCGGGTGGCAAGTTGCGAAGTCATCCACGCCGTCATCCTTATAGGCTGTCCGTTGTCTTCGCCTCCCTGGGAGCGCGGGCGTCCCGCCCGCCGAGCTCGGGACACCTGAGGCCAACTTCCAAGGTTTTAGGTAGCCTGCATTTCTCACGACCCGATTGAGCTTCCGTGTCTGCCGCCGCAAGCCAGGGATCGATGTGGCACAGACACTCTTGTCTGTGCTCCGGCCAAAGCCGCGTGCCGTGAGCGCTTGCAGTCTCTCGAGTCGGGCGAGACCCCGCACAGACAAGAGTGTCTGTGCCACATCGATCCTGCTTATCGGCACCACTCCGCACTATCGGCAGACAGGCTGCGAGCAATTCCACTCGCCGTGTGAGAAATGGGGGCTAGACGCAATGGCCTGAACTTAAGCGATCTCGACCTCCGAGGATCTGACCTTGTATGCAGCATGCCGCAGGGCCCTGGTTGTCACGGGGAAGCCGCTCATCTTGCGTTTGACGGCGCGGGGATAACTTCTTCCAGGCCGCT
>DATHRD010000059.1:0-58582 GCA_035482045.1 Thermoanaerobaculia bacterium
CGCACGGAAAACCTCCGCGTGCGCACGGAAAACCTCCGCGTGCGCACGGAAAACCTCCGCGTGCGCACGGAAAACCTCCGCGTGCGCACGGAAAACCTCCGCGTGCGCACGGAAAACCTCCGCGTGCGAGGCAGGGACCTATGTGGCGGCACAGAACAGACACTCTTGTCTGTGCCCCGGCCGAAGCCGGGACGGCCCTGAGAGCTTGCAATCTTGGGTCGTGGCCAGACCCCGCACAGACAAGCGTGTCTGTGCCACCTCGGTCCTGCTAAACGGCACCGCTCCGCCCTATTGAGCAGAGAAGGCTGCGGGCAATACCACTCGTCGTGCGTTCAGTGTTCGTCCTCAGTTCCAGACAGATCGTGTTCGGCGACGGATCTACACCACCCACACCCCGTCCCGCATCACCCGCGCCACAAGGTTCACTCCGAAGTGATACACGAGGTGCAGGTAATTCGGCGCGTCGAGCAGGACGAGATCGGCGCGCTTGCCGGCCTCGATCGAGCCCGTCTCGTGGGCGATGCGCAGCGAATGGGCGCCGTTGAGCGTGGCCGCCGTCAACGACTCCTCCACGGTCATCTTCATCTGCAATGTCGCCAGTTGCATGACCATCGGCATGGACTCGGTCATCGACGTGCCTGGGTTGCAGTCGGTGGAGAGCGAGACGACCGCGCCGGCATCGATCAGCGCTCGGGCGGGGGCGTAGCGCTCCGACATCAGGAAGAAGCTCGTGGCAGGCAGGAGATTGGCCACGGTGCTCGACGCCGCCAGGGCGGCGATGCCGGCATCGGAGACCTGCATCAGATGGTCAGCCGACGCGCAGCCGAGGGTGGCTGCCAGTGAGGCGCCATCCGTGTCCGAGAGCTCGTCGGCGTGCATGCGCGGCACGAGCCCGAGGGCAGCGCCGGCGCGCAGCACGGCATCGCCCTCCTCGTAGGTGAAGACGCCGCGCTCGACAAACACGTCGCAGAAGACGGCCAGCTTCTCCTCGGCGACGGCCGGCAGGATCTCGCCAATGATCGTCGAGACATAGGCGCGGCGCGACGCAGCGGTATCACGGCTCTCGGGAGGGAAATCGTGCGCGGCCAGGCAGGTCGGAATGAGCCGGACCGGCGAGTGTTCATTCGCCTCGCGGATGGCCCGCAACTGTTTCCGCTCCGCATCGACGGTCAAACCATACCCGCTCTTGGCCTCGGCCGTCGTCGTCCCATGGCGCGCCATCGTCGTGGCGCGGGCGAGGATGTTTTCGACGAGCTCCTCCCGCGAAGCCCGCCGCGTGGCATGGACCGACGAGGCGATACCGCCCCCGGATGCGGCAATCTGTTCGTACGTCTCCCCGTGCAGGCGCCGGTTAAACTCCGACTCGCGGTAGCCGGCGAACGGCAGGTGCGTGTGCGAGTCGATGAAGCCAGGCAGGGCCGTGGCACCGCGCGCGTCGAAGTCGTCGTCGATGACGGCGCGGAGATCGTCGTCAATGCCGGACTCGCGTCCGACGAATGCGAAGCGTCCGTCGCGGACGACGATGACCGCATCCTCCTGGATCGCCAGTCTGCGCAGAGCGCTGCCGCGCACGGGTCCGCGGCCAAGGGGGGTGGCGATCTGGGCGAGGTTACGGATGAGGAGGGTCATGGGCGTGGGGGGTGGGGGATGGGGTGTGGGGAGTGGGAGACGGAACGTGCTAACTCAAGGCTAACGGCAAGGCGCCGCGATAGCGGCATAAGACGGTAGCCAGGGGTGCGAGCGCTTTTTGCGAGCAACCCCTGGTAACGAGGTACACAATCCTGCTGCCGCGTCAGCGGCACTGGAAATCGCGACGCGTATCCGTTTGATGATCCAGTGCCGCTGACGCGGCACGACTCAATCGACATCCTGACCAGGGGTGCTCGCAAAAAACCTTCGCACCCCTGGCTACCGTCTGGGGCCGCTATCGCGGCGCCTGGCGTAGCCTTAAAGTTAGCGCGTATGCCCGTCATGGGGTCTAGGGTGTGGGGAGTTGGAGATGGAACGCCGAGTGCGAACGGACGTCGGTTCTCCCACTCCCCACCCCCCACTCCCTACTCCCTGGCCCGAAACATCGCCGTGATCGGCTGCTCGTTCGCTTCCTGCTCGGCGTCGAGCATCACCAACTGCTGCATCGTGTCGAGCATGGCCTGCAGCCGGTTGCGGGCGCCGTGGCGCTCGATCTTGAGCTCCTGAATGGCGCGCTCGAGGTCGCCGACGCGCGACATGGCCTGGGATGTGAGGCGGTCGGAGAGCAGCTCGGCGTCTTTCACGATCAGCTCCGCCTCCTTGTGGGCGTTGGCCTTCACATCCTCGGAGACTTTCTGCGCCGAAAGAAGAGTGTCTTTGAGGATACGCTCGCGCGCGTTGTGCTCGTCCAGCTCATCGCGCAGCATGGCGTTCTCGCGCGAAAGCCTGTCCACGTCCCTGATCAGCCCTTCGATCTCCTCGGCGATCAGGTGAAGATAACCGCGTACTTCGTCAGGGTTGTAGCCCTTGAAGGCACGCGCGAATGTCTGCTTCTGAATATCGAGCGGCGTGAGACCTTGCATCGACACCCTCCCGGCACGGTTTGAACCGAGTATACGCCGCGTATTCCCGTCCACCGGAAGAAATCAAGCCAAACCGTGACTTTTATGTCATTAGAGCATAAGGTGTCTGCCGGAGGTGCCCCGTCATGAAATGGTTCCCTCTCCTGCTGCTCATTGCAACATCCGCATTTGCCGACTCACCGACGTCGATCAACAACGACGACTCGTGTGACGTGAAGGTGGGCCCGGCGGCCACGCTGCTCTTGCCCTACTTCGAGGTCGACGTGAACGGAACGTCCGGACAGACGACGCTCTTCACGATCACGAACGTCACCCGCTATCCACAGATCGCGCACGTCACGCTCTGGTCCGATTGGGCCTATCCGGTGATGACGTTCAACGTGTTCCTCACCGGCTACGACGTCCAGGCCATCAACCTGGCGGATGTCCTCATCCGAGGGATCATCGCGCCGCCGAGCGGCACCAGCTCGACGACAAAGCCGGGCTCGCTGTCGGCGAGCACAAATCCGAACATCCGCTCCCCTCTCGACTGCGCCAACACCCCGGGTGCGATCCCCCAGTCCATCATAGCGGCGATACGCACGGGGTTGACCACTGGTGTTTTCAACGGCGCAACCTCCTGCAACACCATGGGCGGCGTTCACTTCAACGCCATCGGTTACGCGACGATTGACCTTGTAGCGAGCTGCACGGACCGCACGCCGATCGACCCGGACTACTACACGACCGATCTCCTCTTCGACAATGTGCTGATCGGCGACTACCAGCAGCTCGGGGCGAGCCCGGCCGGCACCGGACTCCGAGGCACAGGCGCGGCGGGCAGCCCGATGGTTCATATCCGCGCCGTGCCCGAGGGGGGTGGTGCAGGCTCGAACGTCGGCACCTCGCTGCCCTACACCTTCTACGACCGTTACACGCCGGCGGCCAGACGGACCTTCGACCGACGGCAGCCGCTGCCGTCCACCTACGCCGCCCGCTTCATCCAGGGAGGGCCGAACGTCTTCGCCACGAACGTCACGATGTGGCGCGAGGCGGAAACGGGACCGGGGGCCTCATGCGCGTCGTATTACTCAAACGCGTACATGGTCATCGGCGAAATCGTCCGCTTTGACGAGCATGAGAACCCGACCACCTTCTCCTGCTTCGGTTACTTCGGATGTTTTGGCCCCCCCAGCCTTCCGGCAACGTCTTCCACGAGCACGGCCGGCGCCACCTTTCCCAACATTGGCGCCAGTGGTGACGTTGGCGGTTGGCTGTATCTCAACGTGAGCAACTGCGGCAGCACCCACTACTCGGTGACCACGGACATCGGCGGCGTGCCGGGGCCGACGAACAGGCCGGGGAACCTCTCGCCCGCGGGTTCGACAGCCATCTATGGCCCTCGGCCGAGCCAGAACTGGGTGACGGTCTCCATGTTCGGGACTTTGGGCACGAATAGCCTGGGCGCCGAGTTCGATGCCGCCTCGCTGGGCAACGGGTGCTCGCCCGCCGCGTTCATGTCCGCGGTACAACCCATCGGCCCCGCCGGCGGAGTCTTCGTCTGCCCACCCGGCCTGACGCTCACGAATGGCACGACCACGCAGTGCACCGGCACCAACGTCAACCCACAGCCATGAAGACGCTATGCCTGTTCCTCCTCTCGCTGCTTCTCTGCGGCACCGCCTCGGCGGCGGTACCGTCGTCGATCAACAACGACGACAGTTGCGACGTCAAAGTCGGCCCGGCGGCGACGCTGCTCTTGCCCTACTTCGAGGTCGACCCGAATCCGAACGTGCCGGGTCAGACGACGCTGTTCACGATCACGAACGTCAGCCGCTACCCGCAGATCGCCCACGTCACGCTCTGGACCGACTGGGCCTACCCGGTACTCACCTTCAACCTGTTCCTGACCGGCTACGACGTGCAGGCTATCAACCTCTATGACGTCATCGTCCGCGGCACCATCGCGCCGCCGAGCGGTACGAGCCCGGCGACGACGCCGGGAACGCTGTCAGCGTCCAACAAGAGCGGCAATCTTCGGGCGACACTCGACTGTGCCAGCAATCCAGGGTTGCTACCGGCACCCCTTGCCGCGGCAGTGCGCAACTCGCTGACCACCGGCGTCTTCAACCCCGGCGGCGGAGTCAAAGCGTGCAGCACCGCCGGTGGTACCCACGCCAATGCCATCGGCTACGCGACCATCGATGTCGTGGCGAACTGCACGAACCTCCTGCCCACCGATCCGGCCTACTACACGACCGACCTGCTCTTCGACAACGTACTGATCGGCGACTACCAACAGCTCGGCGGCAGTCCGGCCCTCACCGGCGCACCAAGCGCGTTCGACGCGGCCGGCAACCCGATGGTGCACATCCGCGCGGTACCCGAGGGCGGTGGCGCGGGCTCGAACATCGGCACCGCGCTGCCGTACACCTTCTACGATCGCTATACGCCGGCGGCCACACGGACCATCGATCGGCGGCAGCCTCTGCCCTCAACCTTCGCGGCGCGCTACATCCAGGGCGGAACGAATGCTTTTGCGACGAATATCACTATCTGGCGCGAAGGGTTTAATGGGGCGGGGGCGTCTTGCGCGTCGTACGTCAACAACTACATGGCCTTCGGCGAGATTGTCCGTTTTGACGAGCACGAGAACCCGTTCACCCTCTCTTGCTTCGGTTACTTCGGCTGCCCCGCTTACCCCAGCCTTCCCACAACATCTACCACGAACACGGCCGGCCAGGACTATCCGCAACTCTATGGAACCGACATTGCCGGTTGGCTGTATATCAACGCGAGCAACTGTGGCACCACCCTGTATTCGGTGACCACGGATGTCGTCGGCGGCGTAAAGGTACCGACGAACAGCCCGACAAACCTCTCCCCCCCGGGCGGGACGACCCTCTTCGGGCCGCGGCCGAGTCAGAACTGGGTCACGGTCACGATGTTCGGAAAACTGGGCGCGAATCGAATGACTGCCGAGTTCGACGCCGCTACGCTGGGCAATGGTTGCTCACCTGGCGCATTCCTGAGCGCAATACGGCCGATCGCTCCCGCCGGCGGCGTCTTCGTCTGCCCGCCCGGCACGACGCTCACAGACGGCACGACCACGCAGTGCGCCGGCACGAACGTCAACCCAGTCCCATGAAGACGCTACGCCTGTTCCTCCTCTCGCTCTTTCTCTGCGGCACCGCTGCGGCGGCGGTGCCGCAGTCGATCAACAACGACGACAGTTGCGACGTGAAGGTCGGTCCGGCGGC
Source organism: Thermoanaerobaculia bacterium (assembly GCA_035482045.1). GTDB lineage: Bacteria > Acidobacteriota > Thermoanaerobaculia > Gp7-AA8 > Gp7-AA8 > JADGNZ01. The sequence continues at coordinate 5,792 of DATHRD010000059.1, forward strand.
CACGCTCCTCTTGCCATACTTCGAGGTCGGCACCGACGGCACCTCGGGACAGACGACGCTCTTCACGATCACGAACGTCACCCGCTATCCGCAGATCGCCCACGTCACGCTTTGGACCGACTTCGGATATCCGGTGCTGACGTTCAACCTGTTTCTCACCGGCTACGACGTTCAGGCCATCAACCTGGCCGACGTCCTGGTCCGCGGCGTCATCGCTCCGCCGAATGGCACTACCTCGGCCACGACGCCGGGGGCTCTATCGGCGTCCAACAGGAGCGGCAATCTCCGGACGCCTCTCGACTGCACGAGCAACCCCGGGAATCTGCCGCAGAGCCTCGTGGACATCATACGGAGCGCACTCAGGACGGGCGCCTTCTCACTCAACTCGTGTACCGGCATCGGAGGCACGCACTCGGACGCAATCGGATATGCGACGGTCGACGTGGTGGCGAGTTGCACGGAGCGCTCTCCCGCCGATCCGCTCTACTACACGAACGACCTTCTCTTCGACAACGTCCTGATCGGCGACTACCAGCAGATCGGACCGCATCCGGCCGGCCAGCCTGCGAGCACGTTCGATGCGGCAGGAAATCCGATGGTTCACATCCGCGCGGTGCCCGAGGGTGGGGGCGCAGGCTCGAATGTAGGTACCGCGCTGCCCTACACGTTCTACGACCGCTACACCCCGGCTACAACACGAACGATCGACCGGCGCCAGCCACTTCCGTCCACCTATGCGGCTCGGTTCATCCAGGGGGGAACGACGGCATTCAGCACGAACCTCACCATCTGGCGGGAAGGGTTCGGCAGCGGGAGCTGTGCGGATGCGAAAGCGTCGGCGCCATTAATCGTATCGGACATGGTTCGCTTCGACGAGCACGAGAATCCGTTCACCATAGCGGGTCCACTTCTATGCACGTGCTATTACCCCCCTTCGACGCTGCCTCCGACCTCCTCGACGGCGTCGTCCAGTTCGGTGTATCCGGCGATGGGCAGCGCCGACGTCGGCGGCTGGCTCTATCTGAATCTCGACAACGGCGGCAGCACGACCTACTCGGTGACGCATGACGCCGGCGGCGTACCGACGCCGACGAATGCGCGAACCAGCCTGGCGCCCATAGGGTCGACCACGACGCTCGGCCCCCGCCCGAGCCAGAACTGGGTAACGGTAACGATGTTCGGCCACCTCGGCGGAAACCAGATGACCGCGGAGTTCGACGCCGCATCGCTCGGTAACGGCTGCTCCCCCGGGGCGGCTCTGTCCCCCGCTTCCGGCTACTTCACGCCGATCGGCCCCGCCGGCGGTGTCTTTGTCTGCCCACCTGGCACAACACTCACGGACGGCACGACCACGCTGTGTACCGGCACGAACGTCAACCCAGTCCCATGAAGACGCTATGCCTGCTCCTCCTCTCGCTCCTTCTCTGCGTCACCGCCTCGGCGGCGGTGCCGTCGTCGATCAACAACGACGACAGTTGCGACGTAAAGGTCGGTCCGGCAGCGACGCTGCTGTTGCCGTACTTCGAGGTGGACCCGAATCCGAACGTGCCGGGCCAGACCACCCTGTTCACGATTACGAACGTCAGCCGCTACCCGCAGATCGCGCACGTCACCCTATGGACCGACTGGGCCTACCCGGTGCTCACCTTCAACCTGTTCCTGACCGGCTACGACGTGCAGGCCATCAATCTCTACGACGTCATCGTCCGCGGCACCATCGCGCCACCGAGCGGTACCAGCCAGGCAACGACGCCGGGCACGCTGTCATCGTCCAACAAGAGCGGCAATCTTCGGGCGACACTCGACTGTGCCAGCAATCCAGGGTTGCTGCCGTTACCCCTTACGTGGGCAGTGCGTACCTCGTTGACCACAGGCGTCTTTAACCCCGGCGGCGGAGTCACCCCGTGCAGCACTAACGGCGGAGTTCACGCCAATGCCATCGGGTACGTAACTATTGACGTCGTCGCGAACTGCACGAACCTCCTGCCGACCGATCCGGCTTACTACACAACCGACCTGCTCTTCGACAACGTCTTGATCGGCGACTACCAACAGCTTGGCGGCAGCCCGGCAGGTACCGGCGCACCAAGCGCGTTCGACGCGGCCGGCAACCCGATGGTGCACATCCGCGCTGTGCCGGAGGGCGGTGGCGCAGGCTCGAACGTTGCCACCGCGCTGCCGTACACGTTCTACGACCGCTATACACCTGCGGCGACGCGGACGATCGACCGCCGCCAGCCGCTGCCGTCCACCTTTGCCGCACGCTATATTCAGGGTGGCCCAACCGCGTTCGCGACGAACCTCACGATCTGGCGGGAAGGCTTCACTGGATCGGGCGAGTCATGCGCCTCGCACGTCAACAACGCCGCCCTAACCTTCGGTGAAATCGTTCGCTTCGACGAGCACGAGAATCCGTCCACCTTCCACGCTCCACCTATTTGCCAGTGCCAGCCCAACGTCTCGACGGTCCCAATAGCGTCCTCGACGAACACAGCCGACTCCATCTATCCGCAGCTCTTTGGTACCGACGTTGGCGGTTGGCTGTATCTCAATCTCAACAACGGCGGCTCGGACCACTACTCGATCACCAGTCACCCGAGCGGAGCGATTACCGCCGGCCGGGCCCGCACTCCATTTGGCACTCCGCGCGCCAGCCAGAACTGGGTAACCGTGACAATGTTCGGCGACGCGGGCGGGAGCAGGATGGCCGCGGAGCTCGATGCAGCACCACTCGGCAATGGATGTTCGCCCGCTGCCCAGATCTCCCCCGCCTCCGACTTTTACGGCTACGGCATGGTACCGGTTGGCCCCGCTGGCGGCATCTTCATCTGCCCGCCCGGAACGACGCTCACGGACGGCACGACCGCGCTGTGTACCGGCACGAATGGAAACCCACAGCCATGAAAACACTGCAACTGCTCCTCTTCTCGCTCCTTCTCTGCGGCACCGCCTCGGCGGCGGTGCCGTCGTCGATCAACAACGACGACAGTTGCGACGTAAAGGTCGGTCCCGCGGCGACGCTGCTGTTGCCCTACTTCGAGGTCGACACGGAGGGCACCTCGGGACAAACAACGCTCTTCACGATCACGAACGTCACGCGTTATCCGCAGATCGCCCACGTGACACTCTGGTCCGATTGGGCTTATCCGATGATGACGTTCAACGTGTTCCTCACCGGCTACGACGTCCAGGCCATCAATCTTGCGGATATCCTGATCCGAGGGATCATCGCGCCACCGAGCGGCACCAGCTCGGCGACAAAGCCGGGCACGCTGTCGGCGAGCACAAATCCGAACATTCGCTCCCCTCTCGACTGTGGCAACATTCCAGGATCTGTGCCGGCGAGCATCATCGCCGCCGTGCGTGAAGCGTTTACCATCGGCGTCCTCAACTTCGGACCCGGCACGGGCGCGTGCAGCACTGTCGGAGGTGTCCACGCGGACGCCATCGGCTACGCGACGATTGACGTGGTCGCCAGTTGCACAACCCGCATGCCGTCCGATCCGAACTATTACACGACCGACCTACTCTTCGACAACGTGTTGGTCGGCGACTACCAGCAGATCGGGGCGGGCCCGGCCGGCACCGGACTCCGAGGCACAGGCGCGGTGGGCAGCCCGATGGTTCATATCCGCGCCGTGCCCGAGGGGGGTGGCGCAGGCTCGAACGTCGGCACCTCGCTGCCCTACACCTTCTACGACCGCTATACGCCATCAGCAACGCGGACGATCGACCGCCGGCAGCCGCTGCCGTCCACATTCGCGGCCCGCTTCATCCAGGGAGGGACGAACGCATTCGCTACCGATCTCACGATCTGGCGCGAAGGCTTCACCGGATCCGGCGCCTCCTGCGCCTCACACGCCAATAACTCCTCCATGACCTTCGGAGAAATCGTCCGCTTCGACGAGCATGAAAACGCGTTTGCTCAAGCTTGCTCCAGTTCTGCGTCGCCTGTCGAACCGTGTACCCGGTCGCTGCCGGCTACGTCGTCGACGAATTGGCAATCCGACGTTTACCCATTCCTGAACGGAACTGATGTTGGTGGCTGGCTCTACCTCAATCTGAACAACGGCGGCAGTCTGACCTACTCGGTGACAAAGGATATCGGCGGTGTGCCCGGACCGACGAGCGCGCGGACGAGTCTTGCACCAATCGGATCGACGACGACGTTCGGCCCACGCCCGAGTCAGAACTGGGTGACAGTGACAATGTTCGGCAACCTCGGCGGAAACCATATGGTCGCGGAGTTCGATGCCGCATCACTCGGCAATGGCTGCACGCCGGCGGCGTTCCGGGCCACAGCAGACCCGGCCCCGGCCTTCAACAGCGGAGTCCTCGACAGCGCCGTACCGGTCGGCCCCGCCGGCGGGGTCTTCGTCTGCCCGCCCGGCACGACGCTCACGGACGGCACGACCACACTGTGCACGGGCACGAACGTCAACCCCATCCCATGAAGACGCTACGCCTGGTCCTCGCCTCGCTCCTTCTCTTCGGCATCGCCGCGGCGGCGGTGCCGTCGTCGATCAACAACGACGATAGTTGCGACATCAAAGTCGGACCGGCGGCGACGCTACTGCTCCCATACTTCGAAGTCGATGTCAGTGGCAACTCCGGACAGACGACGCTCTTCACGATCACGAACGTCACCCGCTATCCGCAGATCGCACACGTGACACTCTGGTCCGATTGGGCTTATCCGGTGATGACGTTTAACGCGTTCCTCACCGGATACGACGTGCAGGCCATCAACCTGGCGGACGTCCTGATCCGAGGCATCATCGCGCCGCCGAGCGGCACCAGCTCGGCGACAAAGCCGGGCTCGCTGTCGGCGAGCACAAACCCGAACCTCCTCGACTGCGCCAGCAACCCAGGGTCGGTGCCGGCAAGCATCATCGCAGGGGTGCGCAACGCGTTGACCAGCGGCGTCTTCAACCCCGGCGGCGGAGTCAACGCGTGCAGCACTGCCGGCGGCGCACACGCAAACGCAATTGGCTACGCGACCATCGACGTCGTGGCAAATTGCACGAACCTCCTGCCGTCCGATCCCAAGTACTACACAACCGATTTGCTTTTCGACAACGTGTTGATCGGCGACTACCAACAACTCGGCGGCAGCCCGGCCGGTACCGGCGTGCCAAGCGCATTCGACGCGGCCGGCAACCCGATGGTCCACATCCGCGCCGTACCCGAGGGCGGTGGCGCAGGCTCGAACGCCGGCACAGCGCTGCCGTACACCTTCTACGACCGCTACACGCCCGCGGCAACGCGGACGATCGACCGCCGCCAGCCGCTGCCGTCGACCTTCGCCGTCCGCTTCATCCAAGGAGGGACGAACGCCCTGGCGACGAACCTTACGATCTGGCGCGAGGGCATCACCGGAGCCGGCGCGCCCTGCGCCTCCCACGTCAATAACGCCGCCCTGACCTTTGGCGAAATCGTTCGCTTCGACGAGCACGAGAATCCATTCACCTTCGCCCCTGATGCTGGATGCTTGTGCCGTCTCCAGCCTCCGGTGCTCCCAGCAACCTCCTCGACGGCATCGTCCAGTTCGGAGTATCCGGAGATGGACAGTGCCGACGTCGGCGGCTGGCTCTACCTGAATCTCGACAACGGCGGCAGCACGACCTACTCGGTAACGCACGACGTCGGCGGCGTAGCGACGCCGACGAATACGCGAACCAGCCTTACCCCAGTCGGGTCGACGACGACGCTCGGCCCACGCCCAAGTCAGAACTGGGTGACGGTGACAATGTTCGGCAATCTCGCCGGCAATCGGATGACTGCTGCGTTCGACGCGGCGTCACTGGGCAATGGCTGTACACCAGCGGCGTTCCCGGCCGTGGTATCCCCGGCCTTCAACGGTGTCTTTTACGGTGTACCGATCGGCCCCGCCGGCGGAGTCTTCGTCTGCCCGCCCGGAACGACGCTCACGGACGGAACAACCACACTGTGCACCGGCACGAACGGGAACCAACAGCCATGAAAACACAACGCCTGTTCCTTCTCTTACTCCTTCTCTGCGGCACCGCCTCGGCGGCGGTGCCGTCGTCGGTCAACAATGACGACAGTTGCGATGTAAAGGTCGGTCCCGCGGCGACGCTACTCTTGCCCTACTTCGAGGTCGACACCGACGGCACTTCGGGACAGACGACACTCTTCACGATCACGAACGTCACCCGCTACCCGCAGATCGCGCACGTCACGCTCTGGACCGATTGGGCGTACCCGGTACTCACGTTCAACCTGTTCCTCACCGGCTACGATGTCCAAGCCATCAACATGGCCGATGTCCTCGTCCGAGGTGTCATAGGGCCGCCCAGCGGAACGAGCTCCGCAACGACCCCTGGCTCGCTTTCAGCGAGCACAAACCCGAATCTTCAGACCCCTCTCAACTGTGCCAACAATCCGGGAACGATTCCGCAAGCAATCATGACGACCGTGCGTAATGCGTTGCGTTTCGGCATCTTCGGCGTCTTCCCACAACCGGGCCAATCGACGTGCAATACCAGCGGCGGGGTTCACTTCAACGCCATTGGCTACGCGACCATCGACGTCGTAGCAGGCTGCACGAACCGGATGCCGTCTGATCCGCTCTACTACACCACCGACCTGCTTTTCGACAATGTGCTGATCGGCGACTACCAGCAGCTCGGAGCGAACCCGGCAGGCGGCGGACCGCGGAGCGTGTTCGACGCGGCCGGCAACCCGATGGTACACATCCGCGCTGTGCCCGAGGGTGGTGGCGCAGGTTCGAACGTCGGCACCGCGCTGCCGTACACCTTCTACGATCGTTACACGCCGGCAAGCACACGGACGTTCGACCGGCGGCAACCGCTGCCATCAACCTTTGCCGCGCGTTTCATCGAGTTTGGACCCGGCATGTTTGCCACGAACCTGACCATCTGGCGCGAAGGCCTCAACGGCTCCGACGCATCGTGCGCCTCTTACGCCAACAACAACTCTGTTATGAGAGTCGGCGAGCTCGTTCGCTTCGACGAGCACGAAAATGCCAGAGGCTTCGTGTTTTCTCCGATTTGCACCCCCTGCGGGCCTTCCGCTCCTACGTTGCCTGCAACCTCTTCAACCGCGTCATCCGGTCCGACCTACCCGCAGGAAACCGGCAGCGACGTGGGCGGCTGGCTCTACCTGAATCTCGACAACGGTGGCAGTACGAGCTACTCGGTGACGAAGGACATCGGCGGCGTCCCGGGACCGACGAGTACGCGGACGAATCTTGCGCCTGTTGGATCGACTACGGCCATCGGTCCTCGCCCGAGCCAGAACTGGGTAACGGTGACGATGTTCGGCACTGCCGGCGGCAACCGGATGACCGCGGAGTTCGACGCCGCATCTCTCGGCAACGGATGCTCGCCGGCGGCCTTTCCGAGCGCCAACATACCCATCGCTCCCGCCGGCGGCGTCTTCGTCTGTCCACCCGGCACGACGCTCACAGACGGGACGACCACACTGTGCAGAGGCACGAACGTCAACCCGCCGCCGTGATCAGCCGCCGAAGATCAGCGTGCTGGCGACTTCGTCGTTTCCGGAGACTCCTGAACCTTCTTGAGCACGACGCTGTCCGTGTCATCGCCGCCGACAAGAAGACCCTTCCGCAGCTCGAAGTTCAAAACATCCCTGGTCCATCTTGAGTCGCCGGCTCTAAGGTTGCTTCCTTCGAAATGCACGTTCGTTCCATCACGGGTAATGGTGATGTCTTCTTCGATGTTCTGCGCGGGTTGGCCTGGTTGACTGAGGACGAGATGGAATGCGCCTCGAAACTCGAGCGGTCCGCTTCGCTCGACCACCGTCAGCGTTCCCGATGCGGAGAAACAGCCCAACCCCACCCATCGTTCGACGTTCCACTTGCCGGGCACGACCCGTAGAAACTCGTCCAGGAATTGGTCAGGCAGGATCCGTTCCGCGATCTCAGGTGGGGAGTATTGCAACTTCACCCCCGTGTCGAACGACACCTTGAACACCCTGGACTCGGTATTCTCATCGTTCTTGCACGTGACGGCCCCGATGACCCTGCCGTGATCCATCTTCATCTCACCATTTGTCTGCGTGATCCCGAAGCCTTCGGTTGGGCCTGATTCCAGCAAGAACTGGTGCACAAACGAGTGCTTGCCTGACGCTTCAAACGTCAGGCAAATCCCCCTGATTTTGTCGGAGCCGTGATACTCATTCTGAAGGATGCTCGTCAGCACGGCGTCGGACACCGGCAGATTGGTGATGATCACCTCGACGATGCCGCATGACAGCTCCTCGACACTCTCAACCTTGAATGGTTTCGTGTCCATCGGCCATGCCTCACGCTTGCGGCCATAGATATGTTTGAGCGTGATGGCCTTTCCATTGAGTGTGAGCGTCCCCGTCACCGTGCCGTTGTCGGCCGCGCCGTTTGGCTTGTTCGCGGCAGTCGTGGCCTGCTTGGGTGCGGCCGGCTCCGGCCCTTTCGCGTTCTGCGCCACGGCAGTCGTGAGACTCAACGCGAGGAGCATCGCGGCGGCCACCGGGATCGAGTGATCAGAGAGAAAGCTGCGGTGAATCGACTGATGCTTCTTCATTCTCAAACCCCACGCGTTACCTCTTCATTCAGACATGCAGAATGTCAGACATGCAGAATGAACGTCCTGAAAAGGTAGTCAAGCACGCCCCGGAGAATATAGATGGCCAGCAGGAGCAGCAGCGGCGACCAGTCGATGCCACCCATCTTGTGGGGCGGAACCAGACGACGGAACGGGCGGAGGAATGGGCTGGTCATCCGCGTGAAGATGTCGTTGAGTTGATTCAGGATCATGTACGCCGACTTGTAGCGCCAGCGGAACGACGTTTGCGAGGCGAAGAAGAGCACCCACGAGAGGATCACCCAGACCAGGACGATCCACTGGATGACATCCAGCACAATGTCGAAGGCTCGGTAGAACGGTACGATGATTCCCATCTAACCTCGGCTCCCGAATATGGCCCGTCCAACGCGGACGATCGTCGATCCTTCCTCGATCGCGGCCTCGAAATCTTCGCTCATCCCCATCGACAGATGCTCCAGGCCGAGCGCGTCGCGCATCGACCGCAGCTCCCGGAAGTATGGACGCGACGCATCGGGTATGCCAATCGGCGGGATGGCCATCAGGCCAAGGAGCCGCAGCGGCGCGAGCGCCGCTGCTTGCCGGGCGACCGATTCGACGTCCGCGCGGGCGATGCCGCTCTTCTGCAGCTCGTCACCGATGTTGACCTGCAGCATGACGTCCTGGCGCTTGCCATGACCGTCCGCGGCGTGGGCCAGCTTCTGGGCGAGCTCGATCGAATCGACGGCCTGGATGACGTCGAACAGCTTCACGGCATCTTTCGCCTTGTTGGTTTGCAAGTGTCCGATCAGGTGCCACCGGGCCGTCCCGCGGACGAGCGGTTTCTTCTCACGCGCTTCCTGAACACGGTTCTCGCCGACCTCGGTGATCCCGGCGGCGATCGCTTCCTCGACAAATTCGGCCGGAAAGGTCTTCGAGACGGCCACAAGCGTCACCTCGGCGCAGGCGCGGCCCGCGCGCGCACAGGCGCTGGCGATCCGCTCCTCCACGCTGGCGATGTTGTCACGAATCGACACGATGCCGCTCGATCCATCGATCATTCGGTGTGCGCTCGGGCCGGTCGAGCGCGGCGTTGGCCAGCCGGTCGGCGTCCTTGTTTCCCGCGCGCAGCGTGTGCCGGATTTTGAACTTCGGGAAATGGCGCGTCATCGACTTCGCGCGCTCGTACAACGGCACGAGGTTGGGATGTTTGACCCGGTACTTGCCCAGCATCTGCTGCACGAGCAGCAACGAATCGGAGATGATCTCCACATCCGTCGCTCCCTCGGACTTCGCGGTCGACAGCGCTTCGAGCAGGCCGGCGTACTCGGCGACATTGTTCGTCGTCGTACCGAGGAAGCCGGAGATCTCGATGATCTCCCCGTCTTCTCTCCGCATGTAGACGCCAAAGGAGGCGGGACCGGGATTGCCGCGGCAGGCGCCGTCGACGAAGGCTGTGATCTTCAGGATGGGGGCCTCTGCAGGTAGAGAATCCGGCTGCAGCCTTCGCAGTGTACGAGATCGCCGCGCTTGAGCTGCTGCAGGACGGCGGGGCGGACGCGCGTGCGGCAGCCGTTGCAGGAATCGGCCACGATGTGCGCGACCGCCACGTTCTGCCGCTGCTTGTAGATGCGGTGGAATTCGCGGCGCAGGCGCTCGGGCAACGTGGCCTCGATGGCGGCGGCGCGAGTCTTGAGCGCTTCCACCTCGCCGCGCAGATCGCCGAGGGAATGTTGCCAGGCGCTGTGCTCGGCGTCCCAGCGGGACTTGAGGTCAACGCTGCCGGCGGCAAGATCGTCGTGCTCCTTCTGCAGGGCATCGACGTCCGTCATCGTCTTGAGCGTCGAGTCCTCGAGCTCCTTGACGTGCTTGCGCGTGGCATCGATTTCCTTCCACGCCGCCGCGTACTGCTGCTGGTTCTTCACCTGCATGAGCTGTCCCTGATACTTCTTGAGGAGCTCCTGCTGATCCGACAGCTCGCCGTCGACGCGTCGCCGTTCGCGTGAGTGCTGCTCGATCTGTGCTTGCAGCCTCTCCATCTCGGTATTGACGTTCTGCCACTCGCGATCGACGGCCGCGAATGATTCGGGCTTGTTCGTCAGTTGTTTTTCGCGATCTCCGAGCTGCGACAGGACTGTTTGCAAATCCCAAAGTTTTTCAACGTCCTGATTCAACCACGCCTCCAAAAACGAAAAAGGCGTTCCGGTGTTGGAACGCCTGTGCGAAATGAGAATGCTGCACCGGTCGATTGAGCGTCGCCCCGGGCGCGGCGAACGATCGTCCTGCCGGCTCGTGCCCGCGTGAGAGTCGATCGTTGGTCGTGTTTTGGGCTGCGCGCATCGTTTCCTGGTGGGTCCACCAGGATTCGAACCTGGGACCTGCCGGTTATGAGCCGGTAGCTCTAACCGCTGAGCTATGGACCCGGACGCGCGATTCTAGCAAAAGGCTCGGCCATGTCGAAGGATTTCCGGTGGCCCAGCCGGGAGCGGTCGAACTCTCCGTCCGAACGAGGTCACCAGGCTGCCGGCGGTGCCGGCCCGGTCTAGCGGATTTCGACGCGGTCGCCGATCTTCATCGCGTAACGCATCGCCACGATCCTGCCGGTCGCGGTGTGTGTGTTCGTGGTCAGAATGCCGACCTCGCCGAGGACCTGGTACGACTGGCCCGGCTGGAAGCCCTGGCGATAGACGGTGAGAAAATCGCCAGGCTGGATCTGATCGGCCTGGCCGAGATTCACCTCCACGAGAAGACCCTCGCCCAGTGCATCGTCCCAACCGCCCTGCGCGCTGACGATGTAGCCGCTGCGCTTGCCGCTCGACGAATCGCAGAATGCCGGCATGTTTGGAACGCGCGCCAGCGGAATGGGGATCTGCGGAAGCGGCTTGAGCCGCGCGCCGACGTGAATATCCGTACACGACTTCGTGATGATGCCGCGCGCCTGGTGGTCGTCGGCGCAAAGAACCTTAATCTGACCGCAATACAAATACTGCCGCCCGATGACCTGCGTGTGTTTGCCCGGGTGACTTACAAGGTCGCCGCTCTCGATGACGATGTAGGTCTCGCCGGCAACGATGCCGCTGGACGTTCCGCCTTTGATCATGACGAGATCGCCTGCCGAGCCGGAAATCTGCTGATGGATCGCTCCAACCTCATAGCGCATCTCGGAGTCTTCCCATCCCGAAACCGAGTTCGGCATCGGCTCGGCTGGGTCACCGATGTAGCCATAGCAGTAAACGTCGGCCTCGGTGCCAAGCGCCACAGGGTTGCGCGAGCCTCCGAGGGCGTCAGCCGCGGACGTGAACGACTCGCCGCCGGTGATCGTGCCTCCGCCAGCCGTTCCGGAGCCTGTCGTGTCGGAGCCGGCGGCCGTAGCCGTTTCTGTCATCAGGGCCGGCGGCGTGGTTTCTCCGCCGGCGCCACCCGCCTCCGCGATCTGCTTCGCCGTCTCCGCGTCGATCAGAAGAGTGTCACCGGGATAGATCCAGTGAGCGTCGGTGATCCATGTGTTCGCCTCCCAGAGCTGAGGCCACAGGTATGCGTTCTTGAAGAACTGCAGGGCCAGACCCCAAAGCGTGTCGCCAGCCTTGATGGTGTAGGTCCTGGAACCGGCCGGCCAGGTGGACGGGTCGGGAGGGTTGTAGGCCGTCCAATGGTCGCCGGCGCGATGGAGCTCACGCGGAGGGGTTGACGACTTCTTCGCCGCCCCGAACACAGGGATGGCGACCACAAGCAGGAGAACGGAAACCACCCTACGCACACTGACCATTTTCCCCTCCCAAGGTTGTCGAGGTCACGGAAAACGTTATCCCAACAAGCCAAAACGGTCAAGTTTCGGAAGGGGTTGGGGTTGCGGTCGCGGAGTCCTGCGGTCGCGGGTTAGCGCGGCACTTGTTGCTGGGGTTGCTGGGTTGCTCGGTTTCTGAGTTGCTGGGTTTCTGAGTCCGGAGGTTCCGGCGATTGAGCCACTCAGCAACCCCTGCAACTTAGCGACCCAGCAACCATCCCCCGAAACCTCGCCCTACCGCATCACCGCAACGCCAGCCCGGCTTCATCCGCAACGGCACCAGCGCCGTGCTGGTCGTCGAAGCGCTGCAGCTCCTGCTTCCGCTTCTCGTAACGCAACAGGACGTTCCTCACATACGAGCGTGTCTCGCTGAAGGGGGGGATGCCGTTATAGCGCCGAACGTTCCCTTCTCCGGCGTTGTACGCGGCGATGGTCTTGGTAAGGTTGCCGTCGAAGCGCGCATTGAGATACTTGAGGTACTTCGCGCCGGCATCGACGTTCTCTTCCGCGTTGTACAGGTTTCGCGCCCCCAGCCAGCGGCCGGTCCGCGGCATGAGCTGCATCAGTCCGCGCGCGCCGACCTGTGACCGGGCGTTCGTGCGGAAGCTGGACTCGGTCTCGACGACGGCAGCGAGGAGGGCAGGGTCGACATCGTACTTCTGTGCCTTCGCGTGAATGATTCCGCCAAACGGCACCGCGTTGGTGAAGAACTCGCGGCGGATGGCAACGTTGATCCGCTGCATCTCACGGTGGAAGACATCCTTCGGCTGCGGCTCACCCGCACCCGGCCCGGCTGGCGGCAGCCACGCCTCGTCGAAGAGACGGTCATGGCTCGCGGGGGTGTTCAAGGGACCCGTGAGGCTGAGAAGAGCCTTGCCTGCGGAGTCATGCCCCAGACTCGCGACGACTTTCGACTGCGACCCTTGCTGCTCCACGATCTTGACGGCATCAAAATCCTTGACGACGATGAAGTGGGCGCTCTGGAACGCCTCGGTCACGCCGCCGACTGACAGCGCCGCGCCGAGGGCGAGCGTTGCCGCGGCGCGGCCTCCGATCCAGTGCAACAGACGGTGCGACCGCACCTTCCGGCGCACTCTCGCCGAGCGAGAGGACAGGGAATCCGTCAGTGAGCGCTTGTGCTTCGGCATCGTCCTCCCGCAGTTATTATCGCTACGAATAAGGTTGTAACCGTCGCGGCGTAACCGAGTCAGCATGCAGGTTATGCCATCGATCAGCAAGCTCAGGCTTGCTCATCGACAGTCAAGTTATTGGTGGATGTGGGCTTACTCGCCGAAGACGATCGCTGAAAACTTTTCGACGCGGCAGTCGTCCGCTCGCCAGGCGCCGGGAGGAAGGCCCGCCTTGAGGCAGGTCTGGTCGAGAAAGGTCAGGCAATCCCACCCGTATTCAGTGGCGACCTGCGGAAGAAGCAGCCCCGCATAGCGGCCTCGGCTGATGATGAGTCCATCGCGGCCGACGACGATATTCCCGATGTCCGTGACCGGCTCGATCGGACCCATGACGGAGATCTCGAGCGCGAGCTGTTCCATCTCGCCGGCCTGCAGAGGAGGGAATCGCGGATCGCGGAAGGCGGCGGAGACGGCACTCGACGCGACAGCCTTGTGCAACGGATCGACGGCGCGGATCGACCCGATACAGCCTCGCAGCTCGCCATCGCGCGTCCGCAGCGTGACAAAGGCGCCGGCGGGACGGCGCAGGGTCTCGTCAACCTCACCATTCCAATCGCGAGTGCGGCCGTCGAGGATGGTGGTGATCGACTGCCGTGCTATTACGAGGAGCGTCTTTCGATGGTCGTCGCTGAGCTCGAACATAGGTCCTCAGCTCGGTCCGGAACGTGCGCCGTGGATGAGCATCAGGTTGCGAATGTACACGACCAGGGCCGGAGCCTGTCCGAAGATGATGACCGGATCACGGCGCGCCACACCGTAGATCGTCATCAGGATTCCGCCGGAGAGCGAGAGGTACCAGAACTCGACCGGCACGTGACTCATCTTGCGCCGCTCGGACGAGATCCATTGCACGATGAACCGCGCCGCGAAGAGCGCCTGGGCAATGAACCCGAACGCGGCGAGAAGGTCCCAATGCCACGTGCGCGGGTCGAGGGAGAGCGGGAAGTGCATCGGTAGTTTTCAGTTTACGCGGTCGCGAGGCCATGTTGCCGAGTTCGTCGGGGAGAGGGAGAGGCCAATGTTGAATGTTGGGTGTTCAATGTTGAATGTTGAATGGGAGCGGAGCTTCGTTCAACACTCAACATTCAACATTCAACATTGCCTTTGACGTTTACTCATCTGGTCGTGGAAACTCGCGCGACCGCGAGACCCCGCCGCTACCCCTCTTCCCGCACCTTATAGGAAAGCACCCTCTTCGACATCCAACGCACGGCCACACAGTCCGCCAGACCGCGGAAGGCCCGGTTCATGGCGCCGTACTTGGAGACGCCGAACTTGCGCGCTCTGTGATTGACCGGCATCTCCACGACCTTGTAGCCGTGCATCCGCACGAGCGTGGGAAGGAAGCGGTGCATTCCGGTGTAGAGGCGGATGCGGTCGATGGCGTCGCGCTTCACGAGTTTGAGCGAGCAGCCGGTATCGGTGATGTGATCGTTCGTGATCCAGTTGCGGACACCGTTGCCGATCTTCGACTGCATCTTGCGCGACCAGGTGTCGTGTCGATTCACACGAACACCGATGACCATGTCGGAGGCGCTCTCCTCGAGCTTCCGCATCATGGCCGGGATGTCGGCCGGATCGTTCTGCAGGTCGGCATCGAGCGAGACGATGAAGGTGCCGCGCGCGGCACGCCACGCGGCATCGAGCGCCGCCGTCTGGCCGCTGTTCTTTTCGAAGGTCAGCACGCGCAGCGTCGGATGGGCCACCCTGCCGGCACGCAGGCCCTCGAGGCTGCGGTCGGTCGAGCCGTCGTCGACGGCCACGATCTCATACGACCATTTCCCATCCAGCGCCTTCGCGATCTCGTCGAGAAGGATGGGGATGTTCTCTTCCTCGTTGTAGACGGGGAAAACGACGGAAAGGTCGGGGGTGGACTGCATCAGCGCGGCAGTGTAACGCCGAAGGCACTCTCGAAATTTGCGGTCGTCCGCGCCGCCACGTCATCGATCGGAACGCCCCACAACGTGGCCAGCAGTTCGGCCACTTTGACCACGTAGGCCGGCTCGTTGTCGCGGCCGCGGAACGGCACCGGTGCGAGAAAGGGCGTATCGGTCTCGATGAGGACCCGTTCGTGCGGCAGCGCCATCGCGCACGAACGGAGCGCCTCCGCGCTGCGAAAGGTGACGATGCCGGAGAAGGAGATGTAGTAGCCGGCCTCGATGAATTTCCTGGCCACCTCTTCCGACTCCGTGAACGAGTGGAGGATGCCCCGCACCCCGCTGGCCGAGAGGATCGAGACCATGTCATCGGTCGACTCGCGGTTGTGGACGATGATCGGCTTGTCCATCCGCCTGGCCAGATCGAGATGCCGCTCGAAGACGGCGATCTGCGTCTCGCGCGGCGAGTGCATGTAGTGGTAGTCGAGCCCGCACTCGCCGATCGCCACAACGCGTGGACTGGCAGCGAGCCGCTCGATCTCCGCGAAGGCGGCGTCGTCGCAATCCTTGGCCTCGTGCGGATGAAAGCCGACCGCGGCCCACACGTCGTCGTTGTTCTCCGCGACGGCAACCGCCTGCGGCGCGTCGTCCAGCTTTGTACCCGGCACGACGAATCCGCGCACGCCGGCGGTTCGCGCGCGTGCCAGTGCGGCGTCTGCGTCGGACATGGTGAGGTGGCAGTGGGAGTCCGTGAAGATCATGGTTTCTCGGGAGTCGGGGGTCGGGGGTCGGGGGTCGATAATGACCGGCGAGCTCCGACACCCGACCCCCGACTCCCGACCCCCGACTCGCTAGACATTCAAACCCTTTCCACCAGCATCGATATCCCCATCCCCCCGCTGATGCACAGCGTCGCTAACCCGAGGCGTTTTTCGCGCGACGCCAGCGCGTGCAGAAGCGTGGTGACGATGCGTGCCCCGGTGGCACCGATCGGGTGCCCGAGAGAGATCGCGCCGCCATGGACGTTCAGCGTATCCCGATCGAAGTGCAGTTCACGGTCGCACGCCAGCACCTGCGCCGCGAACGCTTCGTTCAGCTCGATGAGGTCGATGTCGTCGAGCGACAGGCCGGCGTCGGCGAGCAGCATGCGCGTTGCCGGAACCGGTCCGATGCCCATGATCTTCGGATCGACGCCCGCCTGCGCGTAACCGACGATTCGCCCCAGCGGCGTCAGGCCGTGGCGTTGCACGGCGTCGGCGGAGGCGACGAGCAGCGACGAGGCGCCGTCCGTGACTCCTGACGAATTGCCCGCGTGTACCGTGCCGTTCTTGCGGAAGACGGACGGCAGCTTGGCCAGCGAAGCGAGGTCGGCGTCGAAGCGTGGGTGCTCGTCCTTATCGATGACGACGTCGCCCTTTCTTCCCTTGACCGTGACCGGCACGATCTCATCGCGGAAGCGCCCTTCTTCCCACGCCACTCCCGCGCGTCGCTGGGTCTCGACGGCATACGCGTCCTGTTCTACGCGGGAGATGTCGTAGCGATCTGCCAGCGTCTCCGCGGTCGCTCCCATCAACTCGTCAGCCAACGGACAGAGAAAGCCGTCGCGATACATTCCGTCGACGACCTCGGCATCCCCCATGCGGTAACCCCAGCGCGCGCGCGGCAGCATGTACGGCGTATTCGACATCGACTCCGTGCCGCCGGCGAGAACGACGCCGGCCTGCCCGAGACGGATCTGGTCGGCCGCGTTCATGATGGCGCGCAGCCCCGAGCCGCAGGCCTGGTTGACCGTGTAGGCAGGCACCTCGTGGCGTAGTCCACTCTTGACAGCGATCTGTCGCGCCGGATTCGGTCCGACACCGGCCTGCCTGGAATTGCCGAAGATCAGTTCATCGACGGCATTCGGGTCTATGCCGCTGCGCGCCAGCGTCGCCCGAGCGCTGGCCGTGGCCAACTCCACGGCGGTGAGCGACGACAGGCCGCCGCCGAATTTCCCGATCGGCGTACGCACAGCGGCGATGAGATAGATCGCTTCCTTCAGCTTCGGCATAGGTCGATCACGGTATCCGTGTACGTCTGCACGGAGTCCAACAATTCCCTCTTCCCGATCTTCGTATCGCAAGCGCTGGAGCACCCTTAATCTAATCACGACGCCGAACTGGTCGCCGCCTCCCCCCCACTCCGTCGAGATCGCTAACGCCTCGCTCGTGCTGCGGCGGTCCCGCTACGCCTCGGGGCGCACCAGCGCACTGCAAGTTGATCATGGCCGAGAACGCGTATTCCAGCGCCCGCCTCGGCTACGTTCGCGCCATTGGCCAGCGCCTCGCCGATACCGCCCAACTCTTCATCGCGTTTGAGGGAGGCTGGTCGGACGAGTGTGGGGCGGGCCGATTCGATCCGCAGGTGACCAACCCTTCCGGCCTCCTTCGCACGCGCCACCGAGAGCATCCACGGAGGACGCGGCATGTCCCCGTCCTCCGTGGATCGTCGCCTTATCCGTGAAGCTATTGCCGGTTGCCCAAGAGGGCAGTCCAGGCCTCGGTGTTGATGGAGATGCCAAAGTACAACGCGGACGTGTAGTGTTGGGATTGGAGCTTCGTGATGTCGAGGGTGGCGGGAATGATCGATCCGACAGCGAGCGGATTGCCCTTCGAGTCCTTGAAGTCCTTGTCGAGCTGGTTGGCCTTTCCGTAGTGAAGGCCGGTGTTCAGCTCTACGCCCGGAATGAGCTCCCAATCGAGGCCCAGCATCACCTGCTCCAGCGGAGCGCTCTTGGCCAGGGGGAGACCCAGCGAGAGCGTGGGCACCCAACGTTCCAAAGGCGTCGGTTGAAGAAGGGCGCAGCGACGGGTCCAGTAGTGGTGGATGAAGACGCCCGGGAGCGTCGTGCCGTTGCCCTGATCCGAGAAGACGATCTCGTGCGCGATGGGGGATTTGTTTGTCGCCGGATCGATGACTGGGTTACCCGTCGAAGGATCAATTGACGTGTCAGGCGCGTCGACCGTCGTGAACTGCGGGTTGCGCAGACCGCTCCGAACCACACCGGTGCTGAAACGCACTGCATCGGTCGGAGCCGACCGCAGCTCGATGGAGTTGGCATCATTGACCGGTTGAGCGGTGGCTTTGGGATCGATGACTGCGCGGCTGAAAGACAACGAATCGATCAGCTTTGCATTTCAGCGGTCGGTACTTTTTGATTTACCGGAGGGAATCTTTGCATCAGCTGTTTTCGCCGGCGGTGTGCCGGCTGCTTGTACGGTCTGGTCTGTCGGTGCTTTGGCAGGCGCGGCCGGCGGGTTGAAGATTGCCTGAAATTCGACACCGTTGCCGTTCGATTTGGCCATCGTCAGCTGGATGCCCTTGGTGTTGTAGGGAAGCACCAGGAGCCGGATCTTCTGCGTGTCGAGAGCGAGACGCTGCCGATCGAGGTAGTCTTCATTGAACTCCAGCTCGGATTCCTTCTTGACTTCATCAGTCCCGAGGTTTCTTCTGCTGCAGCGGAGGAACCGATTGAGTTAGTCACGGGATCGTACGCCACGATGCGAGCGGCCGGAAGATGGCCAATCGCTCCGAAGGCGTTCGCATTCAGCTTCCCGCAGCTCGAGGCGGCGTCTTGCAGCAGATCATCAACCTTACCCTTGTCACCGTCGTCGTTACCGCTCGCCGCGAGCGATGTCAGAAACAGGAGAATGGCCAAACCGGCAGTGCGAAACTTCATGGTGTAAGCCTCCTTGAGACTTGGACGGACCAACCGCAATATTTCCGGAGCACTGAACAAGGGAGAAGGCGGTAGTCACGGATGATCGCAGGCTCTCGCGCCCCACGGAGAGCTGGATGAACCGACTCTGGTTGCACTTA
This sequence comes from Thermoanaerobaculia bacterium, assembly GCA_035482045.1. GTDB lineage: Bacteria > Acidobacteriota > Thermoanaerobaculia > Gp7-AA8 > Gp7-AA8 > JADGNZ01. The sequence continues at coordinate 25,068 of DATHRD010000059.1, forward strand.
GAGCAGATGTCCAAAGATGCCAGGCGGTCATCGCGATCGCCTGCCGCAGGTCGTGATCACCAACCCCGGAAAGATAGACGTTCCGAGCGGCCGAGTAGGAGCCGACCCCGACTACGACCCGCAGGCCGCTCACGATGGCGATCTGCCGCGCCGATTGTGTCCGACGACGGCCTGCCTGACGTTGCCGAAGATCACTTCATCCACGGCATTCGGATCGATGCCGCTGCGCGCCGCCGAACTTTCCGATCGGCGCGCGAACGGCAGTGCCGAGATGAACGCCTTCCTTCAACTTCGGCATAGGTCGATCACGGTGTCCACGTACGTCTGCACAGAGTCCAACAATTCCCTCTTCCCGATCTTCTCATTCGCGCCGTGCGCATCGAGGATCGAGCCGGGCCCGAATAGGAGCGGTGCGCCGAGGGCGCTCAGGTGCGGGATGTCGCTGTTGAACGCCACGACCCTCGACGGAGCACCCTCCGGCACTCTCATGAATTGCGGCGGGTTGCCGCGCGAGACGGTGATCGTGCCGTCATGCCGGGCCAGGATCGTCTGCAGTCTGGCCTGGACCTCCTCGGGATCCGTAACGGTTCGGAAGATCAGTTGGCACTCGGCCTCGGCGGGGATGACGTTCGGCTTCTCGCCGCCGCGGACGACGCCGACGTTGACGGTGGTCTCGCCGAGGTCATCGTGAGAGCCCCAGCGGGTGGCGTTGATCTCCGCGATCGCCGCCACCATCTTGTTGATGGCCGAGTCGCCGCGTTCGGGATACGCGGAATGCCCCGCCACGCCGTCGAAACGGATGAAGCAGGTCAAGGCCCCCTTCGACGCACGCGCGAAGATCGACTCAGTCGGCTCGCCGACGACCACGAAGTCGGACGCCAGTCCCGCGAACTCCCGATTCGCCATCTTGGCGCCGATGGAGTCGGTCTCCTCGCCGACGACGAAGAGGTAAGCAAAGTCGCTGATCCCGTCGGCGCGCAGCCGCTCTCCCGCCGCCACCATCGCCGCGATGATCCCTTTCGTGTCGCACGCGCCGCGGCCGTAGAGGAAGTCGCTATCCTCGCGCGCCGCGATCCAGGGGGGCACGGTGTCGATGTGCGAGTTGAGGATCACCCGCGGCTTGCCGCCAGCGGACGCGTAGACATTGAATCGACGCTCGCTGACCGGCTGTTTGCGGCACGCGTACCCGAGCGCGGCCAGTTCATCGTGCAGAAACACGGCAACGTCGAATTCGCTTTCGGTCGGCGACGGGAGGTCGATGAGCCGCTTCGCGAAGCGAATGGCGTCGAACATAGGCGGGCGGATTGTAACCGGTGGGCGCTGCACCAATGCGGCTTTAGCGAATCTGTCATCCTGAGGCTGCCGCAGCCGCGCCTCGAATGTTGGCGCGTGCGCAGATCAAGATTCGCGGCGTAGGACGCCGAAGGACCCCCCAACTACAGGCGGGATAGGGTGGTGGACTGGTGTCGAAGACGGGCGAATCCCCCGCCCTTTCCGGCCTGTAGTTGGGGGGTCCTTCGGCGTCCTACGCCGCGACGTTTCATTTGGGCAAGCACCAGCATTCGGACGCGGCTGCGGCAGCCTCAGGATGACAGTTCACCCCCACCTACGGTCGCCGGCGGCGGCCACCGCCACCCTGGATCTCGTTGAACATCCCGGGAAACGACACGTGCATACGGACAAGCTCGGGGTCATCGGGCCAGCGCTGGGAGATCTCCGAATCAAGACGCGCGATCTCCTCACGATCATGTCTGGCGATGGCGATGGAAAGGCGGGCGATCTGTTGCTGGTGCGGATTGAGGCGGTCGGCGTCGAGCATGGCCTTATCCAGCTCTTCCGCCGAATAGTTGAAGTTGCGGTTGAAAAGCGCGATCTGACCCATCAGGAGGTGCGCCTTCGCGTAGTGCGGGTCCTCGAGAAGGACGCGGTGCAGAGTCCTGCGCGCGGAATCCTTGTCGCCGCTCTGAAGCTCGGACATCGCGGTCGAGTAGAGGGTGTCGGCGGCCGATTCGACGGGAGCCGGCGGCTGGATGACAGGCGGAGGGACAACCGGCGCAGGGGTTGGTGACACACTGGCCATGGTCGATGCCGCCGGTACCTGGGGCGCGGAGGGCGGCTGAACCACGTGACCCGAAGGCCTCGCGGTCGTTGAAGAGGTTTCGATCACAGACGACGGGGCTGTTGTAGTCGTCTCGACGATCGTCGCCGGCGGCGCGGTAACGGCCACCGAGGTCGTCGACGGAGGCTGTGATGCCGGCGTCGTCGGTGCCGTTGCGACGATGGTGTTCGACGGCTCGCCCCGATGCGATAGCCAATACGCCATGGCGAGACCGGCCAATATGAGAGCGAGGACGACAAACACGACGTTGCGCCCTCCACCCTTGCGCGCCGCCGACTGCGATTCCTTCACCGTCTTGAGCTGTGATCCAGTGTGCAGCGTCGGCGCTGCTGCGCCCGCGATCACCGCCGCGGTGAGTGCATTCTCGGACGTATACGGCGCCGTCGTGGCACGACCGATCTGAGCGTCGAGCGCCGTCACCAGTTCCGCCGCCGTCAAACGCTCGGCGACGTTCTTGCGAAGAGAGCGCTGGATGATCTCGTTCATCGCCGGCGTGATTCCGGGATTGATCACCATCGGCTCGGCCGGCTCGTCGCGGATGATCTGCGTCATCGTCTCGGTGATCGTCTCCCCACCGAACGGCCGGCGTCCGGTGGCCATCTCGTACAGCACGACGCCGAGCGAGAAGACGTCGGTGCGGCCGTCGACTGCTTTCCCCAGTGCCTGCTCAGGCGACATGTAGTGAATCGTGCCGAGGATCATTCCTTGCTGCGTGACGAACGCCGCCGTCGGCGTATTCGCCGCGTCGGCTCCGGCAACACCTACCTGCTTGGCGATTCCGAAGTCGAGGACTTTGACGCGATTGCCGGCCACGATGATGTTGTCGGGCTTGATGTCGCGGTGGACGATCCCCTTGGCATGGGCCTCGGCCAGCGCATCCGCCACCGCACGGCAGATGCGGCAGATCTCCGCTTCCGAAAGGCCGCCGCGCCGGATGACTTTGGTCAGCGAGTCGCCTTCGACGAACTCCTCGACGATGAAGATGTGATCGCCGTCCTGTTCGATGGAATGAATCGTGGCGATCGATGGGTGGTAGAGCTGCGCGGCCGTCCGCGCCTCGCGCTTCAGACGCGCCGTCGCCTCGACGTCGGCAGCGAACGACGGCGGCAACACCTTGATGGCAACCGTTCGCCCGAGCCGCGTGTCTTCTGCGCGCCACACCTCTCCCATCCCACCAGCCCCGACGCGGGCGACGAGTCGATACGGACCGAGGAGTTGGTCAGGTGCAAGCATAAGCGCATTGTAGAGCCGCCACGGCCTTTCCGTAAGCCACCCAACGCGGTATGCCGGTTGCACCGAATAAGCCAGAACGTCGTTATGACTGAGCAAAAACAATGCGTCCGATGCAACCGTCCCATCGATGCCTACGCACGATCGTGCGTTTATTGCGGTTGGGATCAGGCTGCCCCGCCTCCGCTGGAAGAGCAACCCACGACACCCCTCTACGTCCCTCCCCCGGACAATCGGCTTCGCAACCGGGTCATCGGTACGGTCGCGTTCGTCGCGCTGGTGATCATCGCCCTCGCGGGCAGTATGATCGTGCGCGCATCGAACGATGCGAAAGCCGCGAATGCCGCGGCACGCCTGACCGCAGACGCCTCGGACGGATCGACACCGCACTCGATCGTCACGCTCGTGCCGGTCGAAGGGGGCGAAACCATCCAGCCGGAGACACCGGTCACGACCGTGCCCTCGGCACATCCGCTGAGCACGAGCAACGCTGATCCAACCGGCGAGCGCGCGGACGCCACTGCCCTTCCTTCCGAGGCCTATGCGATCGCGACGCGGCGGGCAAAGACCGAGCGCGAGGTGAAACCGAACAACGGCACGATCGATCCGCGCTCCATCATCGGCAGCGCCGAGCCGCCTCCACGCCACACGGACGCCGCCTCTCCGCCGCCGCCAACCGACTCCGCACCCTCGTCTGAAACAAAAGCGGTTCCTCTTTACCAGCCTGTGCCGTCGCTGAGTCTTGACCAGGCGGCGAGTGCGCGGCTCACGCTCACCGTCGGTTCGGACGGCAGCATTCAGTCCATCGACGTCGCGCAAGCCCTCCCGGACGAGATGCCCCGTCTCATCGCGGCCGTTCATAGCTGGCGCTACAAACCGGCCACCTTGAACGGACAACCCGTGACATCCACGCTCTCGGTCGATATAAACGTGCATCCGCGATGACTGTCGATCCGCCAAATGCTTCCGCCGGCCGCATCGCCTGCGCGCAGTGCCGCCGCGACATCGATACGGCGGCCAGGCTCTGCCCCTACTGCGGCGCCGATCCGCGCACCGGCATGAAGCCGGTCGATACGCAGGCCATGCTCGACACGATGTTCCATCCGCGCGAGACCACGGCCTCGGAGAGCGTGGTCGATTTCGCACGGCGGCGGCAAGGCGTCGTCATCGCCCTCGGCGTCCTCCTCGGCTTTCTTCTGCTGGCCGGACTCCACGAATACGTGACCCGCCGCAACGCCCGCCTCGTCTCCTCCGCCGCCGCCATCCCGCTCACCGAGGTCGCCGATCTCAGCGACCAGCCGGACGAGACCCGCCCCCTCCCCCTTCCCAAACTCGAGCTCCAGTTCGACGGACACCCCCAGGTGATGAGGACATTCGTCGTCGAGCCAAATGCGGTGACGCCGCCGGATGTGCTGGCGGCGCAGGCCGCCGCAACGGCGAAGCCGGCGACAACGACTGTGGGACCGCCGGCGCCAGCGAAGCCGACCAAACATTAGAAACGCCGATGAGGCGAAGCCTCGTTAGAACGTAGGTCGGACTCTCTTGTCCGACCGGCGCTCGCGCCGACGTTGACTGGATGCAGTCTCTCAATTACCAGCTCTCCCAAGCTCCGGTCGGACTTAGAGTCCGACCTACGTCGAATGAGCCGAGGAGCAATGCATCCGAGCTCGACGCGGAGGACGAATCCGCAGATGACGCAGATGTACGCAGATAAAAGCTGCACATCCGTTCTCCATCTGCGTAAATCTGCGTCCATCTGCGGATAAATCAGGTCTCGCGCCAATCGAACCTTGTCACGAAGCCAATCTCCCTGAATCTGCGGAACGCGGAGGACGAATCCGCAGATGGACGCAGATGTACGCAGATAAAGGCTGCGCATCCGTTCTCCATCTGCGTAAATCTGCGTCCATCTGCGGATAAATCAGGTCTCGCGCTGAACGAACCTCGTCGCGAAGCTCATCTCATATCTGCGGATGGGAGAGCAGACGTTAGTCATAGACTTCCCCCATGCTCCAGATCCTCATCATCATCACCGCCGTGATCCTGATCGGCTGGGCGGCTGCCTGGATGCTGGCCCAGAAGCCGGCCAGCAACGCGCAGCAACTCATCCAGCAGCATCGTTACGAGGATGCCGTCACCGCCGCGGCGAACGATCCACTGCACCGTGCCGAGGCGCTCAAGCTCCTCGGCAGATTCGATGACGCGATCGCGTCGTACCGCCGCTCCGACGATCCCGCCGCCCGCGAAGGCATCGCCCTCTCCCTGGCCCACCTCGGCCGCGATCTCGACGAAGCGAAGCGATTGATGGAAGAGACGACCGCTCTCCACCCGCAAATCATGGAGTTCCAGGCCCTCGGCCTGGCCTACATCCTCCTCAAACGCGGCGACCGCGACGACGCCTTGCGCATCTACGCCGACAACCTCGAGCTCCTGGAAACCCGCTTCCGCGACGACTACACCGATCCCGATCCGCTACTGGCCGAAACGCTGGTGATGTTCGCCGCCCTATCCGATGCCGCGGGCGACGCGACGCGTGCGAATGCGCTACGCGCGAAAGCCGCGCAGTGGGCACCGGGGAGCACATGGAGCGCTGGCGTCCCGCCGGCTGGCTCGGCGGCGTCCTCGCCGCCGAATGCGGCTACGGAATAGCGCCGGCAACACACACGCTGTATAACGGCACCATGATCTTCCACGTCACGATGGAGCAATCCGACGGCTGGTTCGTCGTCGAATGTCCCGCCCTTCCCGGCTGCGTCTCGCAAGGCCGCGACGAGAAGGAAGCGCTCGAAAACATCAAGGAAGCGATCGTGGGATGGCTGTGGGCCGAGGACCAGAAGGCCGCTTCAAAGCTCCCGGATGCGGACAGGATTGTCGTAGCCATTTGAACCGTGGGCACTCTCGCCAACATCTCCGGGCGTGACGCAGCGAAAGCATTTCAGAAAGCCGGATGGCACGTTGCGGGGCAGGTGGGTAGTCATCTCGTTCTCGTCAAAGAAGGCATCCGCGCCAATCTCTCCATTCCGCTCCACAAAGAACTCGCTACAGGCACATTACGCTCGCTGATTCGCAGTTCCGGTCTTACGGTCGAAGCATTCCTCGCGCTGCTCTAGCCTGGATTTCTCACAGTGTGGAATCCCGGACTTGTGAACGTCGAGAGCCTTCTCCCCCGCGCGTCTCAGCAGGGGAGAAGGACGCTCGATTTACACAGGCGTCCGCGACTCCTCTTAGATCGTGTATACGAAAATGCGCGGGCGCGCCTTCGGACGCGCCCGCGCGGGACTTACTACACGAACCCGTTCCGCGTTACTTCGACGGAGCCGCGGGTGACGACGGCGTCACCGGCGAGGACGGCGTCGAAGACGGCGCGGTTCCCGGGTTTGCCGGGGTCGGAGCCGGCTTGGACTTGGCCCTGCGGAAACGATTGCCGAGGGCGTTCCGCATCGCATCGACATGCGGAGCGAGATCGGCCGTCTCGGGCCGTTTGGCCATCCGTTGGGCCAGGGAGTAGGTTGTGAGCGCATCGCTCCCAGCCTTGTTCCTTGCCGCGATCACACTGTGGCGGATGAAGACAACCAGTGCCTCCAGCTCATCCGCCACCGGGGCGTACGCCTCGGCATAGCTCAACAGATCGCGGATCTGCGCGGGATCGACTCCGCCTCCGCGGACGATCGCCGGGCTGTTCGTGACCGTCACGGCTGCCAGCTCGATAAACGGCGCGGGAATCGACGCGGCACTAGTCAGACGCCGGGTCGCGCTCTTGGAATCGGGGATCACGAGATTCGGGATCTGCTCCCGCATGGCACGGATCTCCGCCACCCGCGCCTGCGCGGTATCGGTATAGGACTGCGTTGCCGGTGTTCCGGACACTACTTTCACGACGGACATGATGTCCCTCCTATTTCCTTTCTCAACTTGCAGTGATCAGAGCGAGCAAGTTGAGACGGACGGAGGAGCACGGCCTCTGAAGATCCGTCTCGGCGCTTCCATGACGGTCACGCGAACGGACCGTTGACGCCGGATGTGAATGCAGAAAATGCGGCTGCTCTCGCGCAATACGAGCTTCAGCGGGAGCTGGCGGGCAGCAATGGTCCTCGGAGCAGCCAGGCCGTTCCGGAACAGCACATCGAGATCGAGCGGCGCAGCTCCACTCTTCACGTAATCGACCAGCCCGGAGAACGTGTCCTCCAGCCGGTTCGAGAGCGCGGCAAGCAGTGCGGCAGCCTCGATCCAACGCGAGGTGGCCTCGATGAGACGTTCGGGAGCATCGCCGGCGTCTTCCGGTGACTGCGCCATGCAATCGACGATCTGGTCCAGGCCAGCGGCACCACGTGCCAATTCCTTCGCGACATTGGCTAGCCAGCCCCAAACGCACTCCAACTGACGCGTGGCCCCGATCGGACGCTCCCCCGCAAAGCTCTCGCAGGCGTCGATGACGGTGCGCGACGAATCGAGCAGCCGGAACGAGGTATCGATCGCGCAGCACGTACGCTGGAGCGGGCGAGCCCACGACTGGCGATCCGATCCGCGTAGACGCAGTCCGGCCCACCGCGAATTGTTCGCGTTCTTACCAGAGGCGGCCCGAATCTCAGTTTCAACCATAATCATCGCAACCGGCCTAAAACAAAGCGACCTTTAAAGATATTCCAGACTTGCTTAAATATTTCGCGATTGAGGCGTCGAGCGGTCCGTCTGGACATCGATGCCATCCATCTGGACATCGATGCGGTCGGTCTGGGCATCGATGCGGTCGATTTGGGCATCGATGCGGTCCGTCTGGGCATCGATGCGGTCGATCTGGACTCCGATGCGGTCAATCTGGACTCCGATGCGGTCCGTCTGGACATCGATGCGGTCAATCTGGACTCCGATGCGGTCGATCTGGACATCGATGCGGTCAATCTGGACTCCGGTGCGGTCAACCTGGACATAGGCGCCATCAATCGTGGCGCGAGGCAGCCAAACGTGGACGCGATGCGGTCCAATCTGCGCGGCGAGAGCTCCCAGGAGCGCCGGCCGCTGGCCGGCTGGACAGCCGCCAGCTCGGCGGCGGGACTGGCATCGCCAGCGAGCCGCTGGCGGTCCAGCCGGCGGGCCGCCGGCGCTACGCTATTAACGCTCTACGCCAGCCGGTGAAACTCGGCCCGTATCCTCTGCATCGAGTTCGCTGCCGCGCAGGGATGGACGCGGTTCGTCAGCAGCACGATGATCCGATCGCGAGCGGGGTCGATCCAGACGGATGTCCCGGTGAAGCCGGTGTGGCCATACATGCCGGTGGGAGATATCTGCCAGCCGAGGCCGCGGGACTCGTTCATGCCGGGGGTCTGGTTGCGCGTTGCCTCGGACACGACGTTGCGCGGGAGGAGCTCGGCGTTGGCCCACGCCTGAGCGATGCGAAAGACGGCGCGTGCGGTGGCGAAGAGGCCGGCATTGCCGGCCGTGCCGCCGGCACCGAAGGAGTTGCCGTCGTGGACTTCACCCCAGATCAGGCCGTCGCGAAGCGCCGCGATCTCGGGGATGCCGGCCAGCTTCGCTTCGAATCGCTGTCCCCATTCGGTGGCGGCGATGCGCGGGAGGAGCGACATCGGAGGATTGAACATCGCATCGCCTTCAATGCCGAGGGGGCCGAGGATTCGTTCGCGCGCCAGAGATACGTAATCCGGCAGCATCGACCAGAGCAGGACGAAGTTGAGATCCGAATAGACGACGCGGGTGCCCGGCTCGTGCTCCGCGCCCTGCTCACGGATGGCAGCGAGATAAAGGTCGCGAGCCGCGGTCGCGCGGTCTCGTGGTTGCGCGGTCTCGCGGTCTCGTGTCGCGGTCTCGAGATCTCGCGGTTTCTCGGTCTCGCGGTCTTGTAGCGATTCACCGCCGCGCGACCGCGCAACCTCGCTACCGCGCGACCGCAGGTACAACGGCATCCACGCGCGCAGCCCCGAGGTATGGGTCAGCAGCCTGCGAACGTGATCGTCCACATCTAACAGTTGCAACGCCAGCGTCGTGGTGATGAGCGGCTTCGTGAGCGAGGCGCAGTCGTACAGCGTGTCGAGCCTGGCCGGAATCCGCAGCGGGACGGCAACCGCAAGGCCGAGAGCATTCTCCCGCTCGATCCCGCGCGAGGAGCCGATGGCGTAGACCGCGCCCGGGAAACTGCCGGCGTCGATCTCGCGGCTGAGGAAATCGTCGAGCGCCGTCACGGCACGCCATTGTAACGACGGAGTCGTGAACACAGCGCGGGCGTCGCCCTCAACCTAACGCGATTGGACGCCAGCACTCGCCGGATGCGCGCGAAGGCGCGCTGCACAATCCAGCCCCGCGCTCGGCGTAGCGCGAGCGCGGGGTATGAGGGTGTCGCCAATTCCCCGGCCGCGGAGGCGGCCGGGACAAGACCACCCAATCTGCACCAGAAGCGCGATACGCCTACTCCTGTGGCAGCCGCCTCCGTGGCCGCACTTCCACGACCACCGATACCCCGCGCTCGCGCTACGCCGAGCGCGGGGCTGAATTGTGTGACGCGCCTCCGCGCGCAACGGTCCTCCATGGCTTTCCTACGGACGGCTCCTCGGAGGCTCGGAGAAATCTTCGCGTCGCACGAAGAAACTACTGATTAGTAGTACAGAGTGACTGAAACGCAGTCGTGTGGCGTTACTATACGAATCATGCATATCGCATCAGGAAAAGTCGTTCACGGCCAGATCGTCTACGAAGGAGACCTTCCCGAGGGAGCCGACGTCACCCTGATCGCGCGCGAGGATGAGGAGACCTTTGAGGTCAGCCCAGAGCTGCGCGCCGTTCTCCTCGAATCCATCGCGCAATGCGATCGTGGAGAAACGATTTCAGCCGAAGAGCTGATTCGTGAGATGCGAAGCCGCGAATGAAGTCCCCGCTGCGGGTCGAGACCAGCCATCTCGCCGCTCAGCACATCCACGCTGAGCCTGCCTTTGACGGGGAAGACCGACGCAGCGCTCGCCGAGCCACACGCTTCTGGCGCGGACCTCTGATTCAGCGGTCATTCGAAGCGGCGATTGACGATCTGGAGACCGCGCAGGGAAAGCGGCCAGAATTGTCGAGTGCGAGAAACTCCTCAATCGTCTCCGGAACGCGATACCGATGACGAGTCATCGATCACGTCACGATCCTTCCGCGGCATGGAACGAAGCCCTCCCTGGGAGCGCGGGCGTCCCGCCCGCCGCCCGGCAGGATCTGACCTGGATTCCACGCCTGTTGACGATCTCGTACCGCCGCTCGCGTTCCGGGTTTCTGCGCCAGGTTTCGCGAGACCGGCGGGCGGGACGCCAGGCGGGACGCCCGCGGTCCCAGGGAGGCGTGCCTCTTAGGCGGCGTTGAGGTCCCGCACCCTTTTTCCGGACGCGACCAAACGTCCAATCTCAAAAAGCCGCCGGAGGCGGCTCGTACGGTAGCCGGTGGTGCGAGCGTTAGCGAGCTACCACCGGTATGAATGCGAAGGTTGGAATCCGACCCCGGTCAGGGGTCGCGTAACGTTTCTCCGCGACCCCTCCAGGGTCGATTCCAACGCCGGCACGCTAGCCGGTGGTCGCTCGCTACGCTCGCACCACCGGCTACCGTACGAGCCGCCTCCGGCGGCTTTCGCGCGGCATTGTCGCGCATCAGACGAGCCGAGTGAGGCGCGTCGCTGCGCGCGGCACGTGCCGCGCCTACCTGCACAGGAACGATTGCTCCGCACCCTGTCAACCGCGAATTTCCCTTTGCCATCAGCGGTTTACGGCCGGCGAATTCGCATCGCGGCGCGCCGTGCGATTGCTGCTACCATCCGGCGCGTCCAAATCAGATCCGTCAGGTGTTCTTCATTAATGTTTCGTCTCGATAAACTGGAAATTCACGGCTTCAAGTCGTTCTACGATGCGGCGCAGCTCTCCTTCCCTTCCCCGATGACGGCCGTCGTCGGCCCGAACGGCTGCGGCAAGTCGAACATCTGCGACGCCATCATCTGGGTCCTGGGCGAGAACCGGGCCTCGCACATCCGCGGCGAGACGATGGACGACGTCATCTTCCAGGGCTCGGCGCGCCGCCGGCCGCTGTCGATGGGCGAGGTGACGCTGACGCTGGCCACGGTCAACGGCGACAGCAACCACCCGGCCTCGGACGACGGGCGCATCACCATCAACCGCCGCGTCTTCCGCACCGGCGAGTCGGAGTTCCGCCTCAACGGCAAGCGCGTCCGCCTCAAGGACATCTCCGACATCCTGATGGATACGGGACTGGGCATCCGCAACTACTCGGTGATGGAGCAGGGGAAGATCGATCTGATCCTCTCCAACAAGCCGCAGGACCGGCGCCGCCTGATCGAGGAAGCGGCCGGCATCACGAAGTACAAGACCAAGCGCCGCGCCGCGGAGCTGAAGCTGGAAGAGACGCAGCAGAACCTGCTGCGCATCGACGATACGCTGGCCGAGGTCACGCGCAATCTGAACTCGCTCAAGCGTCAGGCGGGGAAAGCGCGGCGGCACAAAGAGCTGAGCGAACAACTCTCGACCGCTAAGCGCGCCCTCTACAAGGGGCGCATCGTGGCCGCGCAGGCGGAGCAATCGGCGGCGGACGACGGGGTGGCGGCTTCGCAGGCCAGCGAGTCGGAGCTGGCCGCGCAACTCGGATCGGACGAGGCTGAGCTGGCGGAGAACCGCACGGCGCTGACGGGAAAGTCCTCGCGCGCGTCGCACGTGCGCGAGGAGATGGCCTCGCTCTCCGGCGACGTGGAGCGCCTTCGCTCGTTCATGGAGCAGTCGGAAACGAACCTGGGCGATCTCGTGCAGCGCAGCGGGAACGCGCAGACGCAGATCGCGCAGCTCGAGAGCGAGGGGGCCGAGCAGCAGGCACTCCTCGATGAACGTTCGCAGGCGCTGGAGGCGGCGCGCGGCGAGCGCAACCGCCTGCGCGAGATCGCCGAGCAGGCCGAGAACGACCGGCAGGAGCGCTCCGACGAGGTGCGCCGCCATGAGAAGGCCCTGGCCGATGCCCGCGAGACGCTGATGAAGACGATCGCCAGGATCTCCGATGCCCGCAATCAGGTGCACCAGATCGAAGTGGCGGTCGAGAAGTGCGAGTTCTACCTCGGCAAGCTGAGCGAGTCGGCGCGCAAGGCCACGGAGAGCCGCGACGGCGCGCGGACGCTGAGCGTGGAGTGGGATCAGCGCGTTCAGGAAGCGGAGGAGCTGCTCGAGTCGACGCGGCAACTGGCGCGCGAGGCCATCGTCCGGAACGACGAGCTGGGCGTGCGACGCAACGACCTGCGCGACACGCTGGCCGGAGCGCGCGACCGCGTCTCGCAGATGACGTACAAGATCGATTCGCTGCGGACGCTGCTGATCTCGCTGGAATCGCAGGAAGAGGATGTGCGCCGGGCCATCCTGGAGCTGATCCCGAACGCGACGCCGGCCGCCGAGGCCGTGAGAGCGACGGAAGGATTCGAAGCTGCGCTCGATACACTGCTGCGCGACGTCTCGAAAGCGGTGGTCGTCGATACGGCGAAGATCGCCACGGATGCCATCGCCCGCCTGCGGCAACGCGGCGCCGGACGCGGGGCGTTCATCACGCTCGATTATGAAGTAACGGGCGAAGGCGGGCGGCGCGGCGACGCCAAGTATGCCGTCGTCGGCGACGGGCCGGTGGCCGATGCGGTGCGCCGGGCCATGCCGGAGGCGTACATCGTCGGCACGCTCGGCGAGGCGCTCGATCGCTCGAAGGAACGCCCGAGCGCGACGTTCGTGACGCTGGAAGGCGACATCGTCCGCGGGCCGCTGGTGATCGGCGGCAAGTCGGAGAATGCCACCCCCGGCGTTTTCTCGTTGAAGCGGCAGCTCTCCGATCTCGAAGCGCTCCTCGGCAGCGAGGAGACGCGCGCCAGCGGCATCGCCGCGCAGTTGCAGACGATCGAAGAGGAGCTGCGCGCCGCCGACGACGCGCGCATCATCGCCGAGGAGCGGGCGCGGGCAGCCGAGCAGGAGCTGCGCGAACGGCGCAGCAACCGCGAGCGCGCCAACCAGGAGCTCGATCGCTTCGAGCGCGACCTCGCCGTCGCATCCGAGGAGCAGACGCTTTACACCGAAGAGAAAGAACAGCTCATCGCGCGCGAATACGCCGCCATCGCCGGCCTGCAACAGCTCGAGCAGCAGGAAAGCGAGTGCCAGGAGCAGATCAAGCAGCACGAGGAACAGCTCACCACCCTCCGCTCGACGTTCGAGCAGGTGACGGAGGCGGCGTCGAAGGCGCGCGTCGATGTGGAAGCGTCGGCGGGCAACATGAACGCAATCCAGCGCGAGCACGAGAATCTGTCGCGCATCGTCATCTCTCTCGGCTCGCGGGCCACGCAGCTCCAGCAGGAGATCGAGTCTCTCGCCAGAAAGCGCGAAGAGACGGAATCGGCCGTGGAGCGTTCGCGCGGTCAGCTCGATGAGTCGCTGAAGAAGCTGCACGACCTGAGTGAGGTGCGCGTCGGTCTGGAGGCGGAAGTGGCCGATCTGCAGGTGCGGGTCGAGGAGCTGGAGAACCGCGCCGTCGCTTCGCGCGAGATCTGGAACACGGCCAAGGATTCGCTCTTCGAATCGGAGCGGCGCCGCGATCGGGCGAAATCAGCATTCGATCTGCTGCGCGAACAGATCGCGCTCGATCTTCACGCGGGCATCGATGCCCTCGCCGACGTCGAGCCTCCCACGGACGAGGGCGGCCGCGCGTCGCTGGAAGCCGAGGTGGCCAAGCTGTCGGATCAGATCGAGAAGATCGGTCCCGTGAACGTGCTGGCCATCGACGAGCACTCCGAGCTGGAGCAGCGCGAGTCGTTCCTGCGCACGCAGCGCGACGATCTGGTGCAGGCCATCGAGTCGCTGCGCGGCACGATCCGGAAGATCAACCTGACCTCCCGCGAGCTGTTCCGCGACGCGTTCAACAGCATCAACGAATACTTCACGGAGATCTTCATCTCGCTCTTCGGCGGCGGCACGGCCCGCATGCAATTGCTCGACGAGGAGGACGTGCTGGAGAGCGGCATCGAGCTGGTGGCACAACCGCCGGGGAAGAAGAACCAGTCGATCGCACTTCTCTCCGGCGGCGAGCGGGCGCTGACGGCGCTGGCGCTTCTCTTCGCCATCTTCCGCTACAAGCCGTCGCCCTTCTGCATCCTCGACGAGGTGGACGCCCCGCTGGACGAGGTAAACAACGAACGCTTCGTCCGCCTGGTCCGCGACATGTCGCGCGACACACAGTTCATCGTCATCACGCATTCGCGACGCACGATGGAAGCGGCGGATGTGCTGTACGGGGTAACGATGGAGGAGGCGGGGTGCTCGCGGCTGGTGTCGGTGAACTTTGCGGAAGTGGAGGCGTAGGGGTAGTGACTACGCTGAGTTGACTTACAGAAAACAGGAATACTGGTGTTTGCTGAGCGAGAGCGACGCTGTCACCAGTGCGTTACAATTTCATTTAGGCTCCAAACCGATAGGGCCGTTGGAGTTCCGTAAGTTGAACCAGCGGAATCCGAGAGCACGGAGGTTCGTATGGCTGAATGGAGAGTTCGCCGAGGAGACTCGGAATGGCCGGTAGAGTCGTTTGCCGCGTTGCAGGACTCGGCAATGGCCGGACGGCTCAACGAATCCGACTACATCTTCAATCCCGTCTTGGCAAAGTGGATGTACGCACACGAGGTGTTGGAACTTCGAGGATCGATCGCTCACGCTCCGAACACAGGCTCAACCCGTCCGGATGAGCAGAAGCATGCCCCTTCGAGTCAAGACCGCGTTGTCGGTCGGAGCTGGGAAGGCTTAATCATTCTGATTGTAGCTGTAGCTATGATCATAGTATCGACGAGAATTGACACTTGGCGGGACGGGGGCACTCTTCACGACTACGTGTTTTACGGTGGGGTATTAATGTTAGTTGCTGGGGGTGTTGCGACAGCTTACGATCTAAGCAAATCAAAGGCGACGAAGGGCTGACTTCCGCAATCGTGGTCAGAGAGCCTTCGGAAGCTCACTGCGCGGCTGACCCAGTAGCAGAGTAAGAAGTGCGATCCATTTTATTTCGAAAGATGGACGCACTGCTAGGCGAGTTCCACCTAGAGCGCTTCGAGAGTCTCGCCCACGTAATGTCACGCCAAGGTCCCAGCGTAAGGTTAAACGCGGCGTTTGATCCGCAGATAAAACGAGCCAAACGAACTACGTAGCGCCGTCGATCCAAAGAGCGGCGAGCTCAATCTCGACCGCCTCAAACGGCTCGGCCCGCACGACGTCATCGCCGCCGTAGTTTCCGGCAAGAAACCAGCGGTCGCTTTCCAGACGCAGCACTTCCAGCGTTCGACCGATTGGATCGATCAGCCAGACATGCTGGACGCCAATCTCCGCATACATGGGCAGTTTCTTCACGCGGTCGAAGCGCGCTGTGCTGGGCGACTGCACCTCGCAAACCCAATCAGGAGCTATGTCAATGGTGGCGGCTGTGGGCAGAACAGGCAGACGCTCACGACGCCAGCCGGCGATGTCGGGAACGAAACCGTGCCCATCGACGTGCGCCTCTACCTCAAAAAGTATCCACCATCCACCCGGGCCTCCACGCCCACGCTGAAACCAGATATTCAAGTCGCCGCCGAGCGTCGAGGTGACGTTGGCGTGCCGAGGCGCAGGTCGCGGCGACGTATACAGCACTCCATCGATCAACTCGCCAATGAGGTGATCGGGAACGTTGAGAAGATCCTCGTACGTCGCACGGCGGAGAGCCAGTTCCGTCATTCGCGAAATGATACCTCGGCTGTCATCACTCCCCGTAGCACCACCGCCGCAAGGATCATCCCGATGAACGCCGATGCGAGGACGTCGCTCGTCCAGTGACGGAAGGCGAGCACGCGCGAGACGGCGACGGATAGCGCGAGCAGGAACGCGGCGATGCGCATCGTGCGTGAGGGGGAGGCAAGCATCAGCACGCCGGCCAGGGCAAAAGCGCCGACGGCGTGGCCGCTGGGGAAGGATGTGGCGTTGGCGCGGGCGTGCTGGAAGGGGCCGAGCCAGA
Source organism: Thermoanaerobaculia bacterium (assembly GCA_035482045.1). Classification (GTDB taxonomy): domain Bacteria; phylum Acidobacteriota; class Thermoanaerobaculia; order Gp7-AA8; family Gp7-AA8; genus JADGNZ01. The sequence goes on from DATHRD010000059.1 coordinate 41,446, forward strand.
GCTCGGGGCGGGTGCGGCCGGCGGTGAATTTGACGATCTGCACGGCGATGCCGGCGGAGGCGCCGGCCAGGGCCATGGCGATCGAATAGGCGATCCAGCGGTGGCAGCGGTAGACGATGCCGGCGATGAGGAAGAACAGGACGACCATGGCTGGGTTCATGCCGCCGCCGAAGCGATTGGCAAGGCGGATGGCGTCCTGCACGTCCGCCGACTGCACGCGCTCCGCCAAGGCGGTGATCGGTGCGTCGGCGAATCGCCAGACGAGGGCGGTCACGATCGCCGCGCTCACGAACGCGATCGCATCTGTCCAGCGCAACCGCACGCGCGTGGCACGCAGGAGCGCCCATTCCTCGCCGAAGTCGGAGCGTTTGTATACGTCACTGGGATGGAGGAGCGCGAGCGCGAACAGGCCGGTGATGCACCAGAACGCGACATCCCACGCCGGGGCCTCGCGGCCGAGGAACGAGAGATCGTCGACGCTGAGATGCGCGTGGCAGCAGAGCTGATTGATCGCGATCGCCGGAGCGGGCCAGAAGACCGACAGCGCCAGCAGGGCGATGAAAGCCGCGGCGGCAAGGCGGCGTTTATTGTCGATAGACATCGAACCACTTTCCGATCATACGCACCGAATCGACGACGCGATATCCGGACAACGACGGGGCGATCTCTCCGGCGTGGGCGCGGGCTGTCACGATCACGACGGGCTTTGTCGTCTCCGGCGCCCCGTAGACAACCAGCTCGAACTTGCGCGGGAAGTCGCGGGTCCAGAGATACGGGGCGGCATACAGCGTCATCTGTTCCGGCGCGACAGATTGTCGTTCCAGCGCGGCGACGAGCGGGCGCGTCGAGGCGAGGTCGTTCACGACCGGCATCAGGGCGACGGCCATGAAGACCATCGAGACGATCGGTACCAGTCCGGCGGCAATCGTCGATGTGACCAACGAGGCGCGGAAAGCGATGACGAAGGCGATGAGCGCCGCGACGGCGGTGACGATGCAGAAGGCCTTCACGGCTGGAAGCTGGACGAGGGTGGCTTCGGGACCTTTGATCATGCTCGGCTTGACGAAGAGGCCGGCCACACCGATTGCCGCCATCAAGGCAATTGAGATCAGATTGGAAACTCGCGCCGCCGAGCCCCTTCGGCTCCGCTCAGGGCAGCCGGCGGCGGTCCAGCCGGCGAGCCGCCGGCGCTCCGGGCTTTCCGCGCGCTCCGTCGGTGCGACGTACTTCGCAATGAGCAAGGCCAGCGGCGGGATCATGGCCATCATGTAGACATCGAGCTTGCTGCTCATCACCGAGTACGGCACGAGCACGGCGAGGATCCAGTTGACGAGGAAACGCTCCGTCCGCCACAAGGCGATGATGGCGACGACCCCGAGAAGGAACCATGGAAAAAGCGTCGCCGGCAGGTGGATGATGTAGAACCATGGCGGGGCGTTGTGAACCCACGAGGCGATGGCTCGACCGACGGTCTGTTTGACGATCACCTCGCGCGTATAGGCGCTCCCGCCGAGGAGCATGGCCGGAATGAACCAGAGCAGAGGGATCACCGTGACGGCCAGGATCGCGGGAGCGTAATTGCCACGCGGCGCGCGCCGGCGCCGCACCCACTCCAGAACAAAGAGCACGATCCCGATGACGGGCGCCATCGGACCCTTGACGAGGATGGCTACGCAGAGGGCGGTAGCGCACCAGAGCAGGGCCCTGAAATCGTCGCGGTCGAAGAAACGCTCGAGCTGCCAGAGTGCGAAGACGATCAATAGGGTGAAGCTGACATCCATCCGTGCCGACTGCGCCGAGGTCCAGATCAACAGAGATGAGCCGCAGATGAAGGCCGCCAGCGGACCTCCGATCCTCCACATCAGCCAAAGCAGAAGAACGAAGGCAGCCAGCGAAGGCAGGACGAAGGCCCACATCGAATAGACCCCGAGCGGAACGGTGAGGAGGTCGATGATCCAGAAGTGGATGGGCGGCTTGTGCGTGAACGGCGTGCCGCCCAACGTCGGCAGGAAGAACGCGCCGGTGGAGCGCATCTCCCGCACGACCTGACCGTACTTGGTCTCGTCGCCGACGAAGAGGTCGCGCCGCATGGGCGTGATGAGGGCGGCGGCAACGAGCAGGACGACAGCGGTGATGAGGAGAGGACGCGGCATGCGGCTGGGATTGTACGGTCTCGCGGTTGCGCGGTCTCGGGGTCTCGCGGTTGCAGGGCGCTTCACCACCGCGAGACATCGAAACCACGCGACCTCGAAACCGCAAAAAAAAGGCCGCGGTCACCCGCGGCCCTTTCGATGATCAGGTGCGTCGTCGTTTCCGCTACGCCATGGCGTTTGCGCTTTCGTACGAGCGGATCCGGGCGGCCATCTGGTCCTTCAACTGGAGTTTTCGCTTCTTCAACGTCTTCTCTTCGAGCTCCTCGTCGATCGAGACTTCGCTCTTGGTGATGAGCTCACCGAGGCGAGACTCGCAGGCGTGATGCTCGTCCAACCATTTGCGGAACTCTTCGTCTTCGGTGCTGAGAATCCGTTGAATGTCAGCGATTTGATTCGACATCCTCTATCCTCCTTCGAAGTACCTTCACAGCAAATTGTAGCACTGCGCAAGCGATCTTTACATCACGCTAAGTAGCCCATTTGCATATGGTTGCGCACGCATCGAGACGTTCCTTACCATCGCCTTCGCCTTTGCATTACCATCGCCCGAATGCGGAGAGTGCCGTTTGCGCCTGAGGGATGGCTGTTCCTCATCCCAGTCCTCGTCCTCACGGCGGTAGCGCTGCTGATTCAGTGGACGATCGCTGCCATCGTCCTCGGGTTGCTCTGTCTCTTCCTCATCAACTTCTTCCGTGACCCGCACCGGCTCGGTTCGGAGCATCACGTCGACGTCCTCTCCCCTGCCGACGGCACCGTCGTGCAGATCAAAGACATTCCGGACGGCGACATCTGGCCCGGCCTGACAAGGCAGGTCAGCATCTTCATGTCGGTGTTCGACGTTCACGTCAACCGCGCCCCGATCAGCGGCCGGATCATTCACTACCGCTACAACTCGGGGAAGAAGATCGCCGCCTTCGCCGAGAAGTCGTCGATCGAAAACGAACAGAACCTCATCGTCATCGAGGACTCGCACGGCGCGAAGCTGGCCTTCAAACAGATCGCCGGCCTGCTGGCGCGGCGCATCGTGTTCGACAAGAAGGAAGGAGATGAGGTCGTGCGCGGCGAGCGTGTCGGCATGATCAAGTTCGGCTCACGCGTAGACATGTTCTTCCCGGCGAATGCCGTGATCAAAGTCGGGATGCGCGACAAGGTGAAGGTCGGCCTGACCGTCGTTGCCGAGCTCGGAGCGAAGTGATGCAGCGGCCGGACGTACGAAAGAACCTCCGCCGCGGCGTCTACATCGTGCCGACGCTGTTCACGATGCTGAACATCTTCTTCGGCTTCCGTTCCATCGTGAACAGCATGCGCGCGGTGGAGGCCATCACGTCCGGGCAAACCAACGCCGCCATCCACGCCTTCGAGGTCGCCTGCGTCTCTCTGCTGATCGCGGCGGTCTTCGACACCTTCGACGGCCTGGCGGCCCGCCAGCTCGGCGCCACGAGCGAGTTCGGGAAGGAATACGACTCGCTGGCCGACGTCGTGACGTTCGGCTGCGCTCCGGCGGTCCTTGTCTACGCCTGGGGCCTGCAACCCCTCGGCAAGCTGGGTGTGGGGATTGCTTTCCTCTTTCTCGTCAGCGTCTCGCTGCGACTGGCGCGCTTCAACGTGATGTCAGGCAAGGCTGACTACCGTTACTTCGTCGGGCTGCCCAGTCCCGCCGGCGCGCTGACGATCGCGGCGATCATCTTCTACGCGCCGGCGCCCGTCACCGACCGCCGGTTCGCCATCGTCATTCTCATCCTGACCGCCTGTACAGCGTTCGCCATGGTGTCGCCGATTCGCTGGCGGGCGCAGAAGGGGATCAACTTCCAGAAGGGCCGCTCGTTGATGTACGTGGTCGTGCTGGCTGGCATCGTGGCCATCGGTTTCGCCTGGCCGCGTCAGTTCGGCCTCGGCCTGGCCATCCTGTACCTGGCCTCGGGTCCCTTCGTGCGGCTCTGGTCGATCGCGTTCCCGTCGCACAAAGCGGACGACGTGCTACAAATCGCGCAGCAATGATCGATCCAAAGTCCGCCGCCGGCTATCGCCTCGGCATCGTGAACCCTCTCACGCTGGTCGGAACGGAGATCCAGTCGATCCTGCGCGAACGATCGTTTCCCTTCGCCAGGGTCGTCCTGCTCGACAGCACCGGCCAGGCCACGGGAGCGTTGACCGAGATCGGCGAGGAGCCGGCCATCGTACTGGCCGTCTCCGACGACGAGCTCGAAGATTGCGACGTCGTATTCTTCTGCGGTCCCGCGGAGGGGAACCAGGAGTGGATCCAGCGCTACGACGAGGACAATTTCGTCGCCATCGACCTGTCGCAGCCTTCCAGCGCAGCTGAGGGAAAGCTCGCTGTCTCCGGGGTGAATCTGGAGGAGATCGGAGGCGATGACCGTCTGCTCGTCTCGCCTCACCCAGTGGCGATTCCGATCGCGATCATCCTCCGTCAGCTCGAGATTCTTGGCCGCGTGGAAATGTGCGCCGCCACCGTCGTCCAACCCGCGTCGGTGTTCGAGCAGGCCGGCATCGAGGAGCTGGCCAGGCAGACGATCAGCGTGCTGAATATCCAGAGCATGCCTCATGAGGTCTTCGACCGGCAGCTCGCCTTCAATCTCTACCCTGCGCCGGAGCGGAACGAGGAGCTCATCACCTCGCAGATCCGCTCGCTTACCGATCCCGACACCCAGCTTGCGCTTCTGGTGACGCAGGGAACGATCTTTCACAGCCACACCTACTCGCTTTTCGTGAAGACGAAAGAGGATTTTGACGTCGATCGCATCACGGCTTCCCTGCGCGCCAACGCGGCGATTGCCTTCGCGGAGGGCGACCAGGCATTCGGCACGATCGACGCGGCAGGAAAGGACGAGGTGCTGATCGCCGAAGTACGGCCGGACGCTTCGATCCGGGGCGGTTTCTGGGTGTGGGCCGTCTGCGATAATCTCCGCCGCAGCTCCGCGCTGAACGCCGTCCTCGTCGCCGAGAAGGTGCTGTTCGGGAGCGAGATCACGAATTAGTTGTCGGTTGTCAGTGGTCGGTTGTCAGTGGTCGCGCTCTCTGAGCCTCCGACAACGGACAACCGACAACTCCACCGGCCACTGGCTACTTTCGAAGGAGAACAACATGCAAGACTTCTACGAGCCGAAAGTCGGCGACATGGCGCCCGACTTCAAACTGCCGTCGACGCGCGGCAAGGACATAACCTTGAAAGAGAATCGCGGCAAGGACGTGATCCTCTACTTCTATCCGAAAGACGACACGCCGGGGTGTACCGCCGAGGCCTGCTCGTTCCGCGATCACGAATCGGACATCTCCAAAGCGCATGCGGTCGTCCTCGGCGTCTCGGCTGACTCCATCGAGAGCCACGAAAAGTTCCGCGGCAAGTACGAGCTGAACTTTCCCCTCCTCTCCGACCCGACAGCGGACATCGCCAAGATGTACGGCGTCTGGAAAGAGAAGAACATGTACGGCAAGCGCTACTGGGGCATCGCGCGCACCACGTTCTGGATCGGCCCGGACGGGCGGATCAAGAAGATCTGGAAGAAGGTCGATACGAAGAAGCACGCCGAAGACGTGCTGGCGGAATTGAACGCGTAGCGCGGTCTCGCGCCGTAGCCCGTAGCGCCGTCGGCTCGACGGCTGGACCGCTGGCGGCTCGGCGGCGGATTCCTACCGAAACCAAAACCGCCGGCGGGCCGCCAGCGGTCCAGCCGTCGAGCCGACGGCGCTACGGGCACGGGATACCTTTCTCGCCAATCTGCGTCCAATAAACGATCTCCGCTCCCGGTGAGTAGAGCTTGTTTGAGAACGCACGAACGATGAGCGCCGAGGCACTGTTGAATTTCGAGACCGCGAGACCCCGAGACCTGGAGACGCGGACATCGGCAACGGCGCCGGCGCTCCTCGCGGTCATCCGCGCGGCACGTGACGGAGACGAGCGTGCCTTCGAGGAGATCATGCTGGCATCGGAACGACGTGTTGCTCTTCTGGCGTGGCGCATCCTGGGCGATGCCGAAGAGGTGAAGGAAGCGACGCAGGACACCTTTCTCCGCGTCTTCCGCCACCTGCACCGTTTCGATGAGCAGCTCGATTTCTTCGGCTGGCTGTTCCGCATCGCCGTGAATGTCTGCCGCGACATCGAGAGACGCCGCAGGCGGCGCTGGTTCCTCGCGCCGTTTGATGAGGCGCTGACGATTGCCAGCGACGCTCGCGCCGCCGACGACGTGCTGGCCGCAAGCAATGACGCCGCACTGCTGACCCGAGCCATCGATCAGTTGCCGGCCAGGGAACGGCTCGCCGTCATCCTCCGGGAAGTCCAGGAGCTGCCGACCGAGGAGGTCGCAAGCATTCTGGGGACGTCGCCGGCAACCGTGCGCGTACAGGTCAGAAACGCACGCGCGAAGCTACGCATGTGGATCGAAGCATGGCGAGGAGGTGCGCGATGAAGATGACAGAGTTCCGTTCCCGGCAGCCATTGAACGACGACGATTTCGCGGCCATCCGCCGCAACGTCATGACGACCATCGCCTCGCGGCGGGAGAGACGGTTCTTCCCGTTGGTGATGCGCTTCGCTCTGGCGGCGGCCGTGGTCATCGCCATCGGCCTTGCGTTTCTCGTGCGCCGGCCCGCACCGCCGGCGGGAATTGCAATCGGGAAACCGGCGATCGTCATCCCGGTCCAGCCGGCGACGGTCGTCGCTTCCGCCGCCGTTCCACAGCCGATCACGCCAGTGGCCCATCGGCCACGCCATCGCCGCCCGCATTCATCACAGAACGCGTTCGCGCTGGCGGCCCAACAGAACATCCGTGTCGAATTCCGGACGTCGGATCCCGACGTCCGCATCATCTGGATCGCGAGCCAGACCCCGACCACAACAGGAGGCAAATCATGAAACGGTTCACCATCGTCATCATCGCAGCACTGCTCAGCGTACTTTTCACTTCCGCCGGCGTCCTGGCGCAGGAGAAAACGGACAACTCCAACACCGTCCGGGAGCTCCGCAGCAAAGTCTTCGAGGTCCATAACCGCGACCCGCGCCAGATCGCCTCGTCGGTGAAGCTGCTCGGCAGCGGTTCCGTAGGGGCCGATCTCAGCGTCAACACCGACATGCACACCATCACCGTGCGCGACTTTCCCGAGAACGTCGCCGCGATCGAAGGCGCGATCGCGCGGCTCGATCACCCCGTCGCTGAAACGCCGGACATCGAGATGAAGATCTCCGTACTGATCGGCTCGAAGACGCCGCTCGCCGGTGCGCCTTCGGTTCCCGACGATCTCGCGCCGGTCGTCAAACAGCTCGAATCGACGCTTCGCTATGCGCACTACGGCCTCATGACGGCCACCGTCCAACGGACCAAACCGGGCAACGGCCTGGAAGGCTCCGGCGTCGCGGAGCCGACACTCCTCGGCATGACGGTCAAGGAAGGTCTGCCGGTCATGTACACCTACCGTCTGCGCGGCATCACCATCACGAGCAGTGAACGGCCGTCGATCGACATCGAGGGTTTCGATTTCTCGATGCGCATCCCCATCAGCGTCGGTGGTGCAACACAACCGGTGCAGTATCAGAACGTCGGCTTCGAGACGCCGGTCTCGATCCGGCAGAACGAGAAGGTCGTCATCGGCACGACGACGATGGGAGACAAGGCGCTGATCGTCGTGGTCACGGCGACGGTGGCGGCGAAGTAATAGGTTCGTAGCGCCGTCGGCTCGACGGCTGGACCGCCAGCGCCTGCCCTGAGCGAAGTCGAAGGGGCTCGCTGGCGGTCTTTTCTACTGATAAGGACCGCCGCCGAGCCGGCGGCGGTCCAGCCGGCGGGCCGCCGGCGCTACGTTCGCATCACTCCGGCCGGTTTGAACGCGCGAAGCCTCTTGCACGCCTCTTCCAGCGAATCAAAATCCTTTGCGAAGCAGAAACGAAGCATCCGCTTGCCAGCGTCGGAGACGAAGAAAGCCGAGCCTGGAACCGAGGCCACACGGGTCGTTTCGAGCAGGGCCTGAGCCGCTTCCTTGTCGTTCCGGAACTCGCTCGGAATCTGCGCGAGCATGTAGTACGCGCCCTGCGGAACCGATGGCTCGAAGCCGGCCTCGGACAGCGCATCGGCGAGCAGGTCGCGCTTCTTCTGATAGTCGGCGGCGAGGTTGGCGTAGTAAGCGTCGCCAATCTCCAGGGCGCGGGCGATTCCCCACTGCAACGGCGTCGGGGCGCAGACGTAGAAGAGATCGTTGACCAGGCCGATCGACGAGGCGATGCGCGCGTCGACGGCGACATAGCCGATACGCCAGCCGGTCACCGAAAACGTCTTGGAGAACCCGCTGATCGTGATGGTCACGTCGCGGCACGAGTCGATCGACGCCATGGACAGGTGGCGCCGGCCGTCGTAGACGATGTACTCGTAGATCTCGTCGGTGTAAGCCCAGGCGCCGAACTCCCGGCAGAGCGCGCCGATCCGCTCCAGCTCATCGCGGGTAAAGACCTTCCCGCACGGATTCGAAGGCGTGCAGACGACGATGCCGCGCGTCTTCGGGCCGAACGCGGCACGCAAGGCATCGAAGTCGATCGCCCAATCGGGAGCACGGAGGGGAACGAACCTCGGCACGACACCGAGAACCTTGAGCGTGTTGAGGTGGTAGCCGTAGTACGGCTCGAAAAGGATCACCTCGTCGCCGGCGTTCAGCGTTGCCAGCGTGGCCGTGGCGAACCCGCCGGTCGAGCCGACGGTGACGACGATCTCCGTGGCGGGATCGACTCTGAAGCCGTTGAATCGCTCGATCTTCCGGGCAATCCGTTCCCGCAGCGGATCGATCCCTTCAAACTTCGAGTAGGTAGCCTTGCTGGAGCGAATGGCCTCGCACGCCCCGTCGACGAGCTCCGGAATCGTCGGCAGGTCGCAGATGCCCTGCCCGAGGTTGATGCCACCGACGCGCTCGCACTCACGCGACATGCGGCGGATATCGGACTGCACGAGGCCACGCAGACGATCGCTGATCTGGTTCATGGGACTTAGTGTATCGAATCACTGACCCGGGGGTCGGGAGTCGGGTGTCGGGAGTCGGGTGTCGGAGAGACGTTGAACTCCGACACCGCCTGCCAAGCTCCGGCACAGACAAGAGTGTCTGTGCCACATTGGCTATTTGTATCTGGAAAGAAGCTGGAAGTCATCGCCCGTGCTGCGCTCATAATCCGCGCCGATGTGGCACAGACACTCTTGTCTGTGCTTTCGAGATCACAACCTCCGGAACACCCCCGCCCACCACTCCCCCTTCGTCCGCTCCACGGCCAGAGCTAGACCGTGTGAGGCGCAGGCGCGGACAACGTCGTCCCGTTTGACGGCGAGGATGCCGCTGAGGATGAGCGATCCGCCGACGTGGCGCTTCACCTCACCGAGCAGGGGGATGATGACCTCGGGGATGATGTTCATGGTCACGACGTCGAACACGCCGCCGCGGAGGGCTTCGACGCCGCCGATGAAGATCGGCATCCGCGCGCCGTCAACGCCGTTGCGGAGGCGGTTGTCGCGCAACGCGGCGAAGGCATCGGCGTCGTTGTCGAAGGCGATCACCTGCGCCGCGCCGAGGCGGCACATGGCCAGGGCCAGGATGCCGCTGCCGGCACCGACGTCCAGGCCGTGTTTCCCGCCGAGATCGATTGTCTCCAGGATCTCGATGCAGAGCGACGTCGTCTCGTGTGAGCCGGTGCCGAAGGCCTGCTCCTGCGGCACCACGAGCGCGTGACGGGTGGTATCGGCCGGGATCAATGCGGCGTCCGGAGCGACGAAGAACCGTTCGCCGATGAAGAGCGGCTCCAGCGACTGCTGGTAACGCTCGAGCCAATCGACTCTCTCGCGATCGGCAACAAACTGCTCGATACCCTCGACATCAGCCAGCTCGCGTGCCGCATCGTCCCGTTCTTCCGCGGCGTCAAAGTACGCGGAGATCGTCGTCGTACCGTGCACCTCGGCCGAGGAGCTCCCGGTCGACAGCGTCAGATAGAGCCGCGACTGCACGAGCTCTTCGAGCGCCGCATCGCGCGCATCGAAGGAGATGTCGAGGATGAAGTCCTTCACACCCGTTCGCCAAACAGGTCGTCGTAGTCTTCCATCGCCGCCTGCACCACGGCGTGGGCGTGCGAGGAGCCGTACGATCCCGACACGCGGATGCGGGCCGGCTCGCCGGGAACGAGTTTGTACGTCGAGAAGTAGTGCTCCAGCCGTTCGACCAGAACCGACGGCACATCGCTCAGGTCGTGCGCCTCCCCCCAGACGTAGTCTCCCTGGAGCACGGCGATGATCTTGTCGTCAGCCTCGTCGCGGTCGACGAGCTGCAACCCGCCGATGACGCGCGCGGAGAGGATGATCTCCGACTTGGCAATGGGCCTCTCGCTGAGGACGCAGATGTCGAGCGGATCACCGTCTCCTTTCTTCGTCACCGGCGTCAGCGCCGCCACATGCGGACCGCAGTACGTCCTCGGGATGAAGCCATAGAGCGCCGGCGGTTGCGAAGAGGTCCGTTGCGGACGATCGACGCGAAGGTATCCCGTGGCCTTGTCCACCTCGTATTTGATGAGATCGAACGGCGTGATCTCGATATAGGCGTTGACGACGCGCGGCGGGTCAGGGCCTACGGCCAAGCCATGCCACGGATGCGGGCGCCATTGGGAGAACGTCTGGTCGGGCACAAGGCGGCATTCTAGCGCGCGTTTCGGGCCGAGAGGTGGCTGTAAGCTCTCGCAGTGCAAGTCGAAGTCATCGGCGTGATTTGGGCGATCGAGATGATCGCGTCAGGTCGCGGCGTCAACGATCGAAGGAGATTGAACCGCGAATATGGCATCGCAAAATGACGGAAAATGAAGGGCGTTGCCACCGTTCGCTTACCCGATGGTACGATTTGCAACGCTGAAATCCATTGGTACGAAGCACATGGACTCGGAAAAAAGGAAATCAAATTCAAAAGGCCGGTCGGTCTCCGGTAGCCGTGACACCGCACGATCGAAGCCTCGAGGACAGCGACACTTCGCCATCTGTGTCCGCAACCGCGGCTATCGCGCGTCACTGGAACTGCGCAAGCTCTATCCGGTACTTCCGGATGCGTTTGCCGACGAGCATCAGATGATCCGCGTAGTTGACGAGTCCGGCGAAGATTACCTGTATCCCTCGACTTATTTCGTCCGTGTGGAGTTACCAAACGCCGTTGAGCGTGCGCTTCAGACGATCGCCTGACGCTCAACGAGACATCACGGGTTCGTGAAGAAGTCCTTCACCTTCCCGAACACGCCTTTGTCCTGCAGAGGCGTTTCGCCCTCGGCCTCGGCATAGCGCTCCAGGAGCTCGCGCCGCGTGTCGTCGAGCGATGTCGGGATGCGCACGGAGACGTGGACGTATTGATCGCCGCGGCCGGGCCCTTGCAGGAACTGGACACCCTTCCCGCGGAGGCGGAAGACCTGATTCGGTTGCGTGCCCGGCGGAACCCGCAGCGACTCGGAGCCATCGATCGTGTCGGTCTGAAGTTCCGCGCCGAGGGCGGCCTGTGTGAACGTGATTGGCTGCTCGGAGTGAATGTCGTAATCCTTGCGGCTGAACTTCGGATGGTCGTGTACGGAGAGGAAAACATAGAGATCGCCCGCCGGCCCGCCGTTGAATCCCGCCTCCCCTTCCCCCGCGACGCGCAACCGGGAGCCGTCGTCCACTCCGGCAGGGACCTTCACGGAGATCGACTTCTCCTCGCGCACGCGGCCGGCCCCGTCGCAGCTCGCGCAGGGATCCTTGATCACTTTCCCGGCGCCGCCGCACTGCGGACAGGTCCGGGCCACAGCGAAGAAACCCTGGGAGTAGCGCACCTGTCCCCGGCCGCCACACCCCGCGCAGGTGACCGGCTGCGTGCCGGCCTTTGCGCCGCTGCCGTGGCAGACCTCGCACGTGGCTACACGGGGAACGTCAATGGTGATGTCTTTGCCGAAGACCGCCTCCTCGAACTCGAGAGTGAGGTCGTAGCGGAGATCGTTGCCGCGGGCGGCACGGGCGGAACGGCGGCGGCTGGTACCGAAGAAATCGCCGAAGCCGAAGAGGTCGCCGAGGATGTCGCCGAAGTCGGCGAACTGGTTGGGATCGAAACCGCCGCCTCCGACGCCCTGATGCCCGAAGCGGTCGTACCGCGCGCGTTTCTCATCATCCGAGAGGACGCCGTAGGCTTCGGCGGCTTCCTTGAATTTCTCCTCGGCATCGGCATCGCCCGGGTTCTTGTCGGGGTGATACTTCACCGCCAGACGGCGGTAAGCCTTCTTGATGTCGTCCACAACGGCGTCGCGGGCCACACCAAGGATCTCGTAGTAATCACGTTTTTCTGTCGTCGCCATCGTCACTATTCGCTACCAGGCAGGTTCATTTTCATGGGGTTGTATAGCATCACGCTGGTGAGAATGCGGGAGGCGGTCTGCAGCTCGAAGATGGCGTCGTTCAGCCGCTGCCGCTCCTCCGCGCTCGACGAGCTCTTCGCTTTCATAATGCAGCCCTGGACTTTTTCCCGGTCTTCGTCGCTCAACATCTTGCCGAACTCACGAAAGACCTTCTCGTTGGTGTAGATCATTCCCTCGAGCTTGTTCTGCAGCATGCGGATCTCGCGGCGCGTCGAGTCGCTGCGCGAATGCTCGGCTGCCTCGTTGACGAGGCGATCGATCTCGTCCTCGGACAGACCGCCGGCGGGATTGATCTGTACGCCGGTGGACTGGCCAGTGGCCTGATCGCGGGCGGTGACGCTGACGATGCCGTTTGAATCGATCGCGAACGTGACCTCGATCTGGGGCACGCCGCGCGGCGCCGAGGGTATGCCGACAAGATCGAACTTGCCGAGCGACTTGTTGTCGCGAGCGAACTCGCGCTCGCCTTGCAGCACGTGAACGGTGACCTTGCTCTGATGATCGGCTACGGTGGTGAAGATCAGCGCGTTCTTCGTGGGAATCGTGGAGTTGCGCTCGATGACTTTCGTGAACACGCCTCCGTGCGTTTCGACGCCGAGCGAGAGCGGCGTGACGTCGAGCAGGATCATGTCCTTGATGTCGCCGCGGAGGATGCCGGCCTGCACCGCGGCGCCGATGGCCACGACTTCGTCGGGGTTGATATTGCGATTGGGCTCCTTGCCGAAAGCCTTCTGCACCGCGTCGACGACGCGCGGCATGCGGGTCTGCCCGCCGACAAGGACGACTTCGTCGATGTCTTTTGCCGAGAGCCCGGCCTGTTTCAAGGCGTCGGTGACAGGATCGATCGTCCTCTGGATCAGTTCCTCGACCATCTTCTCGAACTCGGGGCGCGTCAGCACGCTGTTGAGATGCTTCGGCCCGGAGGCGTCGGCGGAGATGAACGGCAGGGTGATGCGCGACTCTTCGGCGGCCGACAACTCGTGTTTGGCGCGCTCGGCAGCCTCCTTCAGACGCTGCAGGGCCATGCGATCGTCGGCGAGGCTGATCCCGGTGTCGCGCTGGAAGCCTTCGATGAGCCAGTCGATGATCCGCTTGTCGAAGTCTTCGCCGCCGAGGTAGGTGTCACCTGAAGTGGAGAGCACCTCGAAAAGGCCGTCCTCGAGTTTGAGGATGGAAATGTCGAACGTGCCTCCGCCGAGGTCATAGACAGCGATGAGCTGGTTCTGCTTGTTGTCGAGACCGTAGGCCAGCGCGGCGGCGGTCGGCTCGTTGATGATCCGGAGGACTTCGAGTCCGGCGATCTTGCCGGCATCGCGCGTCGCCTGACGCTGACTGTCGTTGAAGTACGCGGGCACGGTGATGATCGCTTCGGTCACTGGCTCGCCGAGGAACTCTTCGGCGAAGGCCTTGATCTCCATCAGCACGAATGCCGAGATCTCCTCGGGAGAGTATTCGCGGTCGCGAATCTTCACCTTCATGTCGCCGTTGTCGGCCGGCACGATCTGGTACGGGAGGATCTGCTTGGCGCGCACGACTTCGCTGGAGTCGTATTTCCGGCCGATGAGGCGCTTGATGGCGAACACGGTATTGAACGGGTTCGTGATGGCCTGGCGTTTGGCGATCTGGCCGATGAGCCGGTCACCATCCTCCGTGAAGCCGATCACGGACGGCGTGGTGCGGCTCCCCTCCCGGTTCGGCATCACCTGCGGCGTCGCGACGTCCACGACGGCGACGCAGGAGTTTGTCGTCCCGAGGTCGATTCCGATGATCTTCGCCATGCGTTAGACGTCCGCGGACCCATTCTCCTCCGACCCGCCCACGGCGACCTTGACCAGGGCTGGCCGCAGCAGGCGGTCGTAAAGAAAGTAGCCTTTCTGGAGAACGCCGACGACGGTGTGGGAGGGGACGGATGGATCTTCCTCGCGCACCACGGCTTCGTGAATGTTCGGATCGAACCGCACGCCGGACTCGCCAATCGGCTTGAGGCCGTTGCGCTGCAGAACGTCGAGGAGCTGTTTGTAGATGAGGGCCACGCCTTTGTGAAACTCGTCATCCTCCTCGGCATGCTCGAGCGCGCGCTCTAAGTTGTCGATGACCGGCAGAAGGTCGCGGATCACGCCGACGAGGGCGTAACGCTTGAAATCGTCCTTCTCTCGTTCGGAACGTTTGCGGAAGTTCTCGAAGTCGGCCAGCGTGCGCAGGTAGCGGTCGCGGAAATCATCCTCCTGGGGAGCGGCGGCGGGCGGCACCCCGGACACGGCTTCCTGAGCCGCCACTTCCATCTCGTGCTCGATGTCCGCCACGGACTCGCCTGTGTCTTCGATTACGTACGCGTCGTCATTGGCGCCGCCGTTGTGCTCGTTCTTGTCGTTCACTGCTGTTGCTCCTGTTCCTCTTCGATCTTGCGGCTGAGCGCCAGGCCGAGATAGTCGACCAGCGGCGCCATCCGCGCGTACTCCATGCGCATGGGACCGATGATGCCGACCATGCCCAGCGGCGCTGTCTGGGCTCCATAGCGCCGCGCCACGATGCTGAAGTTGTAAACCTGCGTAAAGCTGCTCTCCGATCCGACCAGGATCTGCAGACCTTCTTCAGAGAGACACGAATTCAAGATCTCCACCAGCTTCTCTTTTTCCTGGAGAGCCAGGAAGGTCTTTCGCAGGGAGACGGCGTCGGAGTATTCCGGTTTTGTGAGGATCGAGGCCGCTCCTTCGACATATAACTCGTGCTCGAGCGGTGAGAGGTCGTTGACGGCTTCGATGCCGAGGGAGATCGTCTTCTGCAGCATGCCATCGTGCCGCGCGCGCTCCTCCTCCGTCATCCGGATAAGCCTGCGCCGGATACTGTCGAGCGTCATCCCTGCGAACTCGACGGTGATGTAGCGCGAAATCTTCTGCAGCTCGTCGCGCGTGAAAGGCTGGCGCGCCTCGATGATCTTGTTCACGACGACGCCGTTCTGGCCGACGATGATGCACATGATCTTGCTGTCGGCGACGGCCACGAAGTCCATGCTGCGGATCGTGAACTGCAGGAGCGTGGGCATGAAGATGACGCCGACCTGATCGCTGAGCTTCGAAAGAACGCGCGAGGCGAGATGCAGGACCTCGTCGATCTCGTTGGCGTGGCTGACCTGATCGTCGATCATCTCCCTCTCGCGCTGCGAGAGGGTACGCGAACGCATGAGGTTGTCGATGAAGAAGCGATAGCCGCGGTCGGTAGGGACCCGGCCCGCCGAGGTGTGTGGTTGCTGCAGATACCCGAGGTCTTCGAGATCCGCCATCACGTTGCGGAGGCTGGCCGGCGAGAGCTGGAAACGGCCGCACTTGGCAAGGGAGCGGGAGCTGATCGCTTCACCGGTGGCGACGTGTTGCATGATGATCTCGCGCAACACCTCGCGGGCGCGGGTGTCCAGATCGTCACCACTGAGCTCAATGTGTTGGACCATGCGGGTTCACGAGAGCAGTAAGCAGTCTCGCTGTCCGACCGCTAACACACAGGAGAATGTAGGAATTGCCCGGGAAAGTGTCAAGATATATGCACGCCGCCGTGAAGCGCCTACTGATCATTTGCTTCCTGCTCACCACGCCGGTCCACGCCGTCACGGTCGATCGGATCGCTGCCGTGATCGACCAGCAGGTCCTGACTGTCAGCGAAGTCAGCCAGATGGAACAGGTTCGCTTCTTTCCGCGCACCGCCGGGCGCAGCGATGACGACTACCGTCATGACGTCCTCGAGGCCTTGATTGCTCAGGCCTTGCGGTACCGCGATGTGGAGCGGTTCGGGGCGCAGGACATTCCGAAGAACTCCATCGAGGCACGGCTGGCGGAGATCCGGCGCCGCTTCGCCTCTCCGGGGGAGCTCGATTCGGCGCTCGAACGCGCGGAGCTCACGCCCGATGACCTGCGCGCGTTGATCAAGCGCCAGTTACAGGTGGAGGCCTATATCCAGGAACGTTTCGCGCCTCTCGTCTTCGTCGCGAATGACGACATCACCAGCTATTACGACGGCCCCTGGCGCCAGCAGCGGGTCGAGCGCGGCCAGGCCGTGCCACCACTCAATGACGTTCGCGGAGAGATCAGCACCATCATCCGCAAGCGTCAGCTCGACGAGCAGATCGAGACATGGACGACGCAGCTGCGCGCCCGTGCGAACGTAGACGTGTATGCGTGGAGGTGAATGCTGCGCTGCGCGCGTTGTCCGGTTCTCGGTTGTCGGTGACTTCCGCGTTGTCAGAAAGCTAACCTGCATTTCTCACAACCTTCTTGATCGCTTACCACTTATTTTCGTCGAGAGTCCTTCTCCCCCCGCGGTTTCTTGCGGGGGGAGAAAGTGCCGAAGGCGGATGAGGGGGGCGAATACGCGATATGAGCGATTTACCGACGCCGGTACGAGACCGCTTGAAGGCTCGAACGCATGTTGCAACTCGACACGCGCGCGCGAATGACGTACTCGTGAAACGCCCCCTCATCCGCCTGTCGGTGTGCAACCTGGAACATAGGTAACACTTTAGACCGGGAACATAGGTAACACTTGAGGGGTGGCGGGAGGTTGATGTCCAGAGCTTGCGTTGCCTTCGGCATGAGGCGAGGCGATG
>DATHRD010000060.1:0-138682 GCA_035482045.1 Thermoanaerobaculia bacterium
CAGACGCGGTTGAATCCCCCTCCCTTTCCGGCCCGTAGTTGGGGGGTCCTTCGGCGTCCTCCGCCGCGAATTCTCATTGCGCAAGCACCAACATTCGAGGCGCGGCTGCGGCAGCCTCAGGATGACAGTGCATTGGAGCGCGGCACCTCTGGTTTCAATGCTGACAGGACACTAGGCTTGCGTTAGGCCCTGCGCTTCGCGCGTTGCCACCACGCGTACGCCGGCAACCCCGCCGCGAGGATGGCGAAGCCGATCAGGCTGTTCACCGGCGACTTCACGATGGTCGCGATGACGACGATCCAGCACGAGGCTGTGAAGATCGCTGTCGTCACCGGATGGCCGGGCGTGCGGAAACCGGCGGGCGGCTGCCGGCGGCGGAAGATAAAGAGGGCCAGTCCCGTCAACCCGAAGAAGACGAAGTCGGTGGAGACGACATAGCTGAGGATCTGCTCGTACGTGCCGGAGAGGGTGATGACGATGGCGACGACGCCTTGCAGCGCGATGGCCACGACGGGCACGTGCGTCCTGGCGCTGATGCGGCCGACGCTGCGGAAGAAGAGGCCGTCCGCCGCCATCGCGTAGTAAACGCGCGGCGCGGTGAGCATGCTCTGGCTGAGGAACCCCAGCGTGGAGATGGCGATGCCGGCGGCGATGAGATGCGCGCCGCGCTCGCCGAGGGCCAGGCGCATCACTGCCGAGGCGGGTGTTGGGGAGTTGGCCAACCCCGCGGCGCCGAGCGCCCGAACGCAGATGAAGGTGACGCCGACGTAGAGCGCGATGACGCCGATGATGCCGACGAGCAGGCCGATGGGGAGGTCGCGCCGCGGCCGCGCCAGCTCGCCCGATACGAAGCTCGCCGTCTGCCAGCCTCCGTAGGCGAACATGACCGGGGTCATGGCCGCGCCGAAACGAAGGAAAAGGTCAGATGAGACCGGCCCGTCGAGCAACGCCCGCGGGCTCGTGTGCGGCCCAACCACCGTGGCCCCGGCGATGATCAACATGGCGATCGCGGCCAGCTTCAGCAGCATCAGAACGCTCTGGGTGTTGCTGCCGCTGCGAACGCCGAGGCAGTTGATCAGCGTGAGGACGAGCAGGGTCACGACGGCCATCGTCCACTCGGGGACGGCAATCCCCATCAGGCTGATCGCATATCGCGCAAACGTGGCCGCGACGGCGGCCATCCCGCCGCTCTGAACGATGAGCAGGAGAGCCCAGCCGTACATGAAAGCCACCGAGGGGTGATACGCATCGCGAAGGTAGGCATATTGACCACCGACCTCGGGGCGCAGCGCCGCGAGTTCGGCGTAGGCGAACGCGCCGAGAAGCGCGATCACGCCCCCCGCGGCCCAGGCGCCCACGATCATGGCTGGCGTATGCACCCGCTGCGCGACGACATAGGGATTGATGAAGATGCCCGAGCCGATGATGCCCCCCATGACGATCATCGTGGCGTCGAAGGCGCCGAGCCTGCGGGCCAGGGTGGGAGGATGGTGGCCGGTTGTCGGTTGCTGGTTGGAGTCGGCGACCGGGCTCCGACTCCCGACCCCCGACTCCCGACTCCCGATATTCACGCGGCGCCGCCGGCGGCCGCGGCCGGTTGCCCGCATCGCACCGTGGCGATGACCTCGTTGCCGCAGCCCCTGTACTCGATCGAGGAGAAGCTGACGTGGCGGGCCATGAGGATTCCCCGGCCATGCCGGTCGAAGGCACGGCGCGGATCGATGTCGAGGTAGCGCGCCCACTCGAACCCATTGCCGCGGTCGCAGATGGCGAAGAGAAGCTCGTCGTCGCCGCGGCGGAAGCGGACGTCGACGCGCTTGCCGCGGTTCTCCGGCAGCGTGAGACGACGCTCCACTTCCGCGGTCCACCCGCCTTCCTCGAGAAGAGCGCTCTTCTCGTCGTAGGTGATGCCGAGGTTCCCGTGCTCGACGGCGTTGACCATCAACTCGGTCAGGCCGATGACAGTGGATTCGGCGTCAGGGCAGGCGTTGGCGAGGACAGCCGCCAGCCCGCGCGCTTCCTCGATCGTGCGAAAGGTGAAGTGAGCCTCGTCGAGCAGTTGCAGGACCTGCAAACCTCTCCGCACGCGCTTCTGCAGATCCTTCGACGCGGCGCGATCGTAGGCGGCCGTGCGGACGACGCTGAGGAGCATCTCGGCGTCGTACGGTTTCGTGAGGTAGTAGTAGGCGCCGGCGCGAATGCCTTCGATCACTTCCTGGCGGCTGTTCAGCGCGCTCTGGAGGATGACGGGGAGGATGAGGAAGCGATGGTCGGCCTTGATGCGGCGGAGGAGCTCGAGGCCATCCATGCGGGGCATGGTCCGGTCGAGGAGAACGAGATCGAACCGGTCGGGATGAGCGTCGAGCACGGACCAGGCCTCGACTCCGTCACCGGCGAACGCGGTGTCGAATCCGTCGCGGCCCAGGTACGCATCGAGCAGCGCACGATCGACAGCACTGTCGTCGACGATCAGGATGTGCGTCTGCTCAGACATCGCGGGGTGGGCGCGATGATAGAACAAAAGGGGAGGCGCGTGGCCTCTCACACAATCTAAGTGGAATCGCAGGCGCAGTGTTCATCGAGTGTCTTCTCCCCACCGCGCTTTTCAGCGGGGGGGAGAAAGCTCTCGACGTTTCACATCGTCCGTGATTCCACTCCGGTTCCGTGAGAAATGCCGCTATGGAAAGTGGGAGTTGGAGCAATCGACACCGAGGTCCCGTATCGAGGTCGGAATGGGTGGTTGCTTCGTGTTGACCGATGGCTTGGCGGCTTTCACGACCGGTTTGGTGCTGGCCGAAGGCTTAGCGGCATTCACGCTCGGCTTCGTGCTGACCGAAGGCTTGGCGGTTTTCACGCTCTTCTTCTTCGCAGGGGTGCATCCAGTGCTTGCTGCACACGGCGGTCCATCGCTTGGAACGGCCGTGCAGTCGCTGCTGCCGACGCCCATCAGGTAGTAGGCGAGAAAGTGGGGGGGTGTCGTTTCCGTGCTTATCGCCGAGTTCAGGATGCTGAATTGAGCCCCGGGGACAAAAACGATGTTGACCGCACCCGTCGTTCCGGCGTTCGCCGTCAGCGTGATTCCCGCCGGATCGCTCGAGTGCATGGTTACCCACGTGTCGGTGCGTCCGTCCGAATTCGTAATGGCCTCGGCGACGCCTTGCGTAACGAAGATGTGCGCGGAGAGCTTGCCGGTTGCGTTTGGATCTTTGTACGTTGAAAGGATGTCAGTCATCGAAGGACAGCAACACTGGAGGTGAGGAATGGCCCCGATGATGTCGCTCGGCGAGGGATCGGTGGCCCCGGAGAATGTGATCGTCTCCACGTCGATCGGCGCACAGCGGAGAGAGCCGCTCGGTCCGCAGGTCGTCACTCCCGGCCACGTCAGGCTTGATACCTGAGCAGGGTCGTATTGAATCACCGATACGTGATCGGCGTAGGGAGAATCGGGAAAGTGCGGCAGAAGAATGTGCAGGCCCGCGCCGCTATTCATCATGACCACGAACAAGCCGACGAACTGGATGCTTGTAACAGACATTATTTCCTCTCTCTTTCCCGGGAAGTTGTTTGCTCGCTGGAATAGCCGAGAAGCTCGACAGGCGCCCACGAAGCAGGATGGCTAAGACGCGGGTCCGGGTCGTGTGCAAGAGCGATTTGCGCGGTGCGTAACGCTGCGGAAGGGTTTGCCCCGTTGCGCAGCTCGAGGTGCATTCGATGAAAGAGAGGCGCGACCGTGTCGTCGTCGACTTCCCACAAGGTGCCTACGACACTCTGGGCGCCCGCGGCGAGGAAGGCTCTGGCGATGCTCGGCATCCCCTCGATGTGCTGGGATTCGCCGCGCATCGTCCCGCACGCCGCGAGGATCACCAGCGGCGCCCTGGTAAGGTGCAGCGCCGCGATCGCGCTCGTGTCCAGATCGCCGGTGAGGTGGAGCCGGTCAGCAGCGAGATGGAGTGCCCCGAATGGATCGGCCGAGTCGCTTTCGGCATGGCCAGCGTAATGAATCATGCCGCTTCCCTGCGCCGCGGTGAGGAACCGGGCACGCGTGGCGTTTTCGCCCTCGAGAAGCGTCGCGGAGTCATACATCGCGGCGATGGTCTCGGCTTCACGTGCCGCTTTCGATAGCGAAGGCGCTCGCTCGTCGTGCGGATCTCCGACCACCAGTACCGGCGCAAGCGTCAGGGGGCTCGTCTTCTGCACCATGGCACTGGCGCTTGGTGCGACCGATATGGCGAAGTCCTGGACGAGGTAACGTCCCTGTGGTGCCTCGTACAGAGCTGCCCAGGGGATGGTGTGAAGCTGTCGGTCGGGAACGATGATCAATCTGTCCGCGCCGGCCAGCGCAGCCGAAACAGGCACAATCAGAAGCCGATCGAGGGCAGCGGTTTCGCGCCGGATCTCCGCGACGTCGCCTCGGTGTTGCAGGAGATCGACGGAACGTTCCACGAGTGCCCGAACGTCCGCCCGTCTGGCCGGGACGCGAACAACCCCCGAATGCGACGATGAGAAGTAGAAGATGACGATTGAGTCGTGCAGCAACGCATACTCGACAAGTGCGGTCCGCGGTGGCATCGCTTTTTGAAGCTGCTCGCTGGTCGTTGCGCTTGCGGGCGTCTTACCGCGGCCCAATTGCTCGTACACGCTGCGCGCGCGGGCACCGTCAGAGAGCTCGAAGGCGCCAGCCGTGTCGCCTCGTCGGAGTAGCAGATCGATCGTCTCGGAAAAAAGGTTGGGCTCCGTGTCATAGAAGGTTCCTCGCAAGTCCCGATCGGTGATCAGGGAACGTTGCGAATCGACCTCACGCAGGCCGGCCTTGAAATCGGCGAGCGCCGCCTTGTCGTTTCCGATCCGAATTTGTGTTCGCCCGCGCTCCAGATACGCTTTTGGAAGAAATGCGTTGTGATGTTCTGGTGTGAAATACGCGACGGCCCCATCGAGGAGTTGAAGCGACAGACGAGGATTGGCCGTACGCTCGACGATCGCCTGGACGATGTCGACAGTCACGGACGTGCGGCGTTGTAGTTCCGCGTCCGGAACCAAGTTCGCTGACTGATGCGCCCGTTCGACCGCGCTCCTCGCTCCCGGCAAGTCCCCACTACGCACAAGGATCTCCGCACGGGCCGCTTCAGCCGCGCAGATCGTGATCGGCTGCCTCAAGCGGCGAAGGTCATCCAGCGCGATTCGCGCCAGCGACATGGCCGCTTCGTCGTTGCCTTGCGCGCCTTCGGCGCTGACAGCGGTGGTGAGTGACATGCGGATTCGGTCGTCTGAACCGGCACGGCTGAGAACCTCGAAGGCGGCAACCCGCGCTTTCCATGCCGCGGCCGGTTGTGAGGCATGATTGAGATTCCCGGCGAGAAGGAGGTCCATCTCGCCCCGGTTCTCGGTCTCCCCGAGGCTGGCAAAGATTCTTCGAGACTCGCTGACCGTGTGAATGCTGGCGTCCCACTCGCCGGCGGAGCCCTGGAGGAGCGTGCGGTTCCAGCCGATTTCGGCCCATCGCGCCGGGTAACGGGTGTGGTCGAAACGTGCCGTCAAATCGTCGAGCGCCCGGCCTGCCTCAACCAGCTGATTCATGTCGAATAGACAACCGGCGAGGTAGTAGTCCGCGGAGTTCGCCATCGGACTCCCACCAGAGACAAAGCGATCCCGAGCCTGGCGGAAACGTTCCTGCGCCTCGGCAATATGGCGATCGCGATAGAGAAGTCGTCCGTCGCGATAGGTCGCCTGCGCATCGGCCAGCATGCGCGCGCGGGCCGGATCGGCGGCCGCACGATCGATCGCCGCGACGGCATCGGCGATCGATTCATCGTGGTTGAACGCGGCCAGGGATGAGCCGAGCTTGCGGACTACCGACAGCGTTTCGGCGGCCGGCCTCATCTTTCCGGCTCGGTAGGAATCAGCCCACTTCGAAAGCAGAATCGCCTCGCTCCACGTTCGTGCCTGCTGCGGATAGTTGCGTGCCAGAGCGACGATCGGCGCATCGTCGCCGCCGCGTAATGCCTCAGAGGCAAGATCCAACTGGTGCTGGAATGCATCGCGGCTCGTGACGACGCCCAAACGCCCCAGGTGGTTCATGGCCTCGCTCGACCAGTGCGTTGACGGATCAACTGCTTCGTAACGCTGCCAGGCCCGGCGAGCCGCTTCGGTAATGCCCAGAGCCTCGATGATCAGGGCCCGGTTGAAGAGGGCATCGGGAAGCGCGGGGTCGATTTTCAGCGCCTGATCGTCGTCGGCAAGGGCTTGCGGCAACTCGTGAGGGCGCTTTTCGCGGACAGCGAGCGTATAACGCGCGGCGGCCAGATCGCTCCAGTAAGCGGCCTCCTTCGGCGACTGCCGCACGGCCGATTCGAGGGCGTCGATGGCGTCGCGATCGTGCTCGATGAGAAGATAGGCGGCGCCTGCTTCATGGCGTGCGCGCGCCGAGGAGTCCTTGCCCAGCGATTGGATGACCGCGCTGGCGGCTCCGGCCAGCTCGAGCCGGGACGGGTCGAGCAGGCCGGCCGGCATGGCGCGCTGCAGGCGCATCGCCTGCCAGTCGAATCCCGTCAGCCGCGCTTCGATGGGGCGTTCTGAACGCGGTGCCAGCGCCTGCAGCCTTTCAGCCGCCGATTCCTGCCGGTGACAGCCGCACAGCGCGGTGAGCATGAGTGCGATCAGCGCGCTCTGCGTCTTGCAAACGGATACCGCTGTCACTTCGGACTTCATGCACACTCCCGCCGATTCGGACCCATTTCCGCCAGAGGGGTCTTGTCTAACTGCTTAGAGGGACGTGGAACCTGAATTCTCGCAGGCACCGGCGCGATCGATCTCCGGGGCTAAACTTCCGGCAACCAATGCCATTTCTGATCGAAGCTATCGTCGCGGCGGCCATGCTTGCCGCGATCGCGCTGGCGCTGGTCCTGGGCAAGCGGCACGCGCGGCGGTTGCAGCGGGCGCGGAGAATCCATGTCGACCGTTTCAAGCTCAAGCGCCGCCACGCCGCCATCGAGCTGGAAGTCTTCGGCAGCCGTGAAGTCGTCGATGCCATCCGCGGCTACGCCAAAGAGCATCACGCCTCCATCGAAGAAGCGACGCGGCAGGCCCGGGCCTACCTGCGCGAGATCGTTCCGAAATTCAATCTCCTGGCGTACTACCGCATCGGCGCACCGCTGGCGCGGGCCATCATGCACTTCCTCTACCGGCCGGTGGTCGAGCACAAGACGCTTCACGACTTCAGCGCCCGCGCCCCGAAGAACGCCGTCGTCGTCTATCTCATCAACCACCGCTCGAACGCCGACTACGTCCTCGTCGCGCACATGCTCTTCAAATTCGTCTCGCTCTCCTATGCGGTCGGAGAGTGGGCGCGCGTCTGGCCGCTCAACCATCTCTTCAAATGGTTCGGCGGCTACTTCATCCGGCGCCGTTATCGCGAGCCGCTTTACCACGCCATCCTCTCCAGCTTCGTCAGCACGATCACGAAGAACGGCGTGACGCAGGGCGTTTTCATCGAGGGGGGGCTGACCCGCGACGGAGCGTTCCAGAAGCCGAAGCTGGGGATGCTCGACTACATCGTGGCCGGCAAGCGCGACCCCGATTTCAGCGCTCCGCTCTTTCTGATCCCCACGGCCATCAACTACGACCGCGTGCTGGAAGACCGCAACCTCACCGAGGAACTGGTGGGGAAGGAAGACCGCCGGACGAAGGGCGACAAGCTGCAGACCACGATCGACTTTCTCTTCCGCAACCTCCTGCGCAGCATCCTCAAGCGATTCAAGCGCTACGGTTACGCGGTGGTCACGTTCGGTACGCCGGTCGCGGTCGACGACTTCGTCCGCGAACATCCAGCCATCCTTTCACCGTCTTACGACGGCCGGAAAGCGGCCCTGACCGAGCTGGCCGAGGTGGTGATGACGGAGATCTCCAACGCGCTGCCGGTCACGCCGGTGACGCTTCTGGCGCGTATCTTCGCCGAACATTCCCAGGAGCCTTTGACCGACGGCGAGATCATCGAAGCCATCGACCGCTATCGCGAGATCTGGCGCGACCGCGTCTGGCTCCTGCGCGAGAAGACCGGTGAGACGATCTGGCGCGCCGCCCGTCCGGTCGTCGAGCTGCGCCACCTGATCCAGCCCGCCGAACGCTGGCGCTCGGATCTCTTCGAAGGCAGCGGCCTCCCCGTCATCGAAGAAGCGTGGCAGTGGAACCCGCGCGAGATCCTCCTCCGCGATTACTACGCCAATTCACTGATGACCTTCGCGGAGGTGAAGAGCCGCGGGTGGCCGGAGAGGAAGAAGACGTGACGACCTCGGACGTTCCGCTGTTCCTTCGTCTCAAAGAACCGGTTCCGGCGGAGTGACCGACTTGGCGAACGCCGGTGTCTTCACATCGGGCTCCACGACCAGATCCTTCTTGAGGATCTCCAGGGCGGTTTCCGGATCGTCGACGAACTGGAACAGTGCCATGTCCTCGGGCGCGATCATGCCGTGCTTGACGAGCGCGTCGAAATTGATGATCTCCTTCCAGTAACTCGAGCCGTAGAGGAGGATCGTGATCTTGCGGTCGAGCTTGCACGTCTGGCACAGCGTAAGAATCTCCATCAGCTCGTCGAGTGTCCCGAAACCGCCGGGAAACGCGACCATCGCGCGCGCCAGATGCGCGAACCAGAGCTTGCGCATGAAGAAGTAGTGGAACTCGAATGAAAGCTCGCGCGTGATGTACGGGTTGGGGCGCTGTTCGCGCGGCAGGCCGATGTTCAGCCCGATGGTGCGGCCACGCGCATCCGAGGCTCCTCGGTTTGCCGCCTCCATGATGCCGCCGCCGCCGCCCGAGCAGACGATGAACCTCTGCGCACCGGGCGGCAGCGACTTGGACCACTCGGTACAAAGGCGCGCCAGCGTGCGCGCATCCTCGTAGTAATGGCCGAGCGGTCCATCTTCACGCAGCCGGGCCGAGCCAAAGAAGACGATCGTGTCGCGAATATGCTGCTGTCGGAACGTTCGCAGGGGCTCCAGATACTCGGCGATGATGCGCAGTGGCCGCGCGTCATCGCTGTTCAGGAAATCCCGGTCATGGTAGGCGAGCCTGGATTGTTCTTCGTAGTCGTTCATTTGGCGTTGGATGCTCTCATTCATCCAATCCGGCGACAAGCGATGGAGCTCGAATTGCCGCTCGCGAAGTCGAGACCGCTCACGTCCATGCCAGGGGAATGATGCCGAGCAGAGTCAGCGCGAGAAGGAGGGCCAGACTCCTCCGCCCCGTTGCCCGGTCGGCGAAGCTATACGCATAGATGGCCTTGACGGCGTTGTTGCTTGCCGCTGCGATGATGATTGCCGCGGTCGCGATCCGAAGCGGAATCGTCGCCGGGCCGCTTTGCGCGAGCCCCAGGATGAACGGATCGACATCGGTGACACCCATGATCGCCGCCAGCGAGTAAAGGCCGGCCCGGCCGAGGTAATCGCGCGCCAGGCTCGTGAGCACGAGAACCACGACGAAGACGACGGCGAAGAAGAGTGCCGCCCCGAGCTCGAGCGGATTCCTGACCTCGTGGTGCTCGATCTTCGGTGTTTCGGCCCCGTCGCTCCGGCGGGAGACGATCCATCCGGCCAGACCGCCGATGACGGCGAGCGCACCGAACGTGGGCGCGAGCTCCGCCGCCAGCGCCCGGTTGAAGAACGCGATCAGGATCACCAGCCGCGCGTACATCACGCTGGAGGCGGTGAGGATGCATCCGGCGAACATGTTCGGCTGCCGTTCCCCCCTCGACCGTCGCGCCAGTACGACGGTCGTCACCGTCGAGGAGTAGGCGCCGCCGAGCAGCGCGGACAGCATCACGCCGCCGCGTCCTTTGAGCAGCCGTTGCAGCACATAGCTGGCGAAGGAGACTCCGCTCACAGCCACGACGACAAGCCAAGTCTTGAACGGGTTGATGTGAAAGCGGGTCAGCTCCTCATTGGGGACGACCGGCAGGATGACCGCCGCCAGGACGAGGAACTTCGCGACCGTGATGATCTCGCTCGAGGCGATGTGCTTGGTGAGCCCCTCCAGCCCCTTCTTGAGATCCAGCAGCACCACGCTGAGCACGCCGATCGTCGTGGCGATCCAGTAGTGCTCGCGCTGCACGAGTCCTCCCAGGACGTAAGTGACGAGCGCGGAGATCTCCGTGGTGAGGCCCGCGGGCAGCTCGCCCGCGAGTTTGTGAAAGTACGACAGGCACATGAGGCCGCCCACGACGGCCAGACCGATCGCCCACGGCGCGAGCTGATTGCCCGAGAGCAGCGCGAGTGCATAGCTGACCAGGCCCATGAGGGGGAAGGTGCGGACCCCTCCGAAGGCGTAACCCGCCTGACGCTGCTTATGCTCCTCGCGCTCAAGGCCGACAAAGAAGGCCAGCGCCAGCACCAGCACGATCTTGAGCCCGTCGGGCGGCACAGTGGAGAGCAGCCGCTCCAGCATCACGAGATCCTACACCGGCGCGGCGGTTGTGGTGGCCTGGCCGCTCTTGACCCGCTTCCTGGTGCGGAACGGTTGATGCGCGGAGGCTGATGTCCGCCGGCCTGTGCCCGGCGGTGGACGATTGTCGAACTGACGTCGCGACTTGTCCGCACACGCACGAAAACGTGCTCGTTAGACACGCGCTAGACGCGTCGGTGTACCCGGCGAGCGGGCGGTGCCCATCGGATTGGCGTGCCTGTCTCGGAGCGCGTCGAGCAAGAACACGGCCGACCCACGCTCAACCTGAATCGGCTCGGTTTCTAGCCGGCGAGGAGCGCTTCCGAATCAGGCCGCTGCGATCGTTCGCCTGTATTCGCCGGCGGAAACACCGTGCATCCGCTTGAACGCGCGGTTGAAGGCGGCGTCGGAGTCGTAGCCTACGGAATTCGCGACTTCCAACAGCTTACGGCCGCGATCGCGCAACAACCGCGTGGCCTTGTACATGCGCCAGCGAGTCAGGTATTCGAGTGGTGTCTCGCCGACCAGTTGCTTGAATCGCATGGCGAATCCGGCGCGGGACATGCCGCCTTCGGCTGCAAGCTCTTCCACACTCCACATGCGCGCCATATCGCCATGCATCGCCGTAAGCACCCGGCCGATCTGCGGATCGCCCACCGCACGGAGCCAGTGCGACGCGCAGTCCTTGTTCTTCGACATGTAAAAGCGAATGGCCTGCAGAAAAAAAACATCGGTGAGACGATTCACGATGACTTGCGAACCAGGTGCGTCGTGCTGCATCTCGTCTGCAAGCAGTCGAATCGTATTCTGCAGGGTCGACGACTGCGGCTCGTCTGCCTTGATGTGGATCGTCGAAGGAAGCAGATCAACGACCGGTTTACTGAATGACGAATCGAGTGTGAAGCATCCGGTGAGCATCACTGTCGTTCGCCCGTCACCGCCAAAGCGGTGGGAGGCCTGGAGCGTACTGATGAATGCATCCAAGTCAACCAGCGGCGAGGTGGCCTCATCGCGAAGCGAATACGCCACTCCGCGCGGGAGAACATAACAGTCGCCGCCGTCGAGCGACAGAGCACCACTTCCTTCCGCCTGCAGCCAGCAGTGACCGCGTAACACCATTCCGAATGAGGCATGACCGGGAGGGAATCGGATCCCCCAAGGCGCGCCGAACTCGAACCGGCCATAGACAACACTCTGAACTGAGAGAGCGGTGAAGACGTCGGAGATAGGGTCCATTGTTCTTGTCAAAGCTTAGACGATCTGCATTAGATGTTAGCGCTCTGGTGATTGTTCGTCTCGATCAGTGGATCTATCGTACCCATGTGAAAGGAGAAATGCAAATGGAATCTCACTCGACCTCTTCTACAGTTTCCCGGGCGGCGGCCGGCCGCGGGCTTCGCATCGCTCTCTGGTCCCCCAGATCGCTCTGGCAATCGTCTTCGCACTGGCAGGCTGGATGAAGGTGTCCACGCCAGCAGCGGATCTGGCAAAAATGGCGCCCGGCTTCCCACTCGCTCTCCTCCGCTTCATTGGCATTGCGGAGCTGGCGGGGTCGATCGGAATCATCCTGCCGGCGCTCACGCGAATCGCGCCGGTCTTGACGCCGCTGGCCTCCTCCGGGTTTGTCATCGTGATGGCGTCCGCAGCGGTGCTTCACCTCGTTCGCGGCGAGCTCGGAGAGCTGGCCGTTGTGGCCGTGCTCGGCACGCTCTCTGCCTTCGTCGCATGGGGCCGCTTCAAGCGGGCGCCTATCGCTCCACGCGAGCGTCACGGCGCTACCGGCCTGCACCTCGACGAAGGACGGCAATCGTGAGCGCAGCGAAGGAGAGATGAACGTGGTCAGAGTGGCAATCGTCACAGGCAGTACACGGCCGGGCCGCAACAACCTGGCTGTGGCGGGGTGGGTTCATCGGGAAGCAAAGAAGCGCAAGGATGCCGAGTTCGAACTCGTCGACATCGCCGACTACGATCTGCCGCTTCTGGACGAGCCCATGCCGCCGATGCTCGGCCAGTACACCCACGCACACACCAAGATCTGGTCGGAGAGAATCAATTCATTCGATGCCTACGTCTTCGTTACGCCTGAGTACAACCACAGCACATCCGGCGCGCTCAAGAACGCGATCGACTACCTGTGTCGTGAGTGGCAGAACAAGGCGGCCGGCTTCGTGAGCTATGGCGGCCACGGAAACGGCGTGCGCGCGGTGGAACACCTCCGGCTCGTGATGGCGGAGCTCATGGTGGCCACTGTGCGAGCCCACGTGGCGCTGTCGCTGTTTACCGACTTCGAAGGCTTCAGGACATTCAAGCCCGGCCCGCAGCGCGAATCAGAAGTCCACACGATGCTTGATCAAGTCATCGCCTGGGGTCGTGCCCTGAAAACGGTGCGCGAACCGCAAACCATGCAGAGCGAAGTAATACAGACGATTTGAGGAGGTTTCAGCCATGAGCAGCGATCGAACGATTCTCATCACCGGAGTGACAGGCAATCAAGGCGGCGCGGTGGCGCAGGCGCTGCAGGGCACCGGGTTCTCTCTGCGCGGCTTGACGCGCAAGCCGGACAGCGAGCGGGCAGCGGCGCTGGCGCGCCAGGGCGTCGACGTCGTCAAGGGCGACTTCGATGACGAGGCCACGCTGCGCCGTGCGTTGGCCGGCGCATGGGGTGTCTTCGGCGTGCAGAACTCGTCGCTGGCCGGCGTCGAGGGGGAAGAGGCGCAGGGCAAGCGTCTTGCGACGCTGGCGCGCGAGGCCGGCGTCGAACACTACGTCTACACATCCGTGGGATCGGCGGACAGGCGGACGGGCATCCCCCACTTCGACTCCAAGTGGCACATCGAGGAGACCGTCCGCGGCCTCCACTTCCCCTCGTATGTGATCCTGCGCCCGGTGTTCTTCATGGAGAACCTGCTGGCGCCCTTCAGTCTTCAGGGCTCGACGCTAACCTGGGCGTTGGGGCCAGGCACGAAGCTGCAGATGATTGCGGTGGAGGACATCGGCTGGTTCGGCGCACGCGCGTTCACCGACGCCGCGGCCTTGAACCGCCGCGAGATCGATCTCGCCGGCGACGTACGAACGATGCCGGAGGCAGCGGAGATCCTGACGGAGGCGCTGGGCCGGCCGATTACGTTCGCGCAGACGCCAATCGAACAGGTCCGGCAGTACAGCAAGGATATGGCGTTGATGCTGGAATGGTTCGAGCACACCGGCTACAGCGCCGACATCGCCGGCCTGGAGCGCGAGTTCGGCCGCATGCTCACGAAGCTCCCCGATTGGGCACGCCGCCACGCGCAGACTCAAGGAGGCCTCGCATGAAAGCTGTCAGAGTGTTGGAATACGGCGAGCAGTTGGCGTTCAACGATGTACCGATGCCGGCGATCGCACGCGACGAGATCCTGGTGAAGATCAAGAGTACCGCCGTGAATCACCTGGATCTCGTCAAGGCCTCCGGAACGGCAAGACAGATACTCCCGATCGACCTGCCGTGGATACCTGGTCATGAGTTTTCGGGGGTCGTCGAACAGATTGGCAGTGACGTTGCGGCATGGGCGCCAGGCGATGCCGTGTTCGGTGCCAACGAATCGGGCGGTGCGTACGCGGAGTATCTGGCGGTCAGGCCGGCTCTTATCGCAAGGAAACTGTCCAACCTCTCCTTTGAGGAGGCGGCATCAGCGCCGGTGGCCTCCCAAACTGCGTGGCAGGGACTCTTCACTCACGGTCACCTGGAAAAGGGACAAACGATCCTGATCCACGGTGGTGCCGGCGCTGTGGGCGCCTATGCGGTGCAATTGGCATCGCATGCCGGTGCTACCGTCATCGCCACGGCAAGCGGCGACGATGAGGCGTACCTCAGCTCTATCGGAGCCAGCCGCGTGATTAACTATCGAGAGATCCAGTTCGAGAAGGTTCTGCGAGAGAAGGTCGATATGGTCTTCGACTTGATCGGTGGCGATACGCAGAAGCGGTCGTTCCTCGTTTTGAAGGAAGGCGGCCATCTCGTGTCTGCCATCCAGCCCGTATCGGAGGAAGAGACCACGAGACACCGTGTGTCAGGCACGATGATGAGGCTCGCACCGTCAGGGGAAGGGCTCGGCCGAATCGCGCGACTGCTGGAAGAGGGGACGATCCGGCCAGACGTCGCGACCGTGTATTCGCTCCAGGATGCGGCCCAGGCTTGGAAGGATATCGCCGGGAACCTGCCAGGGGTTCATGGGATGTCGCCCGCTGCGCCGGGAGGGGCAAGACGCATGTCACATGGCAAGATCGTGCTTCGTGTGGCCTAGGCCGGCACGGCCGGCGCCGCTGGTTGCCCAGGGCTCGGCCACCATCTCCACTCGATCGTCATGCCGCGGAGACTCGTAGAATTCTGCAATGGATTCCGTCCTGACAGGAGGATGAACGTGCGCTCCTTCGCCCTCGCTGCAACGCTGTTGCTCAGTACAGCCTGCTCGCCGCTTCGTCAGTTGCGCACAAGCTCGGTGCCGGTCGACGTCACCGCGCCACTCAGCGATCCGCGCGCCCGCGACGCGGTGGCGTCATCGTCGATCGAGCGGTATCCCGGCTATACGATCGCAATCGTTGAATTCGATGACCAGGGGCGGTTCTGGGATCGCCGGCAGGTCGCCGCGCTCGAGGCGGAAATGACCAAAGAGGCGAGCCTGGGTGATGAAGCGCCAGTGAGCACGCTGGTGTTCGTCCACGGGTGGCGTGATGACGCGCGCGTCTGCGACAAAGCGCTGGTTGCCTTTCGCGAGTTCGTTCGCCGGATCTCAATCGATGATCTCGGGAAGCTCCCTGGGCGGCATCCCTTGATCGGAGTCTTTCTCGCGTGGCGCGGCTACTCGAGCTACGTTTGGCCGTTCGAGTTTTTCTCATTCGTGGGCCGCAAGGACACGGCGACGCGAATCGCCTCGGGCGACGTCCCGGAGCTCCTCGCATACCTCGATTCGTTTCGGCGAGAGCTCACCGCCTCTCGCAAACAGGCTTCGCGCCTCGTCGTCATCGGGCACAGTCTCGGCGGCACGATCGTCTTCGAGGCGCTGGCGAACATCTATAAGGCGCGGCTCGGCGAGGCTTGGCCGGGGCGCGACGTCAACGGGAAAAGCAGGATCGTTTCCGGTTTCGGTGATCTCGTCCTCCTTGTGAATCCAGCGTTCGAGGCGGAGCGCTGGCACTCGATTCACGAGCTCGCGGCGTCTTACGTGAGCTTCTCGAAAAGCCAAAGGCCGCTGCTCGTCGTGGCATCGTCGGAAACCGATTTGCCAACTAGCCGGTATTTCCCGATTGCGCAGCGCTTGGGAACGATGTTGCAGAAGGCGCGCGATGAAGAACAGCGGCGCGCACTCATCACATCGATCGGTCACTACGAGCCGTTCGTCACACATCACCTTAGGCGGGGCGACCTTCCACCGGATGACCGATCCGAGGTCCCGAGCGACTACGACATTACGAACTGTGTGGCGAAGATCCCGCAGATCCCGCCGGCGGCCAACTTGACTGCGTTGTTCGAAAAGCGCGTTGACGGAGGCGAGCGCGACGAAGGGTGGGGTGCGGAGCCGTGCGTCGCCGAGCGCCACCTTGGGCCGCTTCTTCTGACGTGCGGTCCGAACGTGCAACGCGGGAACCCATTCTGGGTCGTGCGGGTCGCGCCAAACGTGCTGCATCAGCACAACGGCTTCTTCAACCCGTATTTCCTCGTCTTTGCGCGCGACCTCGTCCTCGGCAGCCTGGAGTGATGCGGCTGAGTGCCAAAAACTTGGCGAATGCCAACATTCCGGCATTGTCGTTCTCGTGTTTTCAACGGGTTGCGATGGCCGGGCGATTGCGAATGTAACGCGGCATGCTAGCGCTCCTTCTGGTCGTGTTGACTGTCGCACACGACTCCGGGCCTCTGCCAGCTTTCGGGAAGGTCACGTTGGCGTCCCCACGATCCGACGGCCTCGCTGCTTGGAAGAAGGTCTATGCGGTCATGGTGTCGCCGCGATGCCTCAACTGCCATACGGCAACAACGTATCCGCAGCAGGGTGACGACAGGCACCGTCACGTCGCGAACGTGATCCGCGGTCCGGAGGACAAAGGGGTCGTTGCGCTGAACTGTTCGACCTGTCATCAATCGACGAACGCGGATAGCACCGGCGTGCCCGGCGCGCACAACTGGCATCTCGCGCCGCTGTCGATGAGATGGCAGAGCGTGAACGACCGACCGCTGTCGAGCGCTGAAGTTTGTCATTCCGTCTTGCGCCTGCTCGACGGGCCGCACCTCTTGAAGCACCACGAAGAGGAGCCGCTCGTTCTGTGGGCCTTCAATCCGGGACGCCGTCCCGATGGGACGATGCGGACGTTGCCGCCGCTCACGCATGCGGAGTTCGTCGAGGCAACGCGGCAATGGGTCAAGGCAGGCACGCCATGTCCATGACGACCGTCCACATCCTCGTGAACGGCGAACGTAAGACGGTCACCGTCGATCCCTCGACGCCGCTGCTGTGGGTTTTGCGGGAAGATCTCAAGCTCACGGGGACTAAGTACGGCTGCGGTATCGGCGCGTGCGGCGCGTGCACCGTGCACCTCGACGGCGTCGGCACGCGCTCCTGTCTCGTGCCGGTCTCGCTCGTCGGCGATCGAAAGATCGTGACGATCGAAGGAATGGCGCGTGATCCGATCGGGCGTGTCGTGCAGAACGCGTGGGTCGACAACGACGTCGTGCAGTGCGGCTACTGTCAGAGCGGACAAATCATGAGCGTGGTCGCGTTGCTCAAGTCCAATCGAAAACCGACCGATGCGAACATCGAAGAGTCGATGGGCGGCAACCTCTGCCGCTGCGGAACGTACGTGCGCATTCGCGAGGCGATCAAAAGCGCCGCGGAGAAGCTCGCATGAATCGGCGGACCTTCTTTCGCATGTCCGCGGCGGCTACCGGCGGTTTTCTCATCGCCATGTATTTCGACTTTCCGATGTCTGCTCAGGAGGCGGCGCCGCCGAAGATCTATCCGCCCGACGCCTTCGTGCACATCATGCCGAACGGCGAAATTGTCATCATGGTCAACCGTGTCGAGGTCGGCCAGGGCACCAGCACGGCGCTGCCGATGATTCTCGCTGAGGAGCTCGATGCGGATTGGTCGAGAGTGATCGCCGAGATCGCGCCGGCCGCGGATGTCTACAAAGACCCCGTCGTCGGAATGCAGATGCTCGGCGGCTCGATCTCGATCGCGAACTCGTATCAGCAATACCGGGAGCTCGGCGCGCGCACGCGCGCAATGCTGATCGCGGCAGCAGCGGATCGCTGGCATGTCACGCCCGAGCGATGCCGCACCGCGAACAGCATCGTCTACGGGCCCACGATCCAGAAGGCCGTGTACGCGGAGCTGGCCGAGGACGCGGCGCGCCGTCCGATTCCCGAAAAGGTTCGCCTCAAGGCCCCTTCGGAGTTTCGCCTCATTGGTAAGCCCACCCGCCGGCTTGACGGCCGCGCGAAAAGCAACGGCTCGCAAAAATTCAGCATCGATCTCGACTATCCGGGCATGAAGGTGGCGCTACTCGCGCGGCCGCCCGTTTTCTTCGGACGCGTGCGGAGTTTCGATGACGCGGAAGCGCGCAAGGTTCTCGGTGTCGTCGATATCTTCGAGATCCCCCTCGCGAAAGGGAAAGGCAGCGCCGTAGCGGTCGTCGCCGACCGATTCTGGGCGGCGAAGCAGGCGCGCGACCGGCTGAACATCGATTGGGATCTGTCAGGCGTCGACCACGCCGACACAAGCGAGCTTCGCAGCCGATTCAACGAGCTGGCCCGAACGACCGGCAAGATCGCCTTGAATCGCGGCGACGCGAAAGCGATGGACACCCTTGGCACGGACCATCGCATCGTCGCCGAATACGAATTCCCCTACCTCGCCCACGCGCCGATGGAGCCGCTCAACATCACGCTACGCA
Source organism: Thermoanaerobaculia bacterium (assembly GCA_035482045.1). GTDB lineage: Bacteria > Acidobacteriota > Thermoanaerobaculia > Gp7-AA8 > Gp7-AA8 > JADGNZ01. Next base: position 18,349 of record DATHRD010000060.1, read on the forward strand.
ACGACGGCGATCGCGCGGAGGCGTGGACGACGTCCCAGGTGCCGGATACGCAACGGCAAGCGATGGCCGAGGTCCTCGGCATCCCGACCGACCGCGTGACGTATCACGTCGGCTTCGCCGGCGGCGCGTTCGGGAGACGCGGCACGCTGGACGAACATCTCGAGCGCGAAGTCGCCGCGGTTGCGAAGCGCATGCGCGGAATTCCGATCAAGCTGATCTGGACGCGTGAGGACGACGTGCCGGGTGGCTATTACCGTCCGATGGTCGCGCATCGCGTGGAGGTCGGCGTTGGCGACGATGGAATGCCCTCGGCGTGGCGGCACGTCGTGGTCGGGCAGGGTATCGTTCTGGGAACTCCGTTCGAGGCTTTCTATGCGAAGGACGGAATCGAAGCGCTGTTGATCGAGGGGACCTCCGACACGCGTTACGCGATCCCCAACTTTCAAGTCTCCGTGCACCATCCGACCGTGAACGTACCCGTCCTCTCGTGGCGATCGGTCGGCTACAGCCATAACACGTTCGTCGTCGAGACGCTGATCGACGAGCTCGCGTTGCGCGCAAATGCTGATCCGATGGCATATCGCCTGAAGCTTCTCGATGCGAACGCGAAACGACAACGCGCCGTGCTCACTCTCCTGAACGAAAAAAGTGGCTGGCGAAATGATCTTCCGCGGGACCATGCGTGCGGAATCGCGCTCAGCGAGTATCACGAGACGGCGTCCGCGTGTGCCGCCGATGTCTCGATCGAGGACGGTCGCCCTCGAATTCATCGCGTCACCGTTGCGGTAGCGTGCGGCCTGGCGGTTAACCCGATGACCATCGAGAATCAATTTCAGGGCGGACTCGCGTTCGGCGTGACGCAACTGATGGCGAAGGGCGCGATTACGCTGAAGGACGGTCGCGTGGATCAGCGCAACTTCGACGGTTACACGCCGCCCTACATCAAGGATGCGCCGGTCGCAGTGGATGTCCACATCGTTCCAAGCGCCGAGCCGCCGACAGCCATCGGTGAATGCCCGGTTCCGCTGATCGCACCGGCGGTCGTCAACGCACTGGCACGGCTCACCGGGAAGCGCTATCGGTCGCTGCCGCTCGTCACGGTATGAAGCACGAGCTTGTTCGGCGTTCCGGCTTTCTTCGCCGCGAAGTGGCATGAGGAACTGCTGTCGCTTCGCTGCCACCGGGGTGCTCAATGCCTGCTCCACGAACACCGCGCTCAGCTCGCGATCATGCCAATTGCGCGGGCAGAGGACTGGGACGTGCGGCCTTCGATGGCGCGCCGAGTTGGGGCTAAGATGATCGCCTACGCCATGCACAGCGAACTCCGTCGCGTCGTCGACACGATCTCGGAGCTGATCTGGACCGCAGCGGCCGACGGCAGTGCCGAGTTCGTCAATCGGCGCTGGTCCGAATACACCGGCCTGACGCCCGAGCAGGCTCGCGGTTTTGGATGGCATACGGCGATCTGGCCTGAGGACTTACCGCGCCTCGCCGGGTACTGGAATTCGCTCGCCGCGGCAGACGCGGGCACGCGCGAAATCGAAGTGCGCATTCGCCGCGCCGACGGCACCTATCGCTGGTTCCTCTTCCACTGCAGCCCTCTCAGAGAAGCGCCCTCTGAGTGGTATGTGACCACGACCGATATCGACGATCGCAAGCGAGCCACGGAGGCGCTGCGAGCCAGCGAAAAGAGCTTTCGGTTGCTCGTTGACAGCATTCCGGGCTTGGTCTTTACGACGACTCCCGGAGGCGAAGTCGAATTTGTGAATCGACCGCTTCTTGATTATTTCGGAATTCCGGAGGAGGTTGTGAAGGGCTGGACGACCGGAAGCGTCGTTCATCCCGACGATCTGCCCGAGGTCATCACGAAGTGGACCAACGCCGTGAAAACGGGCCAGGACTACACCCATGAGAATCGCCTCCGCCGTGCCGACGGTGTGTACCGCTGGTTCCATGCGCGCACGATTCCGCGTCGGAACGCGGACGGGCAAATCATCCGCTGGTACTCGCTCCTGACGGACATCGAAGAATTGAAGCGGCTCAAGGATCGCCTTCATGAGGAGAACCTCGCGCTCCGCGAGCAGATCGACCGCGAGTTCATGTTCGAGGAGATTGTCGGCGCTTCGCCGGCGCTGCAAACAGTGCTCACGAATATCGTGAAAGTCGCGCCGACCGATTCGACAGTCCTGATCATGGGCGAGACCGGAACGGGGAAGGAACTGATCGCCCGGGCCATCCACAAGCGATCGCCGCGAGCGGCGCATCCGTTCGTCACCGTCCACTGCGCCGCCGTGCCGACATCATTGATCGCGTCCGAATTGTTCGGCCATGAGAAAGGAGCGTTCACAGGTGCGCTGCAACGGCGCCAGGGACGCTTCGAGCTTGCGAACTCCGGTTCGATCTTCCTCGACGAAATCGGCGAGCTTCCTGCCGAAACGCAAGTCGCCTTGCTGCGCGTGCTCCAGGAGAGACAATTCGAGCGGGTGGGAAGTACGCGGCCGATTGCAGTCGACGTTCGGATCATCGCAGCGACGAACAAGGATTTGCGAACGGCAATCGCCGACGGCTCGTTTCGCGCGGATCTCTTCTACCGGCTGAATGTCTTTCCCATCGAAGTACCTCCGTTGCGCCAACGCAAGAGCGACATTCCGCTGCTCGTCGAGTACTACGTCCGGCGCTATGCGGCCAAGGCTCGAAAAAACATCCGGAAGATCGACAAGAAGACCTTGAAGCTGTGCCAGTCCTACGACTGGCCGGGCAATATTCGCGAGTTGCAGAACATCATCGAGCGATCGGTGATCCTTTGCGACAGCGACGCGTTCTGGATCGACGAGGCGTGGCTCTCGAGCCCCGGTGGGCCCCATGCAGGTCGCTCCGCCCGCTTGAGCGAGACTCTCGAGGATCGCGAGAAAGAGATCATCGAAGCCGCGCTCGCGGAGACCAGGGGCCGAGTTGCCGGGCCGAACGGCGCGGCAGCGAGGCTCGGGATACCGCGTTCCACCCTCGACTGGAAGATCCGGAACCTCAAAATCAACAGACGGAGATTCGCGGAGTTGTAGGGCGTGGTTGTCAGCCGGTCCGCCTCCCGTCAATGCGCAAACCCCGTTCCGTGCGAGCCCACGGTTGCTTCACGCAACCACAAGGTGCTAAGAACTTGGCAAATGCCAGGATTCCGTCGCCCGCCTTCCATTCTTTTCATTCGTTTGCGATGGCCGAGCGATTGCGAAAGCAATGTGGAATGCTAGCGCTCATCCTGATCGTGCTGCCGTCGCACAAGACTCCGCGCGACCCCCAGCCGAGAAGCTCATGTTGGCGTCGCCGCCATCGGACGCTAGCAGAGAGCAAGCTCTACGTCGATTGGATCGAGGAGCGTGCTCAGTGACGAAGCGCCTGGTCATCGTGGGTGCGACGGGAATGGTCGGTGGATATGCCCTTCGCTACGCGCTCGACGATTCTGACTTCGGAGGTGTGACGGCCATCGTGCGCAGGAAGCTGGGCATCTCGCACCCGAAGCTGAAGGAGGTGCTTCATCCGGATTTCGCGGACTGCTCGTCACTCGCGGAAATGCTTTCGGCTCAGGATGCAGCCATCTTCTGTCTAGGCACGTATACAGGCGTCGTGCCGGACGCGGAGATGCGCACGATCACCGTGGACTACACGATCGAGTTTGCGCGCGTTCTCCACGGCAGCAGCCCCCAGGTCGCTTTCTCGTTCCTGAGCGGGAGTGGCGCGGACCCGACGGGACGAAGCCGCATGTCCTTCGCACGCTACAAAGGGGAAGCCGAGAGGGCCCTCCTCGCGGCCAGCTTCGCCCACCTATACATTTTCCGGCCTGCGTACATCTACCCAGTCGAGTCACGCAAGGAGCCGAACGTCAGCTACCGCGTATTGCGGTCCATCTACCCCGCGTTTCGTCTGCTCTTTCCCAATCAAGTGATTCGCGCCGACGATCTGGCTCGCGTCATGGTGAACGCCGCGGTTCATGGAACACCGGACCACGCAGGACCGGTTTTCGAGAACCGTGAGATCCGAGCGATGGTCGCGTCGCTTGAATGAAATGACACGGATCGGGCGTCGGCGGAACCGGTGGCTCATCGCAGCCGGAGTGGTGGTGATCGCCCGCCGCAGGCGCAGTTGTCAGCTGGACCGCCCTCGGCGGCCGGGCGAAGGGTGCCCGGCTCCAGCGGATGCAGAAGTCCCCCGAGTGGCGAGGCTCTCACTTCGAGAACCCGCAGCCAATCGTGAACGACACGTGGGCCGCGGTGGTTACCCTGTTCCGGACCGATCCCAACGTGACACCTCACTCTCGGCCGAGTACCGCTCCGGTCGAGCCCGCGCGATTCGCGGTGCCCCCGTCCTCGGGGCTGCGGGTGACCTGGCTGGGCCACTCGACCGTTCTGCTCGAGATCGATGGGCATCGTTTCCTCACTGATCCCGTGTGGAGCGAGCGGATTGGACCGACCAGTTTCGCCGGACCCAAGCGCTGGTTCCCTCCGCTGCTTGCTCTCCGCGACCTGCCGCCCCTCGACGCAGTCTTGCTCTCGCACGACCATTACGATCACCTCGACTATGCGACGATCGTCGCGCTCAAGGACCGCAACCTCATCTTCGTTGCTCCACTTGGGGTGGGAGCACACCTCGAACGGTGGGGTGTTCCGGCGGCGAAGATCGTCGAGCTCGACTGGTGGGACTCGCGCGCGTTCGGAGATCTTACTCTTTGGGCGACGCCGGCGCGACACGCCTCGGGGCGTGTGCTGCTCGTCGACGACGGGGCGACGCTATGGTCGGGCTATGCCCTCATAGGCGCGCGCCATCGGGTCTACTACTCGGGGGACACCGGGCTCTTTCCGGGCCTGCAAGCGATTGGCGATCGGCTCGGTCCGTTCGATCTCACCATGATCGAGGTCGGTCAGTACGACCAGTCGTGGCCGGATTGGCATCTCGGTCCCGAGCAAGCCGTGGAGGCCCATCGACGGGTGCATGGCGCGGTGATGTTGCCAGTGCACTGGGGTCTCTTCGCACTGGCGTCGCACGGCTGGACCGAGCCCATCGAACGAGTGCTTGCGGCGGCTCGCGACACGGGTGAGGTGGTCATCTCTCCCCGGCCGGGGCAGAGCGTCGAGCCCACCGCGGAGAGGCCGCAGGAGCATTGGTGGCCCGCGCTGCCATGGCGCACTCAGGCGCAGAACCCGATCGTCGCGGACCACGCAGACTGAGGCGGGAGCCCTCGGTCATCGCCGACCTGCGCGCGTCGCCGCGAAGCGCGGCATAGCGGCCCGATCATATTCGGTACGGCAGCCCATCGGCTCTACGCTAGCTCTTGTGGACTACTTCAAACGTGTAGCCATCTGGATCAAGCACGTCCGCAGCGTAATAGCCGGGATAGTATTCCAGACGTGCACGAGGCGAGAGATTTTCCCTTGCGCCCGCAGCAATCGCAGCCTTGTAAAAGGCATCTACCGCTTTGTTGTTTTCTGCGATGAAGCCCCAGTGGATTGAGGCCGGATCAGGCTTACCCTGCTTCAGCCAGAAAAATGCCCTTTGACCATCACCAAAGCCCCAGAGATCAGGATGTCCGTTGGCGCCTTTGTAGGGTATGAACATCTTTATCTTCAAAGGCTTGAGTGCGGCCGTATAGAATTTGAGCGAGCGCTCTACATTGCTCACGGTCAGAATGATGTGATCAAGCATACGACCTCACTCTATCGGCAAATGCCAAGTTTCTCCGCGGCAGCTTCGGCATCCTACCAGCGTCGGACCAGGCCAGATGGTGCGTACGGCTCTGGGGCTCTGCACGGCGACGAACGTAAGATCTTCCCAGGCGCTCATGTCGGACCGGTTGACGCAGATGAAGAGGGTCGGCCAAGTCGCTCGCGCGGAAGTTGTTTCGCCTGGCTGGGGAGGGAGGATTCGAACCTCCGAATGGCGGCTCCAAAGGCCGCTGCCTTACCACTTGGCGACTCCCCAGTACGGTGACGCGAAACTCTAAACGAATTTGGTGATTTGTCATTCCGATCGCGGGAGCGCGGCAACGAGGTAGCGAGGTCTCGCAGTCGCGTGGGTTTGAACGACCTCGAGACTGCGCACCGCGAGACTACGCCACCCGGTGACCGCGCCTCTCACCCCTTGATCAACTGCCGCCGCCGGTTCATCCGGTCCGTGGCTCCCCAAGCGTACTTGTACTCCTCGGCGCCGCGGAGGAAGTCGAAGGTCGTGGCACCGTCGCGGACGGCTTCCTCGATGGCGTGAGCGACGAGGATCGTGCCGATGCTCAGTTTCTCCAGGTCGGGGTCGTAGCCGCTCAGGTAGTAGCAGACCGTCCCGTGGAAGGCATAGCCGTAGAAGACGGCCACGATGCGGCCGTTACAGCGGGTGGCGTAGAGACGGAGCATTCCGGCGTTCAGCATCCGCCGGGCCGTTTCGCGGTGGAACTGCTGGCTGGCATCGTCGGCGAGAAGGCCGGGGAGGCCGCGGCGCTGCCAGCGGGCGGCGTGGAGATCGAACAGTGCGGTGAGGAGATCGTCGAGTGTCTCGGGAGTGGGCGACTCGATGCGCACCTCGCCGATCCGTTCAAGCGCGCGGCGGTAGTAGCGGATTTTCTTGCGAAAGTGCGTGGAGATAAGGTTCTGTAGCTCTTCGCCGGCCCCCTCGATCGAGAGGATGGGACACGGCTCCTGATCCTCGACGTTGTCGGCGGAGAAACCGTCCGTCAGCGGAGCGTGCAGCATCGACGACGATTCGGGCAGTTGCTGCAGGTCCCAGAGCTGGCAATCGAGCCGCGCCATGTCGCCGATTACGAGAGAGGCATCGCCGAGAATGTCGAGGTGGTCGCTGATGCCGGTGCCGAGGAAGACGCCGAGCGACTCGTCCGAGTCATCATCGCGGATGATGTAGAGGGGAGCCAGCGCTTCGAGGCCGTTCTCGCCGCGGGCGGCGATCACGGCCAGATCGTTCGAGCCGAAGGCACGCCACCATGGCAGGAGCCACATCGGCGTCTGGAACGGCGTCGCGCCGGGTGTGCGGTGGGCGAGGTCGAGCCAGTCTGTTTCGAGCGCCGCGAGCGCCGTTGCGTCGGTGATGACTTCGGTCGGCATGTCGGCCGGTAGATTAGTAGATTCGTGGATTGGTCGGGCAGAACCTCGTGATCCTCTGATCCACTAATCTGCGAATCCACTAATCTACTGACCGGCATGACCGACAAAGACTTCGTCACCATCGAGACGCCGCACCTCTCCATCGACGGGCGTTCGCGAGCCGGGCACGAGACGTGGTTTCGCGTTCGCGAGCTGAATGCGGCGTTCGACATCGGACGATGCCCCGATCAACTGGTGGGCACGCCGCACATCTTCGTGACGCACGCGCATCTCGACCATGCCGTCGGCATCCCTTTCTACGCCGGGCAGCGGCAGTTGCACCGGATGGAGGGCGGCCGAGTCTACGTCCCCACCGACGCAGCCGGTGGGATGCGCGAGATCCTGGCCATCTACGAGCGGATCACCGGGGCGTCGTTTGCGGAGGTCGAGATCCTCGCACTCGCCCCCGGCGACATGGTGCGGCTCGGCAGAACGCACGAGGTGCGGGCCCACCGAGCCACCCACCGCGTGGCCGCGAACGCGTACGAGGTGATCGAGGTTCGCCATCGGCTCCGGGACGAATTCGCGGGGCGCGACGAGCGCGCCATCACCGAGCTTCGGCGCCTCGGCGTCAGCGTGAACGAAGAGTGGCGGCGCTCGATGCTCTTCTACACCGGCGATACCGACCGCGGCATCCTCGAACAGAACGAGGCCCTGTTCAAGGCCGAAGTGCTGATGATCGAGTGTTCGTTCATCCTGCCGGGGCACGAAGAGCGCGCCGCGAAGTATCGCCACATCCATTTCGACGACATCGCCGCCTTCGCCGATCGTTTCGAAAACGAAACGATTGTGCTGACCCACTTCAGCAGGCGTTATTCTCGGAGTGAGATTCATGATGAGATTCGCCGCCGTTGTCCGCCGGTGTTGCGCGAGCGCATCCGCCTCGCACTGCCGGAGCCGTATCAAAGGCTGTAAGCTGCCGTGCTTCGCGCGCGTTGTCTGCGGCTTCGCCGCGTTGTCGGTGGTCGGTTGTCAGCGCGGCCGGGGCGGCGTATTGGGCTCGCGACAAGGCGACTGCTGTAAGCAACCGACAACACGCCGCGAAACGGCGCTTAGAAAGGGTCCCTCGTAAATTGCACGGCTCCACTGATAAAGCGGCGCGAAACGTCGCGGACAACCGACAACCGACAACCGACAACGCGTGCGAAGCGCGCAGGCAGGGCCCGCAGAACCTGCGCGCGAAGCGCGCCGTCATCGCGCTCCTTCTGCTCCTTCTCGTTCCCATGAGCGATGCGGCGACGCATCATCGCAGGAGATCATCGCGGAAAGCCGCTCCGGCGAAGCCAGCCGATGTGGCAACCGGAAACACGCTTTCCGAGCGCGTCACCTCGCTCATGAATGGCACCGTGGCGGGCAGCTCGGACGTCAGCCTTCAGGTGGTCGACGTCGACACGGGCACCGTCGTTGCCGAGCGTAACGCCAACACGCCGCTGACGCCGGCCTCGAACATGAAGCTCTTCACCACCGCCACCGCCATCGACCTTCTGCATCCCGACTTCCAGGTCACCACGACCGTCTTCATGCGCGGCGCGGCCGATCCGGGTGGAACGCTGACAGGCGACGTGAAAGTGGTGGGACACGGTGACCCGACCATCAGTGGGCGCTTTCACGACGGTCATTCCACGGCCGTCATCGACGAATGGGCGACCGACCTCAAGCGGGCCGGCGTGAAGACCATCAAGGGGAATCTCATCTTCGAGTACGGCTACATGGACACGGAGTACATCCATCCGTCGTGGCCGGTCAATCAGCTCGTGAACTGGTACGAGGCGCCGGTATCGGCGTTCTCGTTGCAGGAGAACTGCGTGCAGGTACGGGTGTCGCCGACGCGCCCTAAGAAAGCCTGCCTGGTGCAGTTCGAGCCGCCTACTTCGTATCTCCAGCTCGATACGTCATGCGTCACCGGCCGCGGTGTGCCGTTGATCACGCGCCAAAGAAACACGAACACGATCATCGTCCGCGGCGGCATTCCCACGCGCGCCGGCATCACCGAGGTCTTCGTCACGATCGAGAACCCGGTGCAGTACTTCGCCACGGTGGCGCACGAGACGTTCGCCCGCAACGGCATCACCGTGCAGGGACAGATCATCGTCACTCCTCACGACGACCGGCCGGACTGGAAGCCGGTGTCGCAGCACGCCACGCCCCTCAACATGGTCGTCTACGTGATCAACAAGAAGAGCCAGAATCATTACGCCGAGGAGCTCGTCAAGATCATCGGCGCGGAAACGAAGAAAGAGGGGACGTGGGCCGCTGGCACCGGCACCGTGACCACCTGGCTGACCGGCAAGATCGGCGTCCCCTCGCAGGAGTTTCACCAGGCCGACGGCTCGGGGATGTCGCGTGAGAACCATGCCTCAGCGAATGCGTTCGTCCACCTGCTGCGGTACATGTGGAAGAGCCAGTATCGAAATGACTTCGTCAGCTCACTCCCGTACTCCGGCGACCCTGATGCGAAGTTCGGCCACCGCCTGCGCGTCGCTCCGTTCGCCAGGCAGGTCTTCGCCAAGACCGGTTACATCGCCGGCGTGGTCGCACTCTCCGGCTACGCCCGCGGAGCGAGCGGCAGGATCTACGCCTTCTCCTTCGTCTTCAACAACTATCACGTCGGCGTCTACGCGGTGTACCAGCTTCAGGACTCGATGCTGAAAGAGATCATCACTCGGGGTTGAACTGCGGCTTCGCCGCGTTGTCGGTTGTCGGTTGTCGGTTGATGGTTTGTCGGGTTGTCGGCCGCGCTTCGCGACACGCTGTCGGGAAAGCAGAGGGATCGTTTACGATAGCGCGTGCGGCGAGTGGCACGGCAGCGACGACGCGCACTGCAAACACCGACAACTGACTGACAACCGACAAGCGACAACGCGCGCCAAGTGCGCACATTATGAAACGCGACACCATCATCTTTACGGCCTGTGGTTTTATCCTCGGCCTGACAATCGGCAGCCTCGTCATCGGCCCGAAGGTCGCTCAGTCGAAGCTCGCAGGCGCGTCGCAGGCGCCAGAGGCGATGAGCGAGGCCCCGCCGGCGCAAGCCGCGGCGGCAGGCAATCCGGCCGCGGCCGGAGGCAATCCGATGGCGGCCGTCCAGCAGCAGTTGGCCGCATTGAAGGATGCCATCGCCAAAGACCCCAACAATTTCGATGCCCTCGTGCAACTCGGCGATATGTACATGGACGCCGCGAAGTTCCCCCAGGCCGCCGAATACCTCGAGCGAGCCGCGGCCGCCCGCGACGATGCAAACGTCCGCACGGACCTCGGCATCTGTTACAAGCAGGCCGGCCAGCCGGACAAAGCGCTGGCCCAGTTCCAGCGCGCCGCCACGATGGCGCCGGACCAGTGGCAACCTCTCTTCAACGAAGCGATCGTCCTCGTCGACCTGCACCGGATGGATGAAGCACGGTCCATCGCCGCCAAGCTGCAGCAGATGAAGCCCGGTGATCCCGAGGTCCAGAAGCTGCTGACGTCGTTGAACGGGAAGACGTAGGACAGCCAGCCCCAAGGGGCTCTCCGCGCGTGGAGTTACCGGGATCTCCTTGCGCCGACTGCACTAGCCTGCTATGTGTGGATGCAGCGGGAAGGAGGACGGATGCCGCAGTTGCACCTTTATGTTCCTGATGACGTTGCGGAGACGGCGAGGTTCAGAGCGAAGGCTGCTGGAAAATCCCTCTCCTCCTATCTGGCCGACCTCGTCGTCAACGAGGTTGCAGGCGAGTGGCCGGAAGGTTTCTTTGAGGAGGTCGTGGGCGGTTGGAAAGGTGAGCCGCTTCGCCGGCCGAAGCAGGGCCGCGTGGAACGCCGTGAGCATCTGTAGATGAGCATCTGTAGAAATGTATCTGCTCGACACGAACGCTGCATTCGTATCCTCATCGGAACCTCACCCTCTCTGACTGAACGCTTGCGAGTCGTTCCCCGCTCGCTGGTGCGACTCTCCTCGATCGTCAAAGCGGAGCTTCTTTTCGGCGCGAGAAAGAACGGCCGGATAGCCGAGAACCTGCGCCTGCTGGAGCGATTCTTCGACACGATCGCGAGCCTTCCATTCGACGACGGCTGCGCCGAGGAGTAAGGCCTCCTTCGGGAGGAACTCGATCGCGCCGGAACGCCGATCGGACCGAACGACATGCTGATCGCAGCTACGGCCCGCGCCCACCACGCCGTCCTCGTCACGCACAATGTTCGGGAATTCTCGCGCGTCGCCGACCTTCGTCTCGAAGACTGGGAATTGCGCTAAGAACGGGGAGTAGACCGGACAGCGGGTTGCTGGCGGGGCCAGTCTTGGAACCGTCGGCGCGACACTGAGAAAGGCCTTAAAAGAAGGGCCGCCGAGGCGGCGGCCCTTCCCATCATTCGTACGTGGTGATCCCTACTTCGCCGCCGGCTTCTCGAACATCTTCGGATCCACCGTTGGATTGATCTCGATCGTCGTCAGCTTGCCGCTGCCGCTGGGCTGGCCGCCGGTGGTCGTCGTGAAGGAGATCGGGAGGGTGATGCCGTCGAAGGTCTTCCATTCGGTCAAATCAGTTATCGACTCGCCGCGGGGAGACTGCGAAATGCGGCGCAGGATCTTTCCCGATGACGGATCGACGAGCCACTTGACGGCCGAACCGTCGGCGTCGATGGTCAGGGCCTGTGCGTCGACCGTACCCGCCTTCTCGGCGCCGGTGGCGGTGAACATGTACTTCGGGTTATCGATGTTCTGGAGCACGTTGATGATGTCGGCCCGCATCTCGTTTTGCATCGTCGTCCGCTGCGAGCCGGGCATGTCCTGCGAGCCCATGGAACTGCTCATGAAGGCGGCGTCGGGCGTGCTCACCATCGTCATCTCGCCCATCGGCATCTTGACCACGCGCCGGCTTGAGGCGGGATACTTCACGACGCTGTCGACATCCATCTCCATCGGACCTTGCGGCGTCTGCGCCTGGACCGAACCGACGGAGTGCGTTGCCTGGACGGCGTCGATCTTCGCTTTGCCGCCGACGAAGTCCCGCACCTTTTTGATGAGAGCAACGCCCTCGGCGCTGCTGGTTGACGGCTTCGACCCGGCCGCCGTTCCGCCGGCAGTGGCCGCTTTCGCCGTCCCCTCGGGGATCGTTATGTCGAGCGTCGTCACGGCGCCCAGGGTTGAGAGAGGCTTGTCGAAATCCTTCGCCTTGCCGACGACGAGGACCGATGTCTGGCCCGGCTGGACGTACTTCCTGGCTACGCGCGCGACATCGTCGGCGGTGACGGCCTGCAGCCTGGCCGGGTACTGCTGGTAGTAGTCAGCGGGGTAGCCGTAGAACTCCAGAGTCACCCGCTGCGACAGGACCTTGGCCTTGGAGTCTGCCGTGAAGACGTAGGCGTTCAGGATCGACTCCTTTGCCTGCGCCAGTTCATCGGCGGAAAACGGTTTTGATTGAAGGTCGGTCAGATCGACGCGCAGCGCGTTGACCGCCTCGACGGTCGAGCCGCTCTTGGTTCCCATCCAGATGTGGAAGAGACCGGGACGGTCGAACGTCGCGTCGACGCCGCCGCCCACGCCGTAGGCAAGGCCGCGCTGCGTTCGGATGTCGTTCATCAGACGTCCCGAGAAACCGCCGCTGAGAATCTCGTTCATCACCGACACGGCGTAGAAATCGGGATTGTTGCGCAACACGCCCGTGCCGCCGTGGACGACGTAGATGTTGCTCTGGGTCACATCATCCTTGGCCACGTAATAGACGCCGGCCCTGGCAGGAGTGCCGCCGGTGGGCGCCGCGGTCGATGCCTGCGGACCCTTGGGCCACGCACCGAAGGCAGCGCGCAGCTTCTTCTCCATGGCGGCGGAATCGAAGTCACCGACGAAGCTGAGGATGATGTTGTTCGGATGGACGTACTTCTTGTGGAAAGCCACGAGATCATCGCGGGTGACCGAATTGACCGTCGCGTACTCCGGGACGCGCGCGTAGGGCGAGTCGGCTCCGAAGCCGAGCTTCGACATCTCGCGGTCGGCGATGCCTTTGGCGTCGTCATTGCGCCGGGAGATCGCGGTCGTGCTCTGCGTCTTGGCCAAGTCGACTTTGTCCTGACGGAAGGCGGGGTGCTGGAGGACGTCGACAAAGATCGGGAACACCGTGTCGAAGTCGCCCTTGAGCACGCTCATGCTGACGTTCGTCGAATCATCACCCGCACCGGTCTCGACGCGCGCCGCGCGCGCCTCGAGGAAGTCGTCGAGCTCATCGCCCGTCTTCGACTCCGTGCCGCCGGTGCGCCATGCCGAACCGTAGATGCCGGCCAGGCCGGTCTTTTCGGCGGCGATGTCGCGCGCGCCGCCGCGGATTCGGGCGCCGCCGTTGATGAGCGGCAGTTCGTGATCCTCCATCAGGAAAATCACCATGCCGTTGGCGAGCTGCACGCGCTTCGGCTGCGGTTGCTGGATCTGATGCAGGGGCTGGGTCTTGATGTCGTGGTAATCGGAAACCTGGGCGAAGGCGGGCAGCGTGAGAAGCGTCACCGCCGCCGCGATCGCATGCATGCGAAGCGATTTCATTTCGTGTCTCCCTTCGGCGCCGAGGCGGTCGGCTTCTTTGCCGACTCGATCATGGCCGTGGTGCGGTTGGTCGGCACGAATGTGGCGCTGGCCACACGCCTGATGTCGGCAGGCGTTACCTTGTCGATCTTATCGACCTCGTGAAACAGCTCCCGCCAGTCGCCGAAGATCGTCTGGTACGTGGCCAGTTGGATGGCCAGACCGGAGTTGTTGTCGAGCTGGCGCAGCAGGCCGGCTTTCGCGCGCGTCTTGAGCGACTGCAGCTCGTCAGCCGTCACATCCTCCGTCTTCAGGCGCTCGATCTCCGCATGGATTGGATCGGCCATCTCGCTGGCCGTGTGGCCGGCGGTGGGGATGGCGAAGAAGGCGAAGAGGTTCGGATACTTCCGTCCCGGGAAGCCGTTGAACCCCGCCGCAACCGCGGCCAGCTTCTTGTCGCGGACGAGCGAACGATAAAGGCGCGACGTGCGCCCCTCGGAAAGCAGCGTTTCGATGGCGTCGAAGGTCGCCGAATCGGGATCCGTCTCGGCCGGGCGGTGATACGCCTCGAAGTAGACGGGCTGTGACATCTCGCGCAGGATGACCGAGCGCTCGGCGGTCTGTTGCGGCTCGACGGTCCGGAGCGGATCGGGCTTGGCACCTTTCGGCAGGCGGCCGAAGTACTTCTCCACGATCGGCATGACCTCGGACGCTTTCACATCGCCCACGATGGCCACGACCATGTTGGCCGGGACGTAGTACTTCGCGAAGAAGGCCTTCGCGTCCGTGGCCGAAAAGCTCTGCAGGTCCGACGGCCAGCCGACGACCGGCTGTCCATACGGATGGGCTGTGAAGGCCGCGGCCAGGGCCTGCTCGATCATGCGGCCGATCGGAGTGCTCTCGGTGCGCATGCGCCGCTCTTCGTAGACGACGTCGCGCTCTTTGTAGAACTCGCGGAAGACCGGGTGGAGGAAGCGCTCGGAGTCCAGATAGGCCCACAGCTCGACGCGGTTCGACGGCATCGAGTAGAAGTAGGTCGTCTCGTCGTCGTTGGTGAAGGCGTTCACGCCGGTGGCGCCGGCGCGGTCGACGATCTTGCTGAACTCGTTCGGCACGACGTACTTCTGTGCGTCGTCCATGGAGGCTTTCCAGGCCTTGTCGAGCTCGGCGATCTTTGCCTCGTCATGATTGACGGGATCGCGGCGGGCTCGGTCGTAGGCGCCGTACGCCTCCTCGACCTTGTCCAGTGCAGCCGACTCCGCCGTGTAATTCGACGTGCCGACCTTGGTGGTGCCTTTGAACGCCATGTGCTCGAACATGTGCGCGAGGCCGGTGATCCCCGGAACTTCTTGTGCCGACCCGGTATTCACGATCGTGGTGAACGAGAAGACGGGGGCTTCGGGGCGCTCCATGACGATCACGGTCAGGCCGTTGTCAAGCTTGCGCACGGTAGTGCGCTTCTCGGCCGACGCCAGATCCTGCGCGTGCAGGGTGGCTGTGATCGTCAGAAGCAGGAAGAACGATGTGGACAGTCTTCGCACTGCTCCCTTCAAATGATGCCTCCAGTTGTTTGAGGTTTTCCGCGAGTGCTCCGGGCAGATATTTCCCGGGACGCGAGGATCTGCGGTTTCTGTGATACGTGTTGACGCGAAGAGGGTTTCGTTTATTGCAGAGTGATGACGATCTCGGCTATCGAGGCTGGCGGCGTCCCGGTCCGGTCCCGCCTCGGGGTGTTTCGCCCGAGGAAGGGGAGACGCTCGACTATCTCTGCGGTCATTTCCGCATCTTCCAGTACGAGCGCGGTCATCGCTATTCGACGGACGATGTGCTGACTGCCTGGTACGCCACCCAATGGGCGCCGCGTGTCTGCCGCGCCGCCGACCTCGGCTCAGGCATCGGCTCGGTGGCCCTCATCGCCGCCTGGCGCCTGCCGGGTGCGCACTTCTGCACGGTGGAGGCTCAGGTGATGTCGGCCCGCCTGGCGCGGAAGAGCATCCGCTACAACGGCCTGGAGTCGCGCTTCACGGTGTACGAGGGCGACCTTCGCGATGCTTCGATCCTTTCCGGCGAGCCGGCCTTCGACCTCGTCACCGGTTCGCCGCCGTACTGGCCATCGAGCAGCGCCACCGAGGCCGCGCATCCGCAGGCCATTCCGGCGCGCATCGAGATTCGCGGGACGGTGGCCGACTATGCCAGCGCCGCGGCGCGCATCCTGGCGCCGGGCGGGATGTTCGTGTTCGTCTTCCCGTACATCCAACGGTCCCGCGCCGAGGAGGCTCTCGCGTCGAATGGCCTGGTCCTGCTGCGGCGGCGCGACATTGTCTTCAAGGAAGGCGAGCCGCCGATGATCTCCCTCTTCGCCGCGATGCGCGCCGCCGATATCCCGCCGCGACGCGAGACGTGGATCGAGCCGCCACTGATCATTCGACAACAGAACGGCACCGTGCATCCGGAGTACGCTGCCGTGCGTATCAGCTTCGGTTTTCCGCCGGGTGACGTCCCGGGGAGGGGGTAGTGAATGCCGCTCGCGAATGCGTTGCTCGCGGAGTTGGAACAGGAAGGGAAGTCGACGTTGCGGATGCTCGAGCGGGTACCGATGGACAAGCTCGCATGGACGCCTCATCCGAAATCGATGACGCTCGGACGACTGGCCTGGCATCTGGTGGTGATGCCGTCGATCGGCGTCCGATTGATCACGGAAGGCCGGTTCGACATCGCCAATGCCGGACCGCCGCAGATGCCGGAGAACCCTGAGTTCGTGGATACGTTCCGCCGGAACCTCGACGCGGTATCGGCGACGATCAAGGGGATGGACGACGATGCCTTGAAAGCGCCGTTCGCAATCTCGCGCAACGGCGATCTCGTGAACCAGACGCGCAAGATCATCTTCATCCGCCAGATCCTGATGAATCACACCTACCACCATCGCGGACAACTCTCGGTTTATCTTCGTCTGCTCGACGTGCCGCTGCCTGCGATCTACGGTACGACCGCGGACGAGGGGATGTAGGCGTCGCGTGGGAGGGCGCTGGCGTCGGACTGGAGAGTCCCAGAGTTCTTGTCCATGGGCGAGTTCTTGGGTCCGGGAGCGAGTTTTCTTGGTCCCCGGAACGACGTTTCTGGTTCCAGCAACGAGGTTTTTGGTTCCATGAACGAGGTTTCTCGTTCGAGCGAACGAGGTTTCTGGTTCCAGAAACGAGGTTTCTCGTTCGATCGAACAAGGTCTCTGGTGCGAGGGAACGAGGTTTCTGGTTCCGGGGAACGAGGTTTCTTGTTCGAGAGAACGAGGTTTCTGGTTCCCGGAACGAGGTTTCTGGTTCCGGGAACAAGGTTTCTCGTCCGTGGAACGAGTTTTCTCGTTCCGGGAACGAGTTCTTGCGTTCGAGGAACGAGTTTTCTCGTTCGATGGACGAGTTCTTTGGTTCGCGGAACCAGTTAGTGACGCCGCAGTTTCCGAAATCAGCCGAAATCACCCCACCGGTCGTGATCAGCGGCCAGAAACCCCGGCCGCCATCTCCGACTGATCCTTCTGCCACGCAGCCTCCCGTCCGGCAACGCCTGCGCTCCAGCGGCCCCGCCCTACCGGCCTTGTGCCAGACTACGCATCCATGAAAATCGTTGCCGGTGATATCGGAGGGACGAAAGTCCTCCTGCAGCTTGTGGATGCGTCGCAGACGGAACGTAACGTACTCGCGGAGCAACGGTATGAGAGCGCGGCCTACGGCACCTTCGACGAGATGCTGGGCGCGTTTGTGAAAGAGCATGTCGTCGGAACGATCGACGCGGCCTGCTTCGCGGTGGCCGGGCCGGTTTTCGATGATCGCGCCGAGGTCACGAACCTGACATGGAAAATGGACGCGCGGGCGCTGGCGAAGGAGTTCTCCATCGGGCGCGTCTCCCTCATCAACGATTTTTACGCGGTCGCCCTCGGCGTGCCGGTTCTGACGCCGGCTGATTTCCTTGTCCTCAACGCCGGAACGCGCGATGCGTTCGCTCCGATCGCCATCCTCGGCGCCGGCACTGGCCTCGGCGAGGCGAATCTCGTCCACGACGGCGTGAAGTGGGATGTGATCCCCTCCGAGGGAGGCCACGCGGACTTCGCGCCGCAGGATGAAGAACAGACTCGCCTCTTCCTGGCGTTGCACACCAAATTCGGCCACGTGAGCTGGGAGCGGCTCCTCTCCGGCAGAGGGCTGGTCAATATCCACAACTTCCTGACGGGGAAGGAGCGGGAGTACGACGAGAACCTGCCGATGGAGATCGCCAAGGCGTTGGAATCCGGCGATTCCGTCGCTGCGCGGACGTTCGCCATCTTCGTCGACATCTACGGCGCCGAGGCCGGCAACATGGCACTGCGGCTGCTGGCCCGCGGCGGCGTCTACCTTGCCGGCGGCGTGGCCGGAAAGAACATCGACCGCTTCACCGACGGCCGATTCGTGGAGGCCTTCCTCCGCAAAGGGCGCTTCCAGCACGTCCTGGCCTCGATCCCCGTGAACCTGATCACGAACGCGAAGGTCGGGCTTCTCGGGGCGGGGGAGATGGCGACGCGGATGGTTCCCTAGAAGCGAATGGTGAATGTTGATTGTTCAGTGTTGATGGCGAGCTGTGATCGTCAATGTTCGCTTCCTGGCTTCTCCATTCAACATCCAACATTCAAAACTGAACATTCAACATTGCTCTTCGAGTCCCCGACCACCCACCGTTCGGACTGGAGAGTCCGACCTACGTTCGCCCCGTCCGGAATCGCAACCACCCCCCAGCCGTTCCCCCCGCCGCAATACGAGGAGTCAACACACTCATGGGTCTTTCTGTCGGAATCGTCGGGCTACCGAACGTCGGCAAGTCGACGATCTTCAACGCGCTCACCGCCGCAGGGGCGCAGAGCGCGAACTATCCCTTCTGCACCATCGAGCCGAACATCGGCATCGTTCCGGTGGTCGACGCACGTCTCGACAAACTTGCCGGGCTGGCGCTGAGCAAGCAGACGGTCTACACCGAACTCAAAGTCGTCGACATCGCCGGTCTGGTGCGCGGCGCGTCGAAAGGGGAGGGACTCGGCAACCAGTTTCTCGCCAACATCCGCGAGACCGAGGCCATCCTGCACGTCGTCCGCTGCTTTGACGATCCAAATGTCGTCCACGTCGAGGGGTCGGTCGATCCGGAGCGCGACATCGAAGTGATCGAGACGGAGTTGCTGCTGGCTGATCTCGACGCCATCGGCAAGAAGCTCGATCGCGTGGCACGCCTGGCGCGCGTCGGTCAGAAGGAGTACGTCGCCCAGGCCGAGGCGCTTGAAAAGGCGAAGACGGCCGCCGACATCGGGACGCCGCTGCGCGCCATCGACTTCACCTACGACGAGCGCGAGGCGCTGGCTGAGCTGAATCTCATCACGCTCAAGCCGGTGCTCTACG
Source organism: Thermoanaerobaculia bacterium (assembly GCA_035482045.1). GTDB lineage: Bacteria > Acidobacteriota > Thermoanaerobaculia > Gp7-AA8 > Gp7-AA8 > JADGNZ01. The sequence goes on from DATHRD010000060.1 coordinate 37,377, forward strand.
TCGCGAACGTCGCCGAGTCGGACCTCGGCGAGGAGACGCCGCTGCTGCAGAAGGTTCGAAAGGTGGCGGCAGAGAAGAGGGGAGAGGTCGTCGTCATCTGCGGCGAGCTTGAGGCGCAGATCTCACAACTCCCCACCGCCGAGCGATCGGATTTCCTGCAGGAGATGGGGCTCGATGAGCCCGGCCTCAACGCTCTGATCCGGGCCGCCTACAAGCTGCTCGATCTCGAAACATTCTTCACGGCCGGACCGAAAGAGTCACGTGCCTGGACAATCCATCGTGGATCGAAGGGGCCGCAGGCGGCAGGAAAGATTCATAGCGACTTCGAGCGCGGCTTCATCCGCGCCGAGACGATTGCCTACGATGACTACGTGACCCTGGGCGGCGAGCAGGCGGCGAAGGCGGCCGGTAAGATGCGAAGCGAGGGAAAGGATTACGTGGTCCAGGACGGGGACGTGATTCTGTTCCGGTTTAATGTGTAGTGGCCGCATGCAATTCACCATCCTCAGCGACGAAAATCTTCCCATCCGCGGCGATCTCGACGCGCCGCCGGAAGCGAAGGCGCTCGTGGTCATCGTTCACGGGTTCAAGGGATTCAAGGACTGGGGGTTCTTCCCCTGGCTGGCGGGCACACTCTTCGATCATCACTTCGCGGTCTGCCGTTTCAACATGTCGCGAAGCGGGATCGAGGAGAACCCTGAGACGTTCGATCGTCTCGATCTGTTCGCCGAGGATACGTACTCGGGTCAGGTCGCCGACCTGAAGAAAGTGGTGAGCTACTGCCAGCAGCGAGTCGACGCGCCGGTGTTTCTCGTCGGCCATTCGCGCGGTGGGGGCGTATCGCTTCTCGCGGCCGAGGGCATCGAGAACCTCAGCGGAATAGTCACCTGGAGCGCCATATCGCACACCGATCGATGGGATGACGCCACGAAGTCGCTGTGGCGCCGCATCGGCTATCTGGAAGTCGAGAACGCACGCACGAAGCAGATGATGCGGATGTCATCGCGAATGCTCGACGACATCGAAGCGCACCGCGAGCGGCTGGACATCCTCAAGTGCGCCACGCAGATCGAGCAGCCGATTCTCATCATCCACGGCGGCCGCGACGAGAGCGTGCCGGTGGACGAATCAGCGGAGATCGAGTCCTATGCCGGCAATGCCTCACGCGTCGTGATCGCGAAGGCCAGCCATACCTACAACGCCATTCATCCGCTGATCCACGTGCCCTTCGAGCTGAGCATGGCCGCGGCGCTGACGGCTCGGTTTGTCAGCGTGTACGCGTAGGAGCCTCACGCATCCGGATTCGGACTTGACGATATCTCGCCTACATGGCTACTTTTCGGATTATCTGCGCGGACTTGCGTTGCCCTGGGCTTTGGCGCGACCGAGCTTCGGCAAGTGAAGAAGTGTGGGTGCGCACGCCATCGGAATACGCACCCACTCGCATTATTTCTTCTTCGTTTTCCGTGCCGCTGCAAAACGCCACGTCACCCTGCCGACCTCTTTCTGATTGTAGAGCTGGCGAATTGCAAAGTCATAGTGGTTGGCGCGGGAGTTCTCCGGAATTTTCACGAAGAGGGCGCACTCCGCTTTGCTGCGCGCGTGCAGTACAGCTTGCCCGAGCCTCAGTATTCCCTGGGGATGCAGCGGCATCCGTGCAACGCTGCGCTTTCCGTCGACCTTCACCTCATTTGGATGTGGTCGCAGAGCGTCGGCGAGCCACATCGGCACTTCGAGAAATGCGCTGCTCTTTGCCGGCAAGTGGCCGCTCGCCTCCAACTGGAACGAATGGCTCGTGTCGAATGCGCCGGCGACGAGGAATGACAATTTGTGGAATCCCGGTGGACCGCCGGAAGGCGGACCGACGACGACGTTGAAGTTCCTCCATGCGACGTTGTTGTTGTTCTCGACGTACGTCACGTACTGGTCGAACGTGCTGAACGTCGCAGGGTCGGGCTTTGGGTCTTGCAGATTCCCGGCGATGGCGACGAAGCAGTAGTGACCGGCTGCCGGAACGTTCGCACCCGGCCAAGTGATGCCGTCTGACACTGTGAGCGCGTTCCCGATCGGAACGGAAGGAAGATTTGCTGAGCCGACGAGATTCCAGAGATTCGGCGAAACGAGTGTGGACGGCGGCGACCAGTAGACGTCGACGGAAACGTTGTTCGCCTCCGTTCCACCGCGATTCAGCACGCGCACGTAGACGAAGTTGTTGTGAGCGGCGCGGACGTCGTCGGACAGGTTCGGATCATTTTCCGTGCCGCTCCCCGGCCCGAAAGACGCCTGGGGGTTCGGCACAGCCGCCTGCCGCACTATGATGTCCGGACTGATCGACACTGTGCCACTCGTCGGATTGCCGTCGTCGCCAACGTAGTCGCGCAGGTATAGGTCCGCCGCGAGATTCAGCTCGTTCCCGCTGATGATCGCGTTGAGGTTCGGCATCGCCCCGATCTTGTCGGTGGCCGGCGCTGCCGATGGCGTGGCGCCGACGAGCAGAATGCGGCGCAGTTCTCGCGGGCTGAAACGATAGCCGAGCGAGGACTGCGCGAGGCCCTGGATGATTAGCGCTGCACCGACGATCATCGGTGACGCGCCAGATGTGCCTCCGAAGGTCGTGGTGTAGAGCGTGTTGTCGGTGCCTGCGCTATTGGTGGTCGTCGTGTCGATGTTCTCGCCCCACGCGTAGCAGTCGATGCGGCTTCCGTAGTTCGAGAACGACAACCGCGAGTGCGGAGCAGTCGAGCTGCCAGCGCCGATCATGATTGCGCCTGACTCGCGAAAGTCAGGTGATGAGCGATCGAAAATCTTCTTCCCCGAGATGTTCATGTAGGCGTCGAGGTCGTATCCTCCGTTGCATCCCGCTTCGACAACGACAATGCCGAGGGCGGTCGTCAGCCGGATAGCCTCGTACGTGGCATCGACGATTTCGACGGGCCAATAGTAGAGACCGCCCACCGGATCGTGTTCCTGCGCTTCGAGCAACAATACGTCGCCGAACGACATGTGCGCCGCCGCATCGAGGATTGCGTCTGGTGTGTTGTAGCCCGCGGTTCGCCACTGCGACACCACGCGGCCTCTGGCCGACGGCGCGATCCCGACGCCGCCCTGCGTATTGTCTACCATCAGAACCTCGCCGAGCACTGATGTGCCGTGATCCGGGTATGCGGTACTGACGCCTGAGATGATGGTTATTCCGGCGGCTGCGAGATCGTCGTGGTTCAGATTCCACCCTTGCTCTACATCGACGAAGCCGATGCCGGTGCCGTCACCGCCGGTGAAACCCCACGCGTAGCGTGCATCGATGCCGTTAGGCGCCGCGTCGAGATATCCCTGGTTCGCGCTGCGCGGATCGTCATCTGGATTTACCGGCGGTGGACCGGGTCGCATGATGTACGCGGTTTCGATTTCTTTCGAGCCGCGGATGACGCGCACGAGCTCGTCCGGATCAGCACTGGTGGGAACGTCCGCTTGAAACCATACGGAGAAATCGACCGGCTTATACTCGGAATCGAGTCGCCGAGCTCGGTCGATGAGCGCATCGAGCTCCCTTGGAGCGAGCGACTCGACCAGAGGCCGAAGGCGCATGTCGCCTGCGGCGATCCCCGCACGCTCGACGACATTCTGCAGAAGGGTACCGAGCCGCTCAGAATTGGAAAGCCTCTCGCGGAATTTCAGAACGATTTTGACGAAACTGCTCTGTTCGCTTTTGCGTTTTCGTGTGCTCATGGGCTGCTCTCCTTATCGAAGGGGCATTCGACGCTCCCCGTTCAATAGTGAGCCGGCAGCCGGCTTCGTTTCATCGGGTTGCTTTTGGACCTCTTGGACATAGATCGTCGGCAACCACGGCAGAGCAAGGAGCCGATTGGCATTTGTGCGGCACGTGCCGCTCCCGAATGCCCGCTGAGTCGACCATGCGAATCCTTGAGGATCGCTCAGCGTGTAGCCTCACGCGTCCGGATTCGGACGCGCTCCGCCGCGGCGGCGACGGCGGCGACGGGGTGCGCCGGCGGGCCGCGGCGGCTCCGGCGTCTCGTCGTCGATCTCCACTTCCGGTGTCTCGGGCTTAGCGCCGCGGTCCTGCAGCTTCTCCTCATCGAGAAGCCAGACCCACTGTGTTGCCGCCGTCCTGGCCTCGGCGCGTTCGCGTTTCGGATGGGGAGGACGCGTGGGGCGCGGCTCGCGCGTCACCTGCTGGGGAAGCGGACGGCGCTCCATGACCGGCGTTTCCATGCGTTTCAGGCGGACGAGCACCTCTTCGCTGAGCCGGCGGTTGACGGAGATGAGGTCGGCCACGAGGCCGATCAGCGACGTCTGAAAGCCGACGATCAGGAACACCGCGGCCAGGATCAGCGACTGGATGTGGCCGCCGCGGTCGCCGTGCGTGAAGTGCCAGAGGAAGCGGGCGCCGAGCGCGGAGCCGGCCAGCAACAACAGCGCGCCGATGGTGAAGAACGTCTTCAGCGGCTTGTAGATCGTGTAGATGCGAAAGATCGTGGCCACGGACTTGCGCAGATACGTACCGATGCCGTGATACAGGCGCGAGGGGCGCGTCGGAGCGTTCGTGCGCACGGAGACGGACTGCACGCCGAGGTTGCGGTTGCCGGCCTGGATGACGGTTTCGAGCGTGTATGTGAACGGGTTGAAGACGTTGATCTGCAATGCCGCTTCGCGGGAGAAGGCGCGAAAGCCGCTGGTCACGTCGTTCACGCGAATCCCGGAAGCCAGGCCGACCGTGCGGCTGCCGAGGCGCTGCAGAAGGCGTTTGAACCCCGACATGTGCGGTGACCTGGCCACCTCGCGGTCGCCGATGACGACGTCGGCCGTCCCGCGCACGATCGGTGCGATGAGCTTGGGGATGTCGGCGCCCGCGTACTGGTTGTCCGCGTCCGTGTTGACGATGATGTCGGCACCGAGGCGGAGGGCGGCGTTGATGCCGGCCAGGAACGCCGAAGAGAGGCCGCGGTGCGTCTTGAGCTGCACGACGTGTGTCGCTCCCGCCTTGCGCGCGGCCTCGGCTGTGTTGTCGGAGGAGCCGTCGTCGACGACGAGGCTTTCGATCGTGAGAATGCCGTCGATCTTCTTCGGGAGGTCGCGAAGCGTCTGTGCGATCGTCGCTTCTTCGTTGAAGGCTGGGATTTGAACGATAAGCTTCATGTCATTTCAGTCGATCAGTAGATTAGTCGATCAGCGGGCGTGCCCTGGCAGTTCTGATCCACTAATCTACTCATCCACGAATCTACTCAACCACGAAATGTGCGCCGATATCAGAGTCACCGTCGTCATGCCTGTGGAGCGGATCGGCGGCGACGCGGAACGCGCGATCGCGTCGGTGCTGCGTCAGGAAGCGCCGTTTCCCTTCGAACTGATACTGGTCTCCGCGGCACCGTTGGAGCTTGAGATCGGGAACGGCGTACGAAACGTCATCGAGCCGGATCGTAATCCCGCAACTCGAAGAAATCGAGCGGTTTCCGAGGCGAGAGGGGAGATTCTGGCGTTCATCGACGATGACGCGGTCGCCGATGCCGGCTGGCTGGCCACGGCTGTGGCGTATCTCGACACCCATCCTGACGTCCTAGCCGTCGGCGGTCCCGATCCTGCGCCGGAGGACTCGACGCGTGCTGAGCTGATCGCGGAGACATTGCTCGCCACCCCGCTGATCGGCAGCGGCGTGGCCTGCCATGAGAATCGACCTGGGATCTTCGCCGTGACCAGCCCAAGCGACGTGGCGCTCGTCAATCTCTTCGTCCGGAGAGCGTCCTTCCATGGATTCGACGAGACCATCGGCTACATCGGCGAGGACACGTCGTTGATCGCTTCGCTGTTGCCGGCGGTCGTTTACCACTCAGGTGTTCGCGTGTTCCATCGCCGCCGGCCGTTTCCCGGCCCCTACCTGCGTCAGCGCTGGCGCTACCGTGTGAAGACCGGCGAGATGCTGGCGCGCGGATCGGCGAGCTACACGAAGAACCGGAAGATCCAGGCATTCCTCTTCGTCAGCGCAATCGCCATCATCGCCGCCCCGATCGCCGTCCTGCCGTACTTCGTCGTCACGCTGATCCTCGGCGCCCGCACGACGCGACTGCCGAAGCGCGACTGGATCGTGCTGCCGTTCGCCTTCGCGGCGCATCACCTCACGTACTTTGTGGGGATCGTGTGGGGGTTGATCAGGGCGAAGCTCGGGTAAGATCCGGACGTGAGGGTATATCTCGATCTCTGCTGTCTGAAGCGACCCTTCGATTCTCAGGACCATCCACTCGTGCATCTCGAGACTGAAGCAGTGGACGCCATCCTTGGTGCCACCGAGGAGCAGCTTCAGTTTGTTCGGTCGGCTTCCCATACTCTTGAGAATGCCTTTAACCCCGTTCGGTCGAGGCGCGAAGCGGTGGCACAATGGCTGAGCTTAGGACCTCTCGACGCTGTACCTGTCCACGAACTGCGAATCCGCAGTGCTAGACTGATGTCGCTGGGTTTTACTAAGTTCGATAGCCTTCACATCGCTTCTGCTGAACTATCCCACGTGGACGTATTTGTCACCGTGGATTACCCGCTCCTGAGACGCGCTCGGAAGCTATCCGGCGATCTTAAGGTCCGAGTGGCTGATCCTATTAGCCTGGCTGAGGAGATCTTCGATGAACCAACTGATCGCGAGTCATAGCGAGCTTCGGGAGCGAGGATTTCGAGCTCTCGCGGACACGCTCGGATGGGTAAACGCTGTTCGGTTTCTTCGTCAGTACGATCCGGGGTCCGGAAACTACACTGAAGAGCGGGCGTCGCTCCTGCCTGACGAGCCGCTGGAATCATTGACCGCCGAGATCGAACGTATCCAGGAGAGGGCTCGGCAAGACCGTTAGACGGGCAACACCGTTGGGCCGAACTGGAGAGCCCGACTTGCGTCGCGACCATTCTTCCCCTTGGGCTGCTAGGATCTGTCCATGCGCCTGCTCACCATCGCCCTTCTCTTCGCCGCCGCGTGTGCCTCGACGCCGCCGCCGGCGCCGGCGGAAACACGGCCATCGACGCCGGGCGCGGTGCTGATCGCGCCTCGCGGCATCTCCTGCAACAGCGCAGTCGTGATCGACGCCGCAAACGAGCCCGACGGGTTCGCCGGCGAGAATGCATGGCTCGCCGACAACTACCCCGGAGCGAAGAAGGTTGCTCAGGCACAGATCACATGCAAGGATAAACCTGCCGATCAGATCGATATCGAGACCGCAAACGGTGTGAAACGCTCGGTCTTCTTCGACACCAGCAAGTGGTTCGGCAAACATTGAGGATTACGCCACGCAGCCGTGTGGTTGACCGCGATTGAGCGATGAAGTTCACCGACAAGCTGCAGTACCTGCGTTACCTCGTCGATAAGCGAGGGATGAAGCCTGTCTACATGATTCTGGGGCTGACGTACGACTGCAACTCGTTCTGCCGCACCTGTTTCAACTGGGAGCAGCTCCGGAAGAACAAGGAGCACGAGCTTTCGTTCGAGGAGCTGGAGAAAACGTTCTCCTCGCTCGGCGATCTGCTCTTCGTGGTCATGAGCGGAGGCGAGCCCTTCCTGCGCCGCGACCTGCCGGACGTATGCGCCATGCTGTCGACGCAGAACCACGTCAAGCAGATCACCATCCCCACCGGCGCCATCGCCAGCGAGCTCACGGCCCGTTCGACTGAGGCGGCGTTGCAGCGTTGCCCCGACACGCAGATCGTCGTCAACCTGTCGATCGATCACGTCGGCGAGAAACACGACTGGATTCGCGGCGTGCCTGGCAATTACGAGCGCGCGAAGAAGACATACGCCGCGCTGCTGCCGTTGCGCGAGAAGTACGGCAATCTGACCGTGAATGTGCACACGTGCCTGTGCAGCTACAACGCCGACGATCTCGATGAGTTGTTTGCCGCCGTGAGGCAGGACTTTCCGGACATCTCGTTCCACTCGTTCGAGATGCTGCGCGGCGACCAGCCCGACAAGAACATCCAGCCCATCTCGACGGATCGATACCGCGAGTTGCTGCCGAAGCTGGAGGCCTACTGGAACAGCTATTCGCATTACGACAGCTTCCTCAAGTTCGTGAAGATCTACACCCGCCGGCTGGAGCTGGAAATCCTGGAGCAGGAGACGCAGGTCAAGCCGTGCCACGCCGGCCGGATCTCGGGCGTGCTCGACGCACGCGGCGAGGTGAAGATGTGCGAGCTGCGTGACGCGGTCGGCAACGTGCGCGACACCGGCTACGACTTCGGCAAGCTCTGGTTCTCGCCGGCCGCCGACGCGCAGCGCGCGTCGATCAAGGCCAAGGAGTGCCACTGCACGCACTCCTGCTTCATGTCCTCGTCGCTGGTCTTCGACGTGCGGACGTGGGGCGCGTACTTCGCCTCGACGGTGGTGAATTTCCTGTCGGCGGCATGAGCGACGCGGGGGTCGGGAGTCGGGGGTCGGGAGTCGGAGACCTTCACTCACCTGTCTCGCCTCCGACCCCCAACCCCCGACCCCCGACTCCCGCTCGCATCGCCATCGTCGGCCCCGTCTATCCCTTCCGCGCGGGTATCGCCTACTGCACGACGCGGCTGGCCGAGGAGTTGCGCAAGCAGTACGACGTCGACGTCATCTCCTTCTCACGCCAGTTTCCCAAGCGCTTCTATCCCGGCGGCGATGACGTTGATCCGACGCTGCCTCGCGCGGCGGCCGCCTTCATCATCGATGTGATGAATCCGTTGACCTGGCTGCGTGCCGGGTGGCGCCTGCGGCGGTGCGACAGCGTGATCTTCGTCTGGTGGGTCTGGCTCTTCGCGCCGGCGTACCTGACGATGATCGCGATGATGCGGCGGCGCACGCCCGTCATCCTGCAATGCCACAACGTCGGCGACAAGGAGCCCGCGGCCTGGAAACGGTGGCTGACGAATCGCGTTTTGTGCCGCGCCAACGTCCTCGTCACGCACGCCAGGACGGAAGCGAACGAGGCATGGAAGCGTTCGGGCGGACGGCGCGTCGTCAAGACCTTCCTCCCGGTCCACGAGCTCGGCGGCGCCATCCCTTCGCGCGCTGAGGCGCGGGCGACGCTGCACATCGACGACGCGACTAACGTGGCGCTCTTCTTTGGCCACATCCGTCCGTTCAAGGGACTCGACATCGCACTGCGTGCGTGGCGCGAGCTGCGGACCGAGGTGCTGCTCGTGGCCGCGGGCGAAGCGTGGTGGGAGCGGGCGGAGGAGTATGAGCGTCTGGCAGGGGAGTTGGGCCTGCCTGACAGAGGGGTCCGCTTCGACTTTCGCTTCATCCCTGACTCCGAGATTGCCACGTACTTCGCCGCGACCGACGTCGTGCTCGCGCCCTACCGGATCGAGGCGCAGAGCGGCGTGGCGCTCACTGCGTTTCATTTTGCGCGGCCCGTCATCGCCACTACTGTCGGCGGTCTTCCGGAGATCATCGACGGCAGCAACGGTATTCTTGTTTCGCCCGAAGATCCCGCGGCGCTGGCGCGCGCGATCGATGACTTCTTCGCCAATCGTGATCGCGCCGCGATGGAGCGGGCCGCCTCGGCCTCGGCGCGCAAGTACTCGTGGCCGGAATACGCTGCTGTGTTCGCGGCCTTAGTGGACGGGAGATGAAACTCAATCCCCGCCGCATCAAGGTTGGCCTGGAGCTGACGTCGAAGTGCAATCTTCGCTGCGGCATGTGCCCGTTGCCGGTGCTGCGCCGTCCCTATGAGGACATGGTGTGGCCGATGGTGGAGAAAGCGGAGCGCGAGATCCACGGCGCGGGACTGAAGCTGAAGTGGCTGCACGAGATGGGGGAGCCGTTGCTCTATGCCCGCATCGACGACGCCATCCGCCTCTTCCCCGAGGCCAGCCTCTCCACGAACGGGCTCGTGCTGACCGAAGAGATCGGCGCAAAGCTGTTGGCCTCGCCGCTGAAACGGATCCGCATCTGCGTGGACTCGGTCAACCCCGAAGTCTATCCGCAGCTTCGTACGGGCGGCGACTTCGACAAGCTCGTCGTGCTGACGCGCGCGTTCCTCGACCAGGCCAAAGGACATCCCATCCGCATCGAAATCCAGAAGATGCGCTCGCGGCTGACGCTCGAGGAGACGGTCGACGACTTCCGGTCGCTCTTCGATCTGAAGCACTACCGCAACACCCGCGTCATCGAGAAGACGTGTGAAGCGCTCGACGTGAATGAGGAGACCGATCTGCACGGGAAGTTTTATGGTTGCGTGCAGGGCGCCTTCTTCACCTGGGTGGTGATCTTCGCCGACGGACGCGTCACGCACTGCTGCTACGACGCGCACGGCGATCAGGTCCTCGGCGATCTGAAGACGCAGTCGCTGCACGAGATCCTCGACTCGCCCCGCTTCGCGGTGATGCAGGCCGCCTTCGCGCGCCGCGACTTCACGGACCTCCCGCGCTGTGCCGAATGCTTCAAGCACGGCGGCGAATCGCACACCTTCAACGACGTCCTGACCCGCGTGCAGAACCTGCCAGGCGTGGCCAAGGACGTCGTACGCAAGGTGATCGACGTGCGGTATCGGACGTGATCCACGTCCTGAACGTCGTATTCGGTCTCATCCCGACGCTGATCCTTGCGGGGAGCATTGCGTCCGGTGTGGATGACGATCGTCATCATCGGAGGACGTTCGTACTCATTTATGGGCTCTGGTCGATCACGCTGGCGATGTGGAACTGGATGAGGTCGGCCCCAGTGGCCTGGACGGCACTCTGGCTTGTGGCCGGGGTGCTCGCGCTTGGCATACCGTATGCGCTACGGTATTCCCGAAGGGGTTCCTTATGAAGAGCATGGTGTTAGTTTCCTTCACTTCCTGCTTTCTTCTTTGCAGCGCTTCCTGCGCAACGCACACGGCCATGACGACGACGCCGGTCAAAGTGACCGTCATCTCCGAAACGGCCACGAAGCAGTTGGTCGACGACGTTCGAAAGGCCGCTCTCACGAACATCGAGAAGCAGGTGCCGAACGCACGACCGATGACGGTCACCGCGACTCTCTATGTTGTTTACACGGGGACGACGGGTTTCAACCACCGCGCGGTTTACTCGGGGGAGAGCGGTGTCATGGCCTACGGAAACTTCGGCTCTGACGTGGCCACCGGGAGGCAAGTCGCGGAGATCGGCCCCAACCCGGGACAGAATGGCTTTACTCCGGTTGTAGGAGTGGGCGGTATGCCCGGTGTCGTCTACCCGGGTGTCTCGCCGACGACGATCCGGTGGATGCGTCTCTCGTACACGATCGCGGACGCAAACGGACGCGTCATCGAATCGAAGGATGAGTGGCAGCCCGCCGACAGACCCCGCAACGCCATCGAACGCATCTTTCCGTCCATCTACGACGGTGCCCGCGTGGCGGATACGGGTGCCTTCCTCGCCTCGCGCGTGGCAGCATTGAGCCGGTGACGCCGTAGCCGATACCGAACGGAAGGCATCAAGAACCTCAAAAGGGGCATGAAATGAAGCGCTTCGCTCTCGTTAGTACGCTGGTTTTCGTGGTCGCCTGCGCTCATGCGCCGCAGGGGGCTCCTGTGCGAGTCGTCATCAACGCGTCGGACGGCGCGAGCGGCCTTGTCGACACGGCCGCGCTGCAACGCATCACCCAGGCTGAGATCCGCGGCGCGGATGGCGCTGTCAGGCAGCCATTGACGCTGACCGTGTCCTTCGACTCCCATGGCTACGTATCGTACCCAGGTGAGCAAGTTACGCAGCAGGCCTTCCTCCGGAGCTCGCCAGGCCCCACGGTGAGCGCCATGAGGTTCCCCCATCTCTCTGCCACCCCGTGGGACGATGGAATGATCGTCGAAGACGCATCGAACACCAATCGCGCGCACCTGCGGCGCGAGGTCGCGATCGGTACGTACACGATCAGCGACAACGCCGGCATCGTGCGCGAGCAGCGGCGCGTTGTCGTCGGAGCGCCGGACCCACAGGCGTCGGCGATGGTTCTGGAGCTCACTTCGATGAAGACGACCGGCCACTACCTGGCCGAGCGTGTAGCCGCACTCAGTAAATGAAACGGCTCGCTGTCTTCGGGCTCGCACTGCTGCTGCTCGCCACGACTGTCGCGGCGCGGGTGTCGTCGAACGATCTCGCCGCCATCCGCGTCGTGCTCGACGCGCAGGCGGCGGCCTGGAACCGTGGCGACATCGACGCCTACATGGCCGGCTACGCGAACAGCAACGATACGATGTTCGTCGGCACGGACGTCACGCGCGGATGGACGAAGGTCCGCGATCGCTACAAGGCCAAGTACGACACTCCCGCCAGGATGGGGACGCTGCTCTTCTCCGACGTCGATCTCCGTCTCCTCGGCAACGACGACGTCGTCGTCACCGGCGCCTGGAAGCTGACCCGTGAAGCCGATACGCCCCACGGCCGCTTCACGCTGATCTTCCACCGTCGAACGGAAGGGTGGCGGATCGTGTACGACCATTCGTCGTAGAGCGTAGCGCCGTCGGCTCGACGGCCGGACCGCCAGCGGCTCGCTGGCGATACGCGAACACCGCCGCCGAGCCGGCAGCGGTCCAGCCGTCGAGCCGACGGCGCTACACTTCGCCTCACCGGAAGCTGATCGGAATATCGTCCATCGTCAGCACGCCCGGCCTGGCGCTCACGACCCGCGGGATCGAGTTCACCACCATTGCCGCCGTCGCGCGGTCGCCGTGGACGCCCCCTTTGATCACCATCTCCACGTCCGGCACGCCATGCACGATCACGCGATCGGCCGCGACATCCTCGGCGCCGACATACATGCGCAGCTCCAGGCTCACGTTGATCTTGCCGCGGCCGTAGATCGTCTGATGAACGCCGGCGACCTGGCCGGCGGCGCAGGTCAGGTACTGCGTCTTCACCTCGCGCTCGGCGATGATCGGGTTGATCACCTCATCGCTCACCGACTCGAACTCCGCGCCGAGGCCCTTGCCGACCATCATCAGCGACTCGCGAAGACCCATGTGCTTGATCTTGCCGGCGTCAACGGCGGCCCGGAACTCCTCGGGGGTCATGCCCGCGCCCACCTTGCGCTGCAGCGGTTCGCGTCGCGTGGATGCGTTCTGGATGCGGATGATCTCCACCGAATCGATGCGCTGGCAGACGGAGGTGACGGTCAAGGGCAGCTTGTCCATGACGAAGCCGGGATTGACGCCCGTACCGAGGAGCGTCACGTTCCTGGCGCGCGCGGTCTGTTGCAGCTCCTCGCGGATCTGCTGGTCGAGCGGGAACGACAATTCTTCACATGTCGAGACCACGTGACAGCCGCGCTCGAGGAGATCCTTGAGCTGGCCGGAGACGTCGCGGAGTCGTGAGCCGGTGGAGTGGCAGACGACGTCCACCTTCCCGGTCATCTCGCGCGTGACTTTGACGCCGACCTCGCGGTCGAGGCCGATCACCTCGCCGAGATCTTTGCCGATCTTGTTCGGATCGACGTCGACCGCGGCCACGACGCGCAGCCACGGTTTGGTAAGCAGCAGCCGCGCGATCTCCGCGCCGATCGGCCCGATGCCGTACTGCGCTACTGCGATGGGTTGGACGGGATTCATGTTCACCTCGTGAGCAAAAGTGGCGGGATTGTAGTGGAAGAGTGAAGGGTGAAGAGTGAAGAGTGAAAAGAAGGGTGAAGAGTGAAGAGTGAAGAGTGAAAAAGGCTCACTTGCCTTTCACTCTTCACACTTCACTCTTCACTCTTCAAACAACTCCGGTTGCGGCACCTCCTCCGCCTCATCCTCTTCATCCACGAAATTCGACATGCCGATACCGGCCAGCCGGTAGCGGCTTTGCGGGGGGAAGTCGAAGCGGGTCAGGAGCTCGGTGCCGATGCGGGCCAGGTCGTCGCCACTCGATGGGGGAGTGTCAGGCGTCAGCCGCCGCGTCGCGGTCTTGAAATCGCCGGTGCGGAGCTTCACCGTCACGGTACGGCCGGTCAGTTGCTTGTCGCTGAGCGCCTGCCATAGCTTCTGCGATTCCTCGCGGATGTAGGCGGCCACATCATCGAGCGTGATGTCTTGGGCGAAGGTGTTCTCGCTCGACCACGACTTCCGCTTCTGCGACGGCACCACGGGCGATTCGTCGATGCCGCGGGCCAGCTCCCACAGCCGCGTTCCCCACTTGCCGAAGCGGACCACCAGTTGATCGGCGGTGAAGGTATGCAGATCGCCGACCGTGGCGATGCCCATCTCCGTCAGGATCTTCTCCGTCGCCTTGCCGACGCCGGGGATCTTGCGCACGTTCAGAGGCATCAGAAAGCGCTCGACTTGATGCGGGCGGATGACGAAGCAGCCGTCCGGCTTCTTCCAGTCGCTGGCGATCTTGGCCAGGAACTTGTTCGGCGCGACGCCTGCCGAGGCCGTGAGCTGCGTCTCGGTCTTGATCTCGCGGCGGATCGTCTCCGCCGTCTCCGTCGCGGTGGGGATACCGGTCAGCTCCTCGGTGACGTCGAGATAAGCCTCATCGAGCGAGAGCGGCTCCACGAGCGGCGTGTGGCGATGGAAGATCTCGCGGATCTGCCGCGACACGGTCCGGTACTTTTCGAAGTCGGGATGGATGAACGTGCCTTCGGGGCAGAGGCGCATAGCGCGCGTGGCTGGCATGGCCGAGTGAACGCCGAAGGTGCGCGCCTCGTACGACGCCGCGCAGACGACGCTCCGCTCGCCCGGCCATCCGACGATCACCGGCTTGCCCCGCAACTCCGGCCGGTCGCGCTGCTCGACCGAGGCATAGAAGGCGTCCATGTCGATGTGGATGATCTTTCTCATGAAGCAAATGTTGAATGTTGAATGTTCCGTGTTGAATGTTGAATGATGGAGGGCGCCAGCACCTGAACCGTCTCTCATTCAACATCCAACATTCAACACTCAACATTGAACATTCCGACTCTCTCCCTCCCGACTCCCGCCTTCCTCGTCGACCGCTCTATTGTCGAGCAAAACTGCGCTCGCATGCGCGCCAAGGCCCAGGCCTCGGCGGTCTCATTCCGCCCGCACGTGAAGACGCACAAGGTGATCGAGATCGGACGGATGCAGCACGGCGGCGGAGTGGGTCCGATCACCGTTTCCACCATGGCCGAGGCCGAGTTCTTCGCCGATGCCGGCTTCCGCGACATCACATACGCGGTGCCGATCGCGCCCGAGAAACTGCCGCGCGTTGCCACCCTGGCAGCGCGGATCGAACGGCTGAACATTCTCATCGACAGCCAGACCGCTCTACGCGCGGTAGAAGAGTTTTACGGCGCCCACGACGTCATCTTCGATGTCTTTCTCAAGGTCGACTGCGGCTACCACCGGGCCGGCGTCGATCCGGACGATCCGGACAGCGCGCGCCTGGCCATCGCCATCTCCCGTTCGCCGGCTGTCCACTTCCAGGGATTGCTCACGCACGCCGGCCACTCGTACAACGCGCGCGACGTCGAGGAGATCCGCCGTATCGCCGCCGAGGAAGTGGAATCGCTGACGAGGTTCCGCGCCCTGATCGCGGGTGAGGGACTGGCAGACATCACCCGCAGCATCGGCTCGACCCCAACCACCGCGATCGTCGACTCCTTCAACGACACCGACGAAGTGCGCCCCGGCAACTACGTCTTCTTCGACGCCTTCCAGGCCACGCTCGGCTCGTGCTCGATGAACGACGTCGCCGTCTCCGTGCTGTCCACCGTCGTCGGCTCCTATCCCGCGCGCGGCGAGGCGATCATCGACGCCGGCGCGCTGGCGCTTTCGAAGGACACCAGCCCCGACCATCTCGATCCCAACTTCGGCTACGGCATCGTCTGCGACGCTGCCCTGCATCCGCTGCCCGCACGCCTTGTGTCGCTTTCGCAGGAGCATGGGAAGCTGAGGATGAACGCGCCGCCGCCTGTCGGTACGCGCGTTCGCATCATCCCCAATCACTCCTGCCTCACCGCGGCGATGTACGAGCGGTATCACGTCGTCGAGGGCGATGCGGTTGTCGATGAGTGGCGGCCGGTGCGGGGGTGGTAACGCCGCTCGTTCGTAGCGCCGTCGGCCCGACGGCCGGACCGCTGGCGGCTCGCCGGCGGTTTTCCTGACACGCCGCCGAGCCGGCGGCGTTCCAGCCGGCGAGCCGCTGGCGCTACGAAATCGCAGTCACTTCTGAAGTAGTCGCAACGCCGCCGTCTTCAACGCCATATTCGACCCCGCCCGGGCGATGGACCGCACCTCCGACTCTGGTAGCATCGGCAGGATGCGCAGGGCGAATGCTTGTGGCGTCTTCGGGTTGTGAATCAGGCCGACCTTTACGTCGAGACTGGACATCCACTGCGTCGTTTTCATGATCACGTCGGCGACCTGGAAGTTCAGGAATGACGACTTGGTCAGCCGCGCCACCTCATCGACGGTGAGTCGGGGATTGCGGAGCAGGGAGAGGAGGACGCGCGGATCGTTGTCCTGGAGCAGGAGGGCGCGCTCGGTGCGGTCGGCCTTCACTGCCAGCAGGATCTTCTCCATTTGCGAGAGCGAGCGGATGTGGTCCCAGATGTTCTGCTTCTTCTCGGGCGTATCGTCCGGAGGCGGTTCCGGATCCGCAGCCGGCCGGACCATCAGGCGTGCCAGATGCTCGTCGGCGTTCCCTTCGATTGCCAGCGCGATCCCTTCCGGAAGCGCGGCCACGACCGTGGCGCGGGCGAATGATTCACCGCCCCATGGTCCGCGCAACGTCACGAGGAGCGCGGCGTTGAGCGCGACCGTCTCGGTCGTGGCCAGACACAGCCCGCCCATCGACAGGTTCGTGCGGTGCTCCTCCCGCAGCTCCTCCTCACTTTCGAACTCGGCCGTGAAGGCAGCGGAGGCGGTGCGTGTGACTCTCAACGGTCGCAGGTTAAACTAACGGTATGAAAACATCGGTTTCGATTCCGGATGACGTCTTCGAAAAGGTAGAGCGCCTCGCCCGCCGTGGTCGTCGATCGCGAAGCGAAGTGTACAGCGCCGCTTTGCGTGAATACGTTGCCCGCCATTCACCCGACGAAGTCACAGAAGGGTGGAATCGGGTTTGCGCGGAAGTCGAGCAGGAAACAGACTTTGTGAACGCTACGGCTCGTCGGATTCTCGAAAAGGTCGAATGGTAGTCTGGCAGGGAGAGATTTGGTGGGCCGATCTCCCAATACCGTCCGGGTCGGAGCCGGGGTTTCCAAGGCCCGTCATCGTTGTGCAAGGCGATGATCTCAATCGAAGCCTGATCTCCACGGTGATCTGTATTCCTCTAACCACCAATCTGCGGTGGGCCGAGGCGCCCGGCAACGTAGTGCTGTCTCCGCGCATTACGACTCTTCCGAAGGAGTCCGTGGCGAATGTGTCGCAAGTGTTCACGGCCGATAGATCGGTATTGATCGAGCGAGTTTCCAAACTGCCGCGGGAAAAGGTCGAGCTTGTCCTCGCTGGTCTCGACGTTGTATTAGGTCGATAGTCACCGACTCTCCTGACCGGACACCTGTCCGCGGACATCTGTCCATTCGGACACACAACGGACAGCGTCCAAATCCTCGAACTCGTTAGGAATCAAGCACATCCCTCATGGCACCTCGGTTGCGCTATAGCGTCGCCGGATGATTGAGAACACTTCGTCGATGGATCGCGCGGTCGCGGCTGGGTCAGCGTTTACGCGGCCGAGGATCATCGCGGCGGTGGTGCTGCTCGTCGTCCTCATCGGGCTCGCCTTCGCCTTTCCTCTGATCCGCCGCTGGTCGCGGGCGGATCGGGCGGTCGACGCGAGCACGCTTACGATTGGCACCGTCACCCGAGGCGATCTCGTTCGTGACGTCTCGGTGCAGGGGCGCGTCGTCGCGGCGCTGCATCCCACGCTGGTCAGTCCGGCCCAGGGGATCGTGACGCTGCGGACCAAGGCCGGAAGCGTCGTGCGCAACGGCGACGTCCTGGCCATCGTCGACAGCCCGGAGCTGCACAGCACGTTGGAGCAGGCCAAGGCGCAGCTTCTCTCGTTCCGCACCGACTACGAGCGCGGGAAGATCGCCGGCTCGCAGTCGGATGCGCGCCTCAAGCAGCAGGTGGCACTGTCCCAGTTGAAGCTCGAGGCGGCCAGGCGGGCGCTGCAGCGCGCCGAGCTGCTGCGCAAAGACGGACTCCTCAACGGCCCCGACTACGAGAAGGCGCAGGACGACGTCCACGTGTCCGAGCTCGAGCTCGCCCAGGCGCAGCACGAGATCGGGTTGAATCAGCAGACCGTCGACTTCGACGTCAAGAGCCGCAAGCTGCAGGTCGACCGGCAGCGGTCGGCCACCGACGAGACGCAGAAGCGATTCGACGACCTCACCATCCGCGCCCCGTTCGACGGGATGGTGGCGGCCATCACCGTCAACGAGCGTGATGCCGTCGCCGCCAACCAGCCCATCCTCACCGTCATCAACCTCTCCTCGCTCGAGCTCGAGATCACCATCCCCGAGGAGTACGCGGCAGATGTCAGGATCGGAACGCCGCTCATGATCGGCTACGGAAGCGGGGAGCACGCCGCGCACATCACCGCCGTCTCGCCCGAGATCGTCGGCAACCAGATCACGGCCCGCGCCGTACCGGACCAGCAATGGCCGGAAGGGCTGCGGCAGAACCAGCGCGTCAGCGCGCGTCTCGTCTTCGAATCGAAGAAGGGCGTGCTCAAGCTCCCCCGAGGAGCGTTCGTGGAGGCAAGCGGCGGGCGCAGCGCCTACGTCGTCGATGGCGGCATGGCCACGCGGCGCGCCATCACGCTCGGATCAGTCGGAGCGTCGGAAGTCGAAATCGTCAGCGGACTGCGCGAAGGCGACCGCGTGATCCTCTCGGACACCTCGCCATTCGGAAACGTCAACACACTCATTCTGCGGTGACAGGAGACAGATCGATGCTTTGCATGAAGAACATACGGAAGATCTACCGGACCGAGCTCGTGGAGACGCACGCGCTGGAGGACTTCTCGCTCAACGTCGACGCGGGAGAGTTCGTGGCCATCATGGGTCCCTCCGGCTCGGGCAAGACGACGTTCCTCAACGTGGCCGGGCTGCTGGACGTCTTCGACGGCGGTGTCTACGAGCTCGACGGCAAAGACGTCAGCCGCCTCTCCGACCGCGAGATGTCGCACATCCGCAATCAAAAGATCGGCTTCATCTTCCAGAGCTTCAACCTCATCCCCGATCTCGACCTCTTCGACAACGTCGACGTCCCGCTGCGCTATCGCGGCATGGCGGCGGGGGAGCGCAAGACGCGCATCGAGCGCGCCGCGGAGATGGTCGGTCTCTCTTCGCGCCTGCACCATCTGCCCTCGCAGCTCTCCGGCGGGCAACAGCAGCGCGTGGCCATCGCCCGCGTGCTGGCGGCCGATCCGAAGCTCATCCTGGCCGACGAGCCGACGGGGAATCTCGACTCGCTGATGGCCCGCGAGATCATGGACCTGCTCGACGAGATCAACCGGCGCGGCACGACCATCGTCATGGTCACGCACAGCCCCGAGTGTGCCGCCCGCGCGTCGCGCGAGATCCATCTGTTCGACGGACGCGTGATCGACGTCGACCGGCCGCCCGCTCTCTTCGGCGGTGCGCTGATGTCGGCGAAGTGAGGATGCCATGCTGCTCTACAACCTTCGCATCGCCATCAAGAGCCTCCGCCGCAATCCCGTCCTGACGTCGGTGATCATCGGCGGCATCGCCCTCGGCATCTGCGCGTCGACGACTTTCACGACCGTCCGGCACATGTTCGCGCGCGATCCGCTGCCGGGAAAGAGCGCCAATCTCTTCTACGTGCGCATGGACAACTGGGACCCGCACGCGCCGTATCCAACCAATCCCACCAACCCCGGCCTGCCCATTCCGCCGCAGATCAGCTATCGCGATGCCATGGCCCTCATGCGCTCGAACATCCCGCTGCACCAGACGGCCGACTACACCGCGGCCCTGACCGTCTACCCCGACCCGCGCGTGGCGCGCCCGTCAACAGAAACGATCCGGCTCTGCTTTTCCGATTTCTTCACGATGTTCAACGTTCCCTTCGCGTACGGCGGTCCGTGGGACAAGCGCGCGGACGCGAAGGCCGAGCAGGTTGTCGTCATCGACGACGCCATGAACCAGAAACTGTTCGGAGGCGCCAACTCCGTCGGCAAACGCGTACGCATCAGCGACCGGGATTTCACGGTCGTTGGTGTGCTGCAACCATGGCGGCCGTTCATTCGGATGTACGACCTGAACGGACTCTTCGTCGCGCCTCCGGAGCCGGTCTACATGCCGTTCTCGCTGACGCCGTCGATGCAGATCCGGACCGCCGGCAACAGTGACGGCTGGAAGTCGGCGGGGAACACGTTCGAAGACTTCCTCAACTCGGACACCGACTGGGTGCAGTTCTGGGTCGAGCTCCGCTCGCCGGCCGAGGCCGAACAGTATCGGCGATTCGTCGATGACTTCGTTCTCGAAGAGAAGAAGCACGGGCGATTCCCACGCCCGCTGATGAATCGCGTCACCACGATGCAGGACCTCATGGTGGAGTCCGGAGTGATCGTTCCCCAGGTCACGGCCATGGCGGCCATCTCGGTTCTCTTCCTGGCGATCTGCGCGCTCAACCTGACCGGGCTGCTGCTGGGCAAGTTCCTGGCGCGTGCACCCGAGGTCTCCGTGCGGCGGGCGCTCGGGGCCACGCGCGCCGACGTCTTTCTGCAACACATCACCGAGTGCGAGCTGGTCGGACTGGCCGGCGGCGTGCTCGGAATGCTGCTGTCGATCGGCGCCATGCGCCTGATCGGCAAGTTGATCACGGCCACCTCCGTCATCGCTCTCGACAGCGAGATGATCCTGGCCGCCCTCTTTCTATCCCTCGGCGCCGGTCTTCTGGCCGGCCTCTACCCGGCCTGGCGGATCTGTTCCGTGCAGCCCGCCGTGCAACTCAAGATCTGACGAGGAGAACGACCATGGAATTCGGACCGATCATCCGCGCACTCAATCGCAACAGAGTCCGCTTTCTGCTCATCGTCGTGCAGATCGCCATCACGCTGGCCGTGGTCACGAACGCCATCACCATGATCCGCACAGCGAACGAGAACATGAACAAGAAGTCGGGCTTCGACGACGACAACATCGTCTGGGTCCGCACCCGGCCGTTCGCGCCCGCGTTCAAGGACCTGAGCTATCGCCTCTCCGTCGTCAACGCCGATCTCCGCGCCATCCAGGGAACGCCCGGTGTCGTCGGCGTGGCCAACACCAACTTCCTGCCGTGGCAGGGCGGCGGCAGCTCCGGAGAGGTCTCCGCAGGAGGCGGTGACGGAAGCAAGTTCCGCACGCAGATGTACTACAACACTCCGGGCATCCTCGACGCGCTCGGCATCCATCTCGTCTCCGGACGTCCGCTGCGCGACTCCGACATCGACGACGATCCGAACTCCAAGGCGCCCAGTACGGCCATCATCTCCCGCGAGTTGGAGAAACTGGTGTTCAAGGATCAAAGTGCCGTCGGCAAACAGCTCATCGACTCGGACAATTCGGTCGTGAACGTCGTCGGCGTCTTCGATCCCTTCTACAACCCGTACGGATGGCCGATCCACGAGTATTGCGTCTTCTACGCCGGCCACGTATCGCGCAGCGGGGCGATGTACCTCGTGCGCGTCAAACCCGGCACGATGGCCCAGACCGTTCCGATGATCGAGAAACGGATGATGCAGGCCAATGACGGCCGCAACATCCAGACCACGACGATCGATTCGATCAAGGACACCTTCTTCACGCAGGGACGGATCGTAAGGGGAGCGATGTCCATCGTGATCGCCCTGATCGTGCTGGTCACGGGCCTCGGCATCGTCGGCGTGACGTCCTTCACGGTCACGGAGCGGCGCAAGCAAATCGGCACGCGCCGGGCCCTCGGTGCAACCAAAGCCGCGGTTCTCCGTTATTTCCTGCTGGAAAACTGGATCGTGACGAATGCGGGCCTGATTCTCGGCGTTGCCGCGGCCTACGGGCTGAACGTCCTTCTCGTGACGAAGGCCGGCGGGGCGAAGCTCGATTGGAGGTTCGTCGTTGCCGCCGTCATCCTGCTCTGGCTGCAGGGCATCGTGGCGACGCTGATTCCCGCGCTGCGGGCCACGCGCTTCTCGCCGGTCCTGGCCACACAGGGAGCATGATTTGTCTGAGGGATGGATGTCGAACAGGGCCAAGCCGCGGAGCGGCGATATCTACGTAGCCCACGGCGTGAGCCGTGGGTTTGATTGGAACAGAGATCAAGCCGCGGAGCGCCGGCATCTCGATTCCATCATCCGCTCTTGTTCAAAACGACGAATCCGGGCGGCGAGATTCGAAATGCCGCCGCTCCGCGGCTGCTGTCCGGGGCGGCCACCTTCCCGCTTTGCCAGCGAAGCTGGCTTAAGGTCCGTAGCCCCCGGCTTCAGCCGGGGGAAATGCGGGTCATCAATTTTCCCGAGCCCGCTTTAGCGGGCGATAGAGGTGCCATGGATGTGCGCTTTTCTGCCGCCCGCTAAAGCGGGCTGCCAAATTGGGGATGCTTGTTTTCCCCCGGCTGAAGCCGGGGGCTACGGATCTCACGCCGGCTTCGCCGACGATCGCACGATAACGCCGTGCAGACAACGAGGCGCGCAGCGCCGCATGGCCCACGGCGTGAGCCGTGGGTTTGATTGGAGGCTGTACTAAGCATGCCTCCGACGCACGGACACGAACGGGCCGGCGGAACGGTCCTGATCGTCGAGGACCAGCCGGCGGTGGCGAAGGCGCTGCTGCTGCTCTTCGACATCCACGGCATCGACGCTATCGCCGTGCCGGCGCCGGCGGATGCCGAGGATGTCATCCGGCGCGGGGACGCGGACGCCGTCGTGCAGGATATGAACTTCACGCCGGGGGCGACGGACGGGGAGCAGGGACTGGCGCTCTTCCGGGCCGTGCGCGCGATCGATCCGGGGATCCCGGTCATCCTTCTCACCGCCTGGACGTCGCTGGAGACTGCGGTGCAACTGGTGAAGGAAGGCGCGATCGACTACCTGGCCAAGCCGTGGAATGACACCAAGCTGTTGTCGATCGTCGGCAGCGTTCTGAACGAGCGCCGCGGCGAGCGCGAGGTGCGCCGGTCCCGCGCGGCGCTGGCCTCGAGCGCCGACCTGCGCGGCATCGTCTACGAGAGCGCGTCCATGCACCGCGTGGTTGCGCTGGCAATGCAGGTGGCCGCGGCGGACGTGCCGGTGCTGATCACCGGGCCGAACGGAGCGGGCAAGGAGAAGATCGCCGAGGTGATTCAGGCGAACTCGCCGCGGCGCAAGATGCCGTTCGTGAAGGTGAACGCCGCCGCGCTGCCCGATGAGCTGCTGGAGAGCGAGCTCTTTGGCGCCGAGGCCGGCGCGTTTACGGGGGCGAAACGGCTGCGCATCGGACGCTTCGAGACCGCCAACGGCGGCACGCTCTTTCTCGACGAGGTCGGCAACCTTTCGGTAGCGGCCCAGACGAAGCTGCTGCGCGTCCTGCAGAACGGCGAGTTCGAGCGTCTGGGCAGCAGCGACACGCGCCGCGTCGACGTCCGCCTCCTCTGCGCCACGAACGCGGACCTCGGCCAGAACGTTCGCGGCGGGACCTTCCGCCAGGATCTCTTCTTCCGCCTGAACGTGATCGAGATCCACGTCCCGCCGCTGCGCGACCGCCGCGACGACGTGCTCCCGATCGCCGAGTCGTTCCTGGCCGCCGCGCGCAAGCGCTCCGGCCGAAAATGGCGCCTCAGCGACGACGCGCGCGACGGACTCATGTCCTACGACTGGCCCGGCAACATCCGCGAGCTGCAGAACCGCATCCAGCGCGCCACAGTGACGGCCTCGGGGGATGTGATCTCAGCCGTCGACCTGGCGCTGGCCACGGACGGCGCGCGCGTGTCACTGCCGGTTCACGGGGAGAAAGAGCAGATCGAGACCTTGCTGCGTGAGGGTGGGGGAAATGTGTCCGATGCCGCGAAAGCGCTGGGCGTATCGCGCCAGGCGCTTTACCGGAAGATGCAACGGTTGGGGATCGTGCTGGAACGGCGGCCGCGGTGATCCGCAGATGACGCAGATGAAACGCAGATAGGACCAACCTGATCTGTCATTCTGAGCGACGCGAAGAATCCCCAGCACGGAAACCGCGGTACCGTCCGTTCACGCGATCGATCCGAGGGTGGGCGGTCGTGCGCGGCCGAAACGTTCGCGCGGGGCCACCGCCGCGGTAAGAGAGCGTTATCCGCAGATGACGCAGATGGAACGCAGATAGGACCAACCTGATCTGTCATTCTGAGCGACGCGAAGAATCCCCAGCACGGAAAACCGCGGTACGTCCGTTCACGCGATCGATCCGAGGGTGGGCGGTCGTGCGCGGCCGGAACGTTCGCGCGGGGCCACCGCCGCGGTAGGAAAGCATCATCCGCAGATGACGCAGATGGAACGCAGATAGGACCAACCTGATCTGTCATTCTGAGCGACGCGAAGAATCCCCAGCACGGAAACCGCGGTACGTCCGTTCACGCGATCGATCCGAGGGTGGGCGGTCGTGCGTGAATGGAATGTCCGCGCGGGGCCACGGTCCACGCGGTAGGAAAACCGTCATCCGCAGATGACGCAGATGGAGCGCAGATAGGACCAACCTGATCTGTCATTCTGAGCGACGCGAAGAATCCCCAGCCCGGAACCCGCGGTACGTCCGTTCACGCGATCGATCCGAGGGTGGGCGGTCGTGCGCGGCTGGAACGTTCGCGCGGGGCCAACGCGCGGCACCTGCCGGCATCGGACCGGCACCTGCCGGCATTGATCCGGCGCCTGCAGGTATCCATCCGGCACCTGCCGGCACCGGACCGGCACCTGCCGGCATCGGACCGGCACCGGCCGGCATCCATCCGGCGCCTGCCGGCATCCATCCGGCGCCTGCCGGCATCCGACCGGCACCTGCCGGCATCGGACCGGCACCTGCCGGCATGCATCCGGCACCTGCCGGCATCGGACCGGCACCTGCCGGCAGCCGACCGGCACCTGCCGGCATGCATCCGGCACCTGCCGGCATCCGACCGGCACCTGCCGGCATGCATCCGGCACCTGCCGGCATCCGACCGGCACCTGCCGGCATCCGACCGGCACCTGCCGGCATCGGACCGGCACCTCCCGGTATCCATCCGGCGCCTGTCGGCATCGGACCGGTACCCGCCGGCATCGGACCGGCACCTGCCGCATCCATCCGGCGCCTGCCGGCATCCGACCGGCACCTGCCGGCATCCAACCGGCACCTGCCGGCATCCAACCGGCACCTGCCGGCACCCATCCGGCGCCTGCCGGCATCCGACCCGCACCTGCCGGCATCGAGCGTGCGCTGTGAGTCATCCAGCGTGCGCTGTGAGCCGGCGGCTCCCGCGATGAGTCGGGTGATTGCGGCGCGGAAAGCAGGGCGGGGACGTCCGTTCTCCATGGCGCATCAAGTTTTTTTCGGTTGATGTGGGCGTACCCCTTGACATCTGGATTCGGTCGACATATATATAGCGTTGCAAAGTCGAAGATCGTAAGACCTCCGACTTTGGCGGCCGTCGGCGGTATGGGCGTGCTGGATAGCACATAGTCCTGTACCGGCGCGGGAGTCGAGTTATCTCCTCCTGCCGCGGGCTCTCGAGGTGTGTACACGCTTCGGGAACACATCAACCGGAAGTATCGGCGCGTGGCCGAGACTTCCAGCCGGTGGCCGCTCGCACTTGTCGACGAGTCGTGAACGTCACCTCCGGCCTGACTGCTCGTGGTCATAAGGAGAAACGACATGAATACCAATCAGGCAACCCAAAACCCCGCCGTCCCTGCGGACCTCCCGCAGCCGGCACCGACGGCACTGGCCCCCGAGGCAGTGGTCGATCAGTTGCGTGCCATCAACACGCAGATCAGCGAGGTGACGCCGTTGACGGCCGCACAGCGAAGAGCGCTGCATGGACGTTTGCGCACATCCAATCCGATCCTGCAGGCGTCGATCAACGTCATCGGTGCGCTCGACAACGTCGCGCAGGCGGTCGGCCAGCCGGCCGCCGACGTGCGTAACCTGTACGACGAGTCCAACCGCTGGACGGCGGTGGAGGATGAGCTGCGGACGATGCTGAACGGCGTCGCCGGAGCGAACCTCATCCGCCGCCAGCGCGTCGAGCTCCTCGCCGCGCAGGCGTACAGCATCGGCGCGCAGTTGGCGCGCGACCCGGCCAACGCCGTCCTCGTGCCGCACGTGCAGGAGATCAAGCGTCTGAAGAGCTTCAGCCGCCGCAAGAAGGCGGCCCAGGCTCCCAATACGCCGACGTCTCCGGCACCCGGCACACCGGCGCCCGAACCGGCGCCGGCAGGTTCCGGAACGTCCGGCAATCCGAAGGCATGAGTGTGATGGGCGGGAGGGAGACCGGGCGCGCGCAAGCGCGCCCGGTCGTTTTACTGCCGTCCGTGAGGAGGTACGAGCATCGGAGCGAAAGCCTAACGGATCCAAGTCCGCGCAGCGCAGAGTTAGGCCGCCGGCTGTGGAAAGCGCTCCCGTGCTGCGTGCGTGATGAACGTTTTCGCAAGCTTAAGCATTTGTTTTCGCTCTCCTTCATCTTCAACTCCAGAGAGATCAACGAAGACGACGTGGTGTTCGCCAAATTTGTAGCCGTGGTCGCCGCTACTCTTGAGCCCCACGCGCGACGTTTCGCGGTGAACTTGGTCGAGCGAAATATCGAGGGGACGATTGGTTACGATCAGCGAATATGGAAAGCCGATTCGTTCGGTCGCGTCGGAGTAGTCGCTCCACCACGCATCGCCAAGCGGCTTCGCGACGGAGTCATGCGCTTGAACCGTCTCGTACGGAATTGTCAACTCCTCGCCTTGGTGATCGCGAGCCTTCACATAGACGACGTTGTAGTCGTCGCCGCCGTACTCGGCTAGTGAGAGCGTATAGCCATGTGCGAAGACCTTCTCGATCAGGCGAGTGGCCTGTGCCCGGAAGCCAAGCTCGTTCGTCGCGCGATGATCTTCATGTTGGAGAGCCGTTAGTACGCTTGGCCAGCCGTGATCGAGAGACTCCCTACAATTCGCGTAGAGAAGTGCCTCCGCTTCGGCGGGAAGAGAAACATTGTCGATGAGTATCGGTATGACCCGGCACTCTCCCTTAATCATCCGATCGGTCGCGATATTGAGCTCGTAACGCAGCCAGCGCGATGCGACAGACGCTTGCGAGATGACAACCAACACAACACGGGCGCTCCTTAGCGCTTCAGCGATTGTTTGGGGCAGTGGATCGCCGACGACAAGATCACGCTCATCGAGCCATGGGGAAAAACCCTCCGCTT
Organism: Thermoanaerobaculia bacterium; assembly: GCA_035482045.1. GTDB lineage: Bacteria > Acidobacteriota > Thermoanaerobaculia > Gp7-AA8 > Gp7-AA8 > JADGNZ01. The sequence goes on from DATHRD010000060.1 coordinate 64,622, forward strand.
CGATCCGATTTGCCAATTCGCGGACGAATTCCTTGTCTGGAGCGCTGTGCGAGATAAAGATCTTTCCAAGCGGATAGGTCATACGTTTAGCCATCGAATGATAGCAGGCGGGGAAGACATCAGGAGTCGGTCGACATAACGCCTTGCTCTTCAGGGCGTGGTCCCACAGGCGAGGGGTATCCCACTTGTGACACAGCAGAGAACGGCACTACGTCCGCTGCAAGCGCTTGTTGGGCGCCAGCGCACTCTTCTAGGTCTTGATACCGACCCACGACGATCACTGCTTGCTTGCTGGAGCCTTCGTCTTTCGAGACATGTAGTTGTCGTACTTGCGTGTAAGGACGAACACGTACTCGCAGATAGCTCGTACGAAATCCAGAAGATCCTGCGCATCTTGGCGAGAGACCTTTTCTCCCGAAGCATGTGCGCTGAGATTCCGTGCTTTCTGCAACTCACCGGCCCATCTTGCAAGGCGTGCGTCGATCACCTCTTTTTCGCGCAGTTGCTGAATACCAGGACCCAGGTAGATCTTCTCAGTGCCGAAATGGCGGCACACGCCTTCGAGCGCTCGCCCGGCCATCACCGTGCTTGCGTTATACGCTTTTGCTTTGAAGCAGATAGTGGCTTCCGCCAGCGAGTTGCGGATTTCTTCTGGAATGAGACGATCAAGATGGCTCTCCATCTTCGGCCACAGCCTCGGCAGGAGACCTTCCTCCCCGTCATACCACCCGCCAACAAGAGAGCAACCGCACCCTGGGCAAGTGAGAAGATATGTGGTCCAGGGCGGCTCGCCCTCATCTTGCGACCGGCTTTCGCCGACCACCTTCGCGTCGACGCGCGCTTCGCAGGCGTGGCATTCGATAATCATAGGAACCGGGGCGGCGGGGTCGCATCTGGAAAACCAACTTCCCCAGACCGTCTCGCATTCACGTTACGTTGAGTTTCCAGATGCGACCCCAACCTCGCGATTCTGCTCCCTATTTGACCGGCGTTGTCAGCGGTTTTCCCTTCTCGGCGACGAAGACCGCGGCCAGCTTGGCCGTTACGGTACCGATGTTCGTCGCCTGATGAACCTTACCCGGATAGATGTGGAAGACGTCGCCGGCTTTCAGGGTCACGGTGGGGTTGCCCTCATTCTCGAGGGAAATCGAACCCTCCAGGACGAAGGCAAACACCTCCGCCGGATGCGTGTGCCTGCCCTCCGCAGCGCCGGGAGGCAATTCCACCAGAGCCATGACACCTTCCCGGTCTGGAATGCTCATGTCCTGTTTCAGTACGATGTTGCGCTTGACCGTTGGCGGCTGCTGCGCATGCACGCCCAGTATCCCGGCCAAGCCGAGGGCGGTAATCACGGTGATCATTCTGACTGGTCCCAAACGCGCGAAGTTCATGGCTTCTCCTTTTTCCGCCAGGAGGGCGGAGATTGAACGGTGCCAACGACAAACGACGACTCGAAGGTAGAGGATGGTGACTGCGCGGGGTTTGACCTGCGTAACCTGACGGATTCTAGCTCACCGGCGTGGGATGTGATGTGGGTTCATCGAAGGTAGCCAACGTACACTGAAGCGAGCACAAAAGCCTGTATGGATGCCCGGTCAACCCATGACCAAACGCCGCCTCACGCGCACCATCGCCCTCCATCTCACGGCCACCATCACCGTGATCGCGGTGCTCGCCGGCCTCGGTGCGAACGTCTTCTTCAACGTAGCTCCGCGCAACGCGTTGCTCTTCGCTACCGCGCTACTGATCCTCGGCCTGGCCATCATGACCATCACCATGCGCGCGCCGTTGCGGCGTATCCGCAGGAACCTCGGGGCGCTCGTCGACGGTGTGCGGGGCTTCGCGGACGATGATTTCAGCCTTCGGCTTCACGTCACCGGCGGCGACGAGATCGCCGATCTGGTCGCGGTCTACAACGACATTGGCGACGTGCTGCGCAGTCAGAGGAACGAGTCGGTGCAGCGGGAGCTGCTGTTCGAGACGGTGCTGCAGGCATCGCCGCTGGCGATGATTCTGACGAGCGATCGCGGGCGGATCGTGTTCGTCAACCGCGCCGCGCGCGATCTGTTCGGCGGCGGGGAGCGTCTGGAGGGGCGGCGGTTCGATGAGCTCGCCGAACAGGTGCCGGCGTTAGAGGAGGCGCTCCGCGCCGGCGTGAGCGCGATCCTTACGGTCGAAGGGGAGACGTTTCAACTGACACGGCGGACGTTCTATCTCAACACGCGCGAGCACACGCTCTACCTCATCGCCCGTCTGACGCAGGACCTGAGGCGGCAGGAGCTGGACATCTGGAAGCGGGCCATCCGCGTGGTCAATCACGAGCTGAACAACTCGCTCGCGCCGATCCACTCGTTGTTTCATTCGGCCGGCGTGGTGCGATCGAGGGGGGAGGACGATGGACGGCTGGCCGAGATCAATGCCGCCATCGCGGAGCGGCTGGCCTCGCTGCAGCAGTTCATCGACGGGTACGCCCATCTGGCCCGGTTGCCGAAGCCGCGGCGCGAGACGGTGGTCTGGAGTGAGCTGGTCGCCGTTGTCAGAAACATCACGCCGTTCGTGGCCGACGTCGCGCCGTCGCACGAGGCGACGATCGATCGTGGGCAGATCGAACAGGTGCTGATCAATCTGGTGAAGAACGCCCGCGAGGCGGGCAGCACCGAGGACGATATCGTCGTGCGCGTGGCACGGCGCGACGGCGGAAGCGCGCTGATCGTCGAAGACCGCGGCCAGGGGATGGACGAAGAGACGCTCCGTCACGCGCTGCTCCCGTTCTACTCCACCAAGCCCGGCGGTACCGGCCTCGGCCTTGCGCTGGCCGGCGAGATCATCGACGCCCACGGCGGCAACGTCCGCATCGCCCGTCGGGATGGGGGTGGGATGGTGGTTACGTGTTGGATACCGGATGGCGAAGCGGGGGTCGGGAGTCGGGGGTCGGGGGTCGGAGAGTGAGCTGGCCTGCCAGTCAATTGTTTCTTCACGATCAACGCGTCGACGCTCAGTACAGGTGTCCAGGGCCTGAACCCATGCAACGGCGTGTGCTTCCGGTCTGAAGGACTCACGCGGAGGCGCGAAGTGCGCGGAGAAAGAAATTCTCAGTCATCTTCTCCGCGTCTCCGCGCCTCCGCGTGAGTTCAAGTCGTTGGTTCCAGAGTCAGACTGGACGCGAACTTCCGTAGCTGTACTTAGCAACCTGCAACCAGGAAACAAACGCCAACTTCGCATCTCCGACCCCCGACCCCCGACCCCCGACGCCCGCGTAAGCGAAATAGCCTCGTTCCAACGCACTGTTACGTCCCGCGTGCGGCACAGACTCCTCGCCCTTTCCCTCGCGCTCGCTACCGGTTTGTCCGCGGCCGCATCCGCCTCCACCAAGACGATGCCCTTCTCGCAGGTGCGCAAGGGGATGCGCGGCTATGGCGAGACGGTGTTCGACGGCACCAAGCTGGAACGCTTCGACGTCGAGATCACGGGTCTGCTCGAGAACATCGGACCCGGACAGGATCTGATCCTGGCGAAGATCTCCGGTCCGGAGATCGAGCGCTCGGGCGTGATCGCGGGGATGAGCGGATCGCCGATCTATATCGATGGCAAGGTCATCGGCGCGCTGGCCTACTCGTGGCAGTTCTCCAAGGAAGCGATCGCCGGAATTACGCCGATCGACGAGATGCTCAAGATCGCCGAGGTCGACGGACTTCCGGGCGGTGCACTGATCGCGGCGACTCCGCGCATGACCGGCGGCGAGTTCCTTCAGGCCATCATCGAGCACAAGACCGCCGAGAAATTCGACCTGATGATGAGTGGTCTTGCCGGTGCCACTCCGGCCTCGGCTGTAGCAGGCGCGAGGCCTATCGCCACGCCGCTCTCGATGTCGAGCTTCTCGCCCGACACGCTGGGACGCTTCAGCAAGTACCTCGATCCGATGGGCTTCATGCCTGTTCCGAGCGGCGCTTCGTCCAACTCGGCCACGACCAATGTTCCGGCAGCAAAAGAATTCAAAGCCGGCGACGCCATCGGCGCCGTCCTTCTGCGGGGCGACTTCAACGTGGCCGCCACCGGCACGGTGACGTACATCGACGGCGACCGCGTCTACGCCTTCGGCCATCCGTTCCTGGACATGGGCGAGGTGGCCTTCCCGATGGCGCAGTCGGAGATCGTCGGTGTGCTGCCCAGCCTGGCCAGTTCCTTCAAATTCGCCAACACCGGCGCGGTGGTCGGAGCATTCCGGCAGGATCGCGCCGTCGGCATCATGGGCGTGATGGGAGAGAAGGCGGACATGATCCCGGTGGACATGGACGTCGAGGGCAGCGGCCCGGCGCAGAAGTATCACGTCGACGTCCTGCGCCACTCGCAGCTCACGCCGCTGATCCTGGCCATGGCGGCCGATACAGTCGTCGCCAACGCCCAGCGCGCGGCAGGTGAGCGGACGGTGATGCTCGAGTCCGAGATCAAGGTGAGAGGCTTCCGTGAGCCGATCACTCTGCGTGAGGGCTGGGCAGGCGCGCAGGCACGCCAGGCCATCCCGACCTATCTGGCCGTCGTGGCCGGTTACGTGATGTCGAACGAGTTCCGTACCGCGGACATCGAATCGGTGAAGATCCACCTGCGCCACACCGACGACCTCAAGATCGCCAAGATCCTGGAAGCATCGGTCGAGATGCCGGACAAGGGGCGCATTCATCCCGGAGACACGGTGAAGGTTCGCGCGGTTCTGAAGCCGTATCGCGGCGCCGCGTTCGTCGATACGTTCGACGTGACCATCCCCGAGGATCAGCCCGCGGGCGCTGCGTACATGCTCATCGGCAGCGGTTCCGTGCTCAATCAGGTCGACTTCATGCTCGTCCCGCCCGATCCGCGCAGTCTCGATCAGGTCATCGCCGTGCTTCGCCGGCTCCGCCCGTCGACCGAATTGACCCTGGGCCTGTACGAGCAGACGGACGGCGCGGTCACGGCCGGCGTCTACCTGCCCAATCTCCCGCCGACGATGCGCGCCATCGTGAGCAGCGACACGTCGAATGGACCGCAGGCTCCGGTCCGCTATCACGCGTCCGAGCATCTCGCGCACCCGCTCGACTACATCATCGACGGGGTCGTGAAGATCGATCTCGACGTCAAGCCGGCCAGTTGATCGGCATTTCTCACGCACCAAGTGGAATCTCGGACATAAGTGGAATCTCGGACAAATGTATAGGTCGAGAGCCTTCTCCCCCGCGCTTTTCAGCGGGGGAGAAGGTGCCGAAGGCGGATGAGGGGGCCGTTCTCGCGCTGAAGTTGAGTATCGTCACCGATCTCCCCGACCCGCTCATGAGAATAGTCCACTGCACCGCGAGAACCATCGCCCCCTCATCCGCCTTCGGCACCTTCTCCCCCCCGCTGAAAAGCGCGGGGGGGAGAAGGACGCTCGATGAACACCCTCTTTCCGATTTCACTGAGAAGGCCCGGCCACTGGCTGATTCGATAAGACCCCCCTTGGCCTCCGGCCACTCGAAAGTACTCGAAAGGAAGAACCCTCATGCGTCGTGTCGTCGCGCTGGCAGTCCTGTTGTTCGCAGCATCCAACCTCTTCGCTGTCGCTCCGCAGTTCTGGCGGGTGCGGAACGCCGAAGACTTTCTGACCGGTGACATCTCCGGCTTCGCCATCACGTCGCGCGGCGAGCTCCGGCCGGGCCCTTCGCTGAAGCGGCTTGGCACGTTCACCGATCCTTTCGTCCTGGCCCAGGTGGCAGGATCGAAAGGCGATCACTTCTTCGGTACCGGAAACGACGGGAAGATCTACCGTCTCCGAGGAACGGAGCTGAAAGCGATCTACACCGCGGCAGAGCCGGAGATCTATGCCCTGGCCTTCCATGACGGCGCGCTCTACGCGGGCACCTCGCCGAACGGCAAGGTCTACCGCATCGATCCGAACGACGGGAAGTCGACGGTCTTCTACGATCCGAAGCAGGCCTACATCTGGGCCCTGGCGTTTCTGCCGAACGGCGATCTGGCCGTGGCTACCGGCGTCGACGGAAAGGTGTTCCGCGTGACGCCGAAAGGGGAGGGCAAGGTTCTCTTCGATTCGCCGGAGACGCACATCCGCGCGCTGGCTGTGAAGAAAGACGGGACGATCCTGGCCGGCGGGTCGGCGAAGGGCCGCATCTACGAGATCCGTCCCGACGGGGGCGCGCACGCTCTCTACGACTCGCCGCTGCCGGAGATCTCGTCGATCTACGTCGACGCGGACGGCATCGGCTGGGCATCGGCGGCGAGCAACGTCCTCCCGTCCGCGCCACCGGCGAAGACGACGCCGGCAAAGCCGGGCGCGCAGCCGGGTACAGCGGCCGCTTCCGCCAGCGCCACGGCCAGCGAAGCGAAGAAAGAAGAGTCCACGGGCAACGTCGAAGTCAGCGTTTCTTTCGACGACGGCGGCAGCGGATCGGCGCCGAGCAATCAGGGCGGCAGCGGCGAGATCTACAGGATCAACCCGGACGGCTTCGTCGAAGTCGTCCGCAAATTCGAGCATGAGATGACCTATGGAATCACCGGCGGTCCGAACGGGACGATCCTCCTGGCCACCGGGCCACAGGGCCGCATCTACGAGCTGCGGGGGAGCGAGGTGGCCCTGGTGGGCACTGTGTCCGAGAAGCAGGTCGTCTCCATCTCCACGGCGGGCGGCGAGACGCTGGTCACCACGACGAACAGCGGCGCGGTCTATCGCATGGATCCCGGCCCGTCAGCCAAGGCGGAGTTTCGTTCCGCCGCGAAGGATGTGGAGCGTTTCTCACGCTTCGGCAACTACCGCATCGAGGGTGAGAACACCGGCGAGGGCCATCTGGCCATCTCCTTCCATTCCGGCAACACGCGCACACCGGACGCCACCTGGAGCCCATGGAGCGCCGCATCGACGGCGACCGACGGAGCCATCGACGCGCCGCCGGGACGGTACGTGCAGTGGAAGCTGACGATGCCCAAGCCGGCCGCGAATATCTCCGTCGACTCCGTGACGGTGGCCTTCATCAACCGCAACGTGGCCCCCGTCATCGACAACGTCGTCGTCCAGGATCCGGCCGTCGTCTACATCACCGGCAACTATCCGCAGTCCCCGCAGATCGTCGAGGCCACGAACCCCGACGAGTACGGCATCTTTACCAGCCTCGACACGCCGCGCGACCGGAATGAGCAGGGCAAGAGGGTCTATCGCAAAGGATTCCGCACGGTGAGCTGGCGCGCCCACGACGACAACGGCGATTCGCTGCGCTTCACGCTCTCATTCCGCCGCAAGGGAACCGAGAAATGGCTCCGCCTGCGGGAGGACGTCGACGAGAACTCGATGAACTTCGACACGTCGCAGCTTCCCGACGGCAACTACGAGTTGCGGCTCTCCGCGACGGACAGCCAGGACAACCCCGACACGCCGCTGAGCGACGTCAAAGAGGGGATCGACTTCACGATCGACAACACGCCGCCTGCGATCACGTTCACACCGGAGGGAGACGATGTGGTCATCCACGTCACCGACAAGCTCTCCACCATCGGCAAAGTCGAATACTCGGCCGACGCGCAGAAGTGGATCCGGATCACGCCGGTCGACGGCATCAGCGACTCGCCGAGCGAGACCTACCGCCTGAAGCGCGGCGCGCTGGCCGGCAAGTTCGTCATCGTCCGCGCCGTCGACGCGTTCTACAACGTGGCCACGGAGTCGATCACGCTGCCGTAAAGGAGCGCTGCCGACCCGGCAAACACTCCCAACATTCGCTGGTAACCCGGCGGCGGGACGCCGCCAGGGCCGCCAGCGAGCCGCTGGCGGTCCAGCCGTCGAGCCGACTGCGCTCCGGCCGTGCCGGGCGTTTTGGCCGTGCGGCCTATAATCACTTCGATGAACCGCATCCGTGTCGCTTTCGCTCTCTGCCTGCTACTCCTCGGCGCTTGCTCGAAAGAGAGCGCGGTGCGGCCACAGGCGGTGGTCGAGGATGAGAACATTCCCCAGGACGGCGGGACTCTCATGCGGGGGCTGCAGGGCGATGTCGGGACGCTCAATCCCGTTCTCATCAACAGCCGGTATGAGCACTGGGTGGTTGCCTACCTCTTCACACCGCTGCTGCAGCTCGACGCGAACCTGCTGCCGACCACGGCCGGCTCGCTGACCGACAAGTACGAGATCTCGGGCGACGGGAAGGTGTACACCTTTCACCTGAACCCGAAGGCCACCTTCTCGGACGGTACGCCCGTACGGGCCAGCGACGTTCTGTTCACGATCAACAAGATCGTCGACCCGAAGTCGGAATCAGCGCAGTTCGCGGGGCAGTTCGAGCTGTTCGACCCGTCCAAGTCGTCCGCGGACGATGCCCAGCACACGGTCGTCGTGGCCTTCAAGGATGTCCTGGCGCCGCAGCTCGTGTCATTCACGATGGTGCGTCCAATTCCGCAGCATGTGTACTCGCAGGGTGACTTCAAGACCGGCTTCACGATGAGCGCCGTCGGTGCGGGGCCGTACAAGCTGGTTCGGCGCGTTCCCGGGAAAGAGATCCTCCTCGAGCGCCGTGCCGATTTCTGGGGCGTGAAGCCGCACATCCAGAACATCCTCTTCAAAGTCATCAGCGACGACAACACGGCCTGGCAGGCCGCCAAACGGGGCGACATCGACGAGACCATCATCAGCTCCGATGTGTGGATGATGGAGAGCCGCCGCCCCGAGCTCCAGAAGACGATCGATTTCCGCCGTTTCTACACCCTCAGCTACAACTACATCGGCTGGAGCACCCGCGACCCACTCCTGGCCGACAAACGCGTCCGCCGGGCCCTGGCAATGTGCGTCGATCTGCAGTCGGTGATCAACAATCTCTACCACGGCACGGCGCGGGCGATGAACGGCCCGTTCACGCCCGACCAATGGTCGTACAACCCGGAAGTGCCGGTGATTCGCTACGATCCCGACGGTGCAAAACGAATCCTCAATTCCCTCGGGTGGCTGGACACGAACGGCGATGGGATTCTCGACAGGAACGGGAAACCATTCACGTTGGAGATGATCATCGGCCAAGGGAGCCCCACTTCGATTGCATTCGCGCAGCTCTACCAGGCCGGACTCAAGAATATCGGCGTCGACCTGAAAATCACGCCACTCGACCCGAGCGCCTTCTTCGCGCGTCTCCTGGCCGGCAACTTCCAGACTTTGTATTTTGCCTGGGATCTCGATCCCGATCCCGATCCGCGCGCGCTCTACCATTCCTCCCAGTTCCCGCCGGCCGGCCAGAACTTCGTCTTCTACAAGAACCCCACCGCCGACGCGCTCATGGACCAGGGCCGCCGCGAGCTCGATCGCTCCAAACGGGTGGCCATCTATCGCCAGCTCCACGCGATTCTCGCCGATGACCAGCCGTATACCTGGACCGTGCAGGTGTCGGTCAAATGGGCGATCGCCAAGCGGGTGAAGGGTGTGAAGGAGAGCAAGGGCTGGGGCCTCTATCTCTGGTATCCCGGCGAGCTCGATTGGTGGATTCCGAAGAGTCAGCAGGCGAGGTAGCGGCGCGGGGGTCGGGGGTCGGGAGTCGGAGTGGCCGCTATCTTCCACATTCATTGAATCCAGTCTCCGACCCCCGACCCCCGACTCCCGACCCCCGCCTCGGATAAACTCGCTGAATGCTCACTTACGTCGTTCGCCGCCTGCTGTATGGCGTTCTGACGTTCTTTGGGATCACGATCGCGATCTTCGTGCTCGTTCATAGCGTGCCGGGAGACCCGATCTCCTTCTATATCGGCACACATGGTGCGCAGTCGCTCTCGCGCCCTGTGCTCGACGAGATCCGGCACGCGCATCACCTCGACGAGTCGCTCATCCGCCAGTACGGCTGGTGGCTGCGCGGGATCATGACGCTCGACTTCGGCAATTCGTTCATCGATCACCAGCCGGTCACGGAACGGATCGCGGAGAAGTTGCCGAACACGTTCATCCTCAACGTCATCGCCTTCCTGGTGGCGGCGCTTATCGGTGTCCCGCTGGGCTTGTGGAGCGCGGCGCGGTCGGGACAGCCGATCGAGCGTGCCTCGGCGGTCACGTCGTTCCTGCTCTACTCGTTGCCGAGTTTCTGGGTGGCGCTGCTGCTGATGCAGCTCTTCTCGGTTCGCCTGAACGTGTTGCCGCTCTTCGGAATGACGTCGGACGACTACCTCGACCTCGGCGCGACCATGAAATTGGTTGACCGGGCGAAACACCTCATCCTGCCGGTCGTGACTCTGGCGTACGCGCAACTGGCCGTCTTCGCGCGTTTTTCGAAATCGGCGTTGACCGAGGTGATCCGGCAGGACTACATCACGACCGCGCGCGCGAAAGGAGCCACGTCCGGCGCCGTGTTGTGGCACCACGCCTTCCGCAACGCGCTGATCCCGCTCATAACCCTTTTCGGTCTCACGCTTCCGTATCTGATCTCGGGGACCGTGATCGTCGAGCAGATCTTTCAATGGGACGGCATCGGACGGCTCTATTTCGACGCCATCCTGGCGCGGGACTATCCGACGGTGCTCGGGCTCTCCGTCGCCACGGCGGTAGCCACGCTGTTTGCCAGCCTTTTCACCGATCTCCTGTATGCGGCGGCCGATCCGCGCATCCGGCTGGAGGCCCGATGAGCGAGCCTGCAGGCGGGATGTGGGCGATTACCTGGCGACGTTACCGGCGGAGCAAGCTGGCCGTCATGGCCCTCCTGTACGTCGGCGTCGTGTCGCTGATCGCCCTCTCGGCTCCGCTGATCGCCAGCTCGTCGAAGTCATCTCTGATCGGGTTCGGGCCGGACGACGTGAACGTCGTCAACCGGCTTCACCCTCCGGACCAGCAACATCGACTCGGTACCGACGAGCTGGGGAGGGACGTGCTGGCGCGCATGATCCATGGCGCGCGCGTGTCGCTGACCGTCGGTCTGCTGGCGACGGCGATGGCGCTCGTGGTCGGATCGTTCCTGGGAGCCATTGCCGGCTACTACGGCGGTGCGGCGGACTGGCTCCTGTCGCGCCTCATCGAGGTCGTGCTCTGCTTCCCGCTGTTGTTCCTCTCGCTCGCGATCGTGGCGTTCTTCGGACCGTCGATCTGGACGATCATGATCGCGTTGGGCCTGACGACGTGGACGAGCGAGGCGCGCTATGTGCGCGGCGAGTTCCTGCGCATCCGGGAGATGGAGTTTGCGTACGCGGCGCGCGCGAGCGGCGCACGCGATTCCCGCATCATCTTCCGGCACCTCCTGCCGAACGCGCTGGCGCCGGTTCTGGTTTCGGCCAGCTTTGGCGTGGCCTACGCCATCCTCACCGAGTCGGCTCTGTCATTCCTCGGGCTGGGAGTTCCGTTGCCGACCGCGACGTGGGGCAGCATCCTGGCGTCGGCGAAGACCTACATCGAATACGCGTGGTGGCTTGTCGTCTTCCCGGGCGTGGCCATCTTTCTAACCGTGGCCGCCTTCAACATCATCGGCGACCGGTTCCGCGACGCTCTGGATCCGCGCTCGAATTAGCCCACGGTCACAGGCAGTCTCGCCTTCAACGACTCGAGCACGATTGGCGGCACGAGCCGCGCTACGTCGCCGCCGAGGCGGAAGACCTCTTTGACCAGGCGCGAGGAGACATAGGTGTACTCGACCGCGGGAAGCATGAAGATGGTCTCGGTCTGCGGATGGAGCTCGCGGTTCATGAGTGCCATCTGCAGCTCATATTCGTAATCCGACACGGCGCGTATGCCGCGCACGACGACGTTGGCATCGACGCGGCGCATGAAGTCGACCAGAAGACCGGAAAACGAATGAACCTCCACGTTGGGCACGCCGGCGGTGCAGCGGACGATCAACTCCATCCGTTCGGCGACGCTGAAGAGGGGAGCCTTCCCTTCGTTCTCCAGCACGGCCACGAGGAAGCGGTCGAAGAGCCGCGCACCGCGCTGGATGATGTCGAGATGCCCGTTGGTCAACGGATCGAACGATCCGGGGTAGGTGGCGGTACGCATCGCGGGTGATGGTAGCTGAAATCGGGAGTCGGGGGTCGGGAGTCGGGAGTCGGAGAAAAAGAGCCATTCTCCGACTCCCGACCCCCGACTCCCGGTCACTAGTCAACGTCTTGACGATCGCTCCCGCAGAACCTATCATGAACACAATTCGAGTGAATCCGATACGGGAGGGTGTGGGTGATGCGACAGCGACTGGAGATCAAGCGGTCGGATTCCTTCAACAACAACCGGCTCCTGAATACGATCCGCAACTACCTGCCCGGAGCCTGGATCGCGCCAAAGAACAATGAGCTGATCGCGCTGTACCGCCTCCGTTACCGGATGGCTCTGGAAGAGTTGAAGTACGACGCCGCGCTGATCTTTCTGAACAAGATCCTCGAGCTCGATCCGATCAACGCCGAGGCCAAGCTCTGCAAAGGGGAGATCTATCACCGCTGCCTGCAGGACTATTCGCGCGCCATCGAGCAATACAACAAGGTTCTCCGCACCAGCAGTGGCAAGGGGGACGAGGCCATCCGACTCCGCGCGCGCACCGGCATGGCCGAGATCATGGAGATGCTCTCGTGATGCTCAGTCCGTGATCATGTGTACGGCCACGATGGCCAGGATGCCTCCGGCCACCAGTGTCGCTCCGGCGATGAACAATGTAGACAGGTGTGCGCGCACAGCGGCGAACGTATCCAGCGCTGCCTGTCGAAGTTTCCCGTCGCCGCGCCAGCTACGCAGCAGAGCGTAGCAACCGATGGCGAACGCTGCGAACGGCAGGGCAATGAGGAAGACGTCGAGGCCGAGGAATGGGCGGGCGCTGAACCAGTCCACCAGACGCTGGGCGGTATGCGCAGGCTCATATCTCATGGGCTGAAGGCTCCGCACGATGAGCGCGCTCATGAAGAGCGCACCGGGGAAGACGAGGAACAGCTCGGTGGCGGCGAGTGTGCGTTTGATTGCGTTCATGAGTACTTTGTAGTACAAAGCACGCTGAAGGTCAAGCCGGATGAGCCGTATCGACTGTTCACCGATCGCGTTCCAGGACGAAGTCGAGCGCCAGTTCCAGCGCTTCTTTCGCCGGCGAGTCCGCGAACGGCTCCAGCGCCACACGGGCGCGATTTGCGTAATCGCGGGCGATGGCGCGGGTCTCGTCGAGCGTTTCGTATTTGCGAACCAGCGCCAGCATCTCGGCGGGATCGATCCCGTCGAACGACTTGACCGCGGCGATGAGCGCGATCTTCTCGCGCTCGGCGGGCGTTGCGCGCGGCATGGCCAGAATGAGCGGCAGCGTCAGCTTCCCTTCCTTCAGATCCGACAGCGCGGGCTTGCCGAGGACTTCCGTGCTCGACGTAAAGTCCAGGATGTCGTCGATGAGCTGAAAGCAGATGCCGAGGTTCATGCCGTAGTCGAACAGCGACTGGCCGATCTCGTCGTGCCGGCCGACGAGGAAGGCCGGTATCCGGCAACAGGCACCGAAGAGGAGAGCGGTCTTTCTCTCGACGATGGTGAAGTAGTCGTCGACGGAGAGGTCGGCGCGACCGTTCTGTTCGAGTGCCAGGATCTCACCCTCAATCATCTTGATCGTGGTGGTTGACAAGAGCCGCAGCACATCAAGATCGCCCTCGGCCAGGGCCATCGACATCGAGTGCATGAAGATGTAGTCGCCGACGAGAACGGTGAGGTTGTTGCCCCAGCGGTAGTTGATCGACGTCCGTCCCCTGCGGACCTCCGCCTCGTCGATGATGTCGTCGTGTACGAGCGTGGCGTTGTGGATGAACTCGACGACCGCGCCGTAGTTCACGTCGCGATGGCCCTCGTAGCGCAGCATTTGCGCCACGAGGAGCAGGAGTGCGGGGCGCAGGCGCTTACCGCCGCCGGCGAGGATGTGATCGCCCACGTCCTGAAGGGTCTTGATTTTCGACTCGAAGTTGCGCGCCAACTCTCTTTCCACGAGTTGGAGCTTCGGCGCCACCAGATCGAGAAGGCGCTCGACACGCGAGAGCTGTTCGACCGCCGCGCTGCTGGGTAGGGGAGCCGTCACGTCGCACAGAATAATCGAATTGGTCCGGAAGCCTCAACCGCGGTAGTTCGTGAACTGCAGCGGGATCCCATAGTCCTTGCCTTTGACAAGGGCCATGGCCTTCTGAAGATCGTCCTTGGCACGGCCGGTAACGCGGACCTGTTCGCTCTGAATGGAGGCCTGTACCTTCAGCTTGGCCTCCTTGATCGCTTTTACGATGGCCTTTGCTTTCTCGATCTCGATACCCTGAACGATCTTTGCCTTCTGCCGTACCGTCCCGCCCGCGGCCTGTTCGAGGACGGCGTAGTCGAGCGCCTTGAGCGACACGCCGCGCTTGACCAGCTTCGACTCGAGGATGTCCTTGACGCTCCGCAGTTTTCCCTCGTCATCGCTGACGAGGACGATCTCCTCGGCCGTGAGCTCGATCGAGCTCTTGCTCCCTTTGAAGTCGAAGCGCTGCGCCAGCTCCTTCTGGGCCTGCTGCACGGCGTTCGACACCTCCTGCATCTCTGTTTTTGACACGATGTCGAAGGAGAAATCCTGAGCCATGGCGCCTCCTTGCGTGTGGGGAGTGGGTTGTGGGGAGTGGGGGGTGGGAGAAAAAGACACGAGCGAATCTCGTCGAGCGCATCTCGAACGCTCGTATGCCTTTCTCCCACCCCCCACTCCCCACAACCCACCCCCTATTGTTGTACCACCTCCACACCGGCGGGCGGCGTGAAGCGGAAGAAATCGGGTGAAACCGTTCGGCCCGTGAAACCGGAAAACTCGAAGGTGGTCTCGTTGCCGTCGCGATCGGAATAGGTCACGCGCTGGATGGCATGGGTCGCCGCGGTGATGGTGATCGTGACGCTTCGGATCAGCGCCGAGGCATCCCGCGGCTGGAGCGTTGCGATCACGCTTCCGCCCTTTGTGGTCTCGCGGACGACGAAGTTGCGCTCGCGAGCGGCCGGATCGCCGATGATGAGGAACGGCAGCTCCGCGCGGCGACGCTCATCGATCGTCATCACCGTCACCTGCTTTTCCGCGGGGATGTAGAACCACGACCGGCCGCCGTCGAAGACGAAGAGCTTCTCCTCAGGCCGCGTGTAACTCCAACGCATCATCGGCAGCGTTCCGAAAACGACGCTGCCGCTGTCGACCTGGCTGTTCTTGAACCCTTTTGGCGTGAAACGCTGCGTGAATTGCGCCTCGGTGCCGGCGAGCGCGGCGGCAGCACGATCGAGCTCGGCCGCCGACGCGGTGGTGGCGGCGATAGTCAGTGCGAGAAGGAGTGTCGTAATTTTCATGTGGGGAGGTTACTGAGTTCCTCGGTTGCTGAGTTCCAGGTGCCAGACCGAACAACTCTGTAGCGCATGAAACGCTTTACAGTTTTTCGACTTCGATCGAAACGATCGCAGAATTGACAACAAAGATGCGGTCGTTCTTGCTCCGATCGAGCGGGTAAAGGAAGAAGCCGTTGCGCTCGGGATTGTAGTGCGCCACACCGCGGATGACCTCGCCGTCGGCAAACTCCACTGCAATCGTGCTGCCTGCCGGCGACTCGGCCTCCTCGTCATGATCGTGGTGCGGGAAGAAGAGCCCTTTCAGCGTAGAGAACGGAACATCATCGCTGGCGCCGTCGTCGCGCGTTACGCGGACGATCTGCCGGTCGATGTCGGTCTCGATGAGCGTGGCCCGCTCCGTCCGTCCGTCGCGATAGCGCAGTACGACTGTAGTCGTCGAATCCATCAGAAGAGTTCCAGCCCCCAGAGGTCGTGGAGGTGAATGATACCTTCGACGCGACCCGAAGCGTCGGCGATAAAGATCGAGGTGATCTTGCGCTCCTCCATCCTCTCGAGTGCGGCGGAGGCAAGCTCGTTGCCGTCGATCGTGACAGGATCGGGCTTCATGCAGTCCGCCGCGGTTTTCTTGAGGATTTCCGTGTCCCGCTGCAACAGGCGCCGTAGATCGCCGTCGGAGATGGCTCCTTCCAGGGTGCCTTCGTCATCGACGACGGCGGTAATGCCGAAGCCTTTGGCCGACATCTCGTAGATCACGTCGTGCATCGGCGTGGCCAGCCGAACGATTGGTGTCTGCGCGCCGGAGTGCATGAGGTCGCACACGCGAAGGAAGCGCTTCCCGAGCTTTCCGCCAGGATGCAGAAACGCGAAGTCTTCCTCTTTGAAGCCCTTGCGCACGAGCAGGGCCATTGCCAGCGCGTCGCCGAGAGCCAGTGTTGCAGTCGTGGAAGCGGTCGGCGCCAGCCCGAGCGGGCAGGCCTCCTTCGAGATGGCCGCGGAGAGGTGATAGTCGGCCCCTTTTGCCAGCGACGACTGCGGGTTGCCAGTGATGGCCACGATCTCTGCTCCGATGCGCTTGATGCTGGGAAGGAGCCGCAGCAGCTCTTCGGTCTCGCCGGAGTTGGAGATGGCCAGGACGATGTCGCCTCGGACGATCATGCCGAGGTCCCCGTGAATCGCTTCGGCGGGATGGAGAAAGAAGGACGGCGTGCCGGTGGACGCGAGCGTGGCGCTGACCTTCTTGCTGATGATGCCGGACTTGCCGAGTCCCATCGTCACGATGCGGCCGGCCGAGGCGTTGATCAGCTCGACGACGTCGACGAATGTGTTGTCGAGGTGGTCGATGATGCCGAGGATGGCCGCCGATTCGACTTCCAGCACCCGCCTTGCCTCGGCGATGGCCGGATGGATCTTTGCGTCGCGAATGACGGCAGTTTTTCGAGGCTTGGACATCCGCGGTGATGGTATGCGACAGCGGGGCGGCTTCTCAATGTTTCCGGGCGTTCAGTTCCTGCGGCAGGAGAAGTGCCAGCAGCGTTTCGCACACGGGTGTAGGCACTCCGGCGGCTTGGCCGAGCCTCACGACGGCGCCCAGTTGTGCATCCAGCTCGGAAGGCTTGCCATCGATGATGTCTCGCTGGAGCGAAGACGTCGCATCCGGAGTAAGGCCGTCGAAGCGCCCCAGCGTTCGCTCGACGGCCTCGTCGCCGAGGTCGACTCCGCGGGCGCGTGCGAGATCGGCGATCTCACGGATGGCGCGCTTCGCCAGCTCACGCGTTTCCGGCATCGACCGCCAGACTCCGATCGGGACTCGCGTCGCCGCGCCGATACCGCTCATCGGCGCGATGAAGACGAACTTCGACCACAACGCGTGGTGAATGTCGGACGGTATGTCTGCCTGCACGCCGGCACGGAGGCACTCGTCGCGAAGTCGCTCCACGCGCGTCGTTCGGCGGTTGTCGAGCTCGCCGAACATCACGAATGGCTCGGCGCCGATGTGGCGGATGTGGCCAGGCCGGGCGATGAAGCTGACGATGCCGCACAGGCCACCAAGAACATGGTCGTGTCCAAGGACCGCCGCGAGCTGGTCGGGAGCGTCGATCCCGTTCTCGAGCGGAATAACCATCGTGTCGTCGCCGATCATCGGTTTGATGGATTCCGCGGCCGAGGCGATCTGCCATGTCTTGACGGTGATAAAGACGGCGTCGACTTTGCCAACGATAGCCGGGTCGTCCGTGGCGTTTGGCCGTTCGACGGCGAAATCGCCCTTGATACTGTCGACCCGGAGCCCGCTCGTGCGCAGGGCATCGAGCGTCGCTCCTCGTACGATGAAGACGACGTCAGAGCCGCCATGAGCGAGCTTGCCGCCGAAATAGCCGCCCACACCGCCGGCACCGATGATCGCGATCCGCATCAGCCGCGCATTCTACGGTTTCATGTAAAATCGCGCACCTTCGTGGGCAGGGCGCCTGCAGCCGTTCAGTCGCAATCCTTGCGTGAATCCAACCCACAGTCTGAACCGCCGAGAGGATGAACTCATGACCGAAATCCTGACGCTTCCCGTCGAGCCGAAGTCGGTGGTCTGGAACCCGTCGCCCGAGCAACTCCGCCAGTTCACGGAGGAGATGAAGAACTGCCGGAAAACGGAGTTTGGCAACGTCAACGTGGCCACGAAGGTGGTCTCGCGCTCGAAGGGCTCGACCTTCGTCGCCACCGACACGCCGGAGCATCACTCCGATCAGACGATCAGCCGCGCCGAGTACGACCGCATGGCCAGGCTGCAGAACGATTACATCAGGACGCGGGACATGCTCGTCGTCGACGGATTCATCGGCAACGATCCGCAGTTTCGCGTCCCGGCGCGCCTCATCATCGAGAAGGCCAACGCGAACATCGCCGGAATGCAGCAGCATCTCTACTATCCGGCCACGCCGGCGGATCTCGAAGGCTTTGAGCCGACCGTGACCGTCATTTACACGCCGAACCTGAAAGCCGAGGGGTATCCGGATGAACGGCTGATCGCGGTGGATCTCGAAGCGTTCATCACGCGCGTCTTCAACTCCGACTACTTCGGAGAGTCGAAAAAAGGCGGCCTTCGGATGTGGAACAAGATCGTCTACGAGCGGGGAGGCCTGGCCCTGCACGCGGGCTGTAAAGTCATCCCGGTAGACGGCCCGAACAAGGTGGGGCTACGTGTTGGTCTCATAGTGGGCCTTTCCGGTACCGGCAAGACCACGACGACCTTCACGAAACAGAACAACTCGCAGCCTGTCCAGGACGACTTCTGCGCGCTGATGCCGGGCGGCAAGGTGTTCGCGACCGAGAACGGTTGCTTCGCCAAGACGTTCGGCCTCAATCCGAAGGACGAGCCGACGATCTACCACGCCTGCGCCTCGCCGTACGCGTACCTCGAGAACGTGTCGCAGGACGATGGCGGCAAGATCGACTACTTCGATACCTCCTACACGCCGAACGGGCGGGCGGTGATCCGGATGGACGATGTGGCCGGCGCTTTCGATGCACGCGAGGTCAGCAACGTCGACTTCCTGCTCATCCTCAACCGCAACGAAAACATCATCCCGGCGGTGGCGAAGCTGGAAGGACCGCTCGCCGCCGCGTACTTCATGCTCGGTGAGACGAAGGGAACGAGCGCCGGCGGCGCGGCCGAAGCCGGCAAGTCGCTGCGAGTGCCGGGAACGAATCCGTTCTTCCCACTCCTGCACGCCTTTCAAGGCAACCGCATGCTGGAGTTGATGAAGGCCAGTCCCATGGACGTCTATCTGATGAACACCGGACGCATCGGAGGGGACGAGAAGGACGAGCGCTCGAAGAAGGTGAAGATCCAGCATTCGTCAGCGGTCGTGAAAGCCATCGCCGAGGGAACCATCAAGTGGGAGAAGGATCCGGACTTCGGTTATCTCGTGGCGACGGAAGTGCCGGGCATCGACGACGCCGACTACCTGCAGCCGAAAAAAATGTACGAGCGGCAGGGGAGGAGCGATGAGTACCAGCAACTCGTCGACAAATACAACACCGACCGCCGTGCATACCTTCGCCGATGGACGGGGCTGAGCGAAGAGATCGTGAACGCGATTTGATGGTGGGTGTCGGTTGTCGGGAGTCGGGTGTCGGAGAAGGTGAATTCGCCATCTCACCTTCGATTCCCCGTGAGAACTCGACAAACGCGCGATCTGGGCTTACTCTATCCACTGTTCGCCACAGCGGAGGACGTAGGATGCGACTCGGAGCACTCGTTCCGGCAATGATCCTGGTCAGTACCTTGGCGGCGCCGATGCGCGCCGATCACACCCCGGCTGCCTCAGTCGCCCCCGCTCCCAACGATGCCCCATCAGATCATCGCCCGCTGATCGGCAACCTTCGCGTCCACGCTCCGCACGGTCGGCGCACGGTCTCCGACTTCGACTCGCGCGTGCTGGCTTCGCTGCTCGCGCTGCAGGCGCCCAGCGACTTCGATTTCGAGGTACGCGCCGGCGACGTCTCCTGCGATGGCCGAACCTGTACGGTCGCTCTGACGGTCAAGCTGCCTGAGTCGCTTCCGCCGATGCGTCTGGCGATCGCCGTAGAGAATTCGCGAGGGGAGCTGTCGGACGTGCGGCATGCGGACTGTCCCGCCTCCGTCTGCAACGTGCAGCTAGTCCTCGACCGTGGCCGGAACACGATTTCGGTCGGCGCGGCCGACGGCTTGTTGCAGACGGCCGCGTTTGTGCTGACCAACGTCGTCGCCACACCCCGTCTCGAAGCGAGCACGCGGCGCCGGAGCGAGTGGTTCTAGCGATTAGTAGATTAGTCGATCAGTGGATTAGATTGGAAGCGGAGTTGACTGATTCGGTCCACTGACGCACTAATCTACTAACCCACTAATCTACTAACCTACTGCTCCTCACGTCTCGACATTCAAGAACATGTAGATCGCCGCGATGGCGAAGAGAATGTTCGCGCTCCAGGCGGACAGAACAGCCGGCAGGTTGCCCACCTCTCCGAACTTCGTGAAGACAGCGAAGACCATCCAGTAGAAGATGCCCAGGATCAGGCCGATACCGACGCCGTAGAGCGCCCCGCGCTTGCCGATGCGGAACGCGAACGGGAGCGCGATGAGTGCCATGACCAGGCTGATGAAGGGCCACGACGTCTTCGTGTAGAGCTTCACCGTCAGCTCTTCCGCGGCATAGCCGGAGTTGCGGATCGTTTCGATATACCGCCGCAACTGGGCGAAGGTCATCTGTTCCGGCGCCCTTGCCTCGGTTGCAAAGTCTTCGGGCCGTTCGCTGTAGAAAAGACGGATCGGGCGCGTGATCGGCGTATCGGTCGAGCTGCCGTCGTCCCCGAATGAGCGAATCCATCCGTTCGAAAACACCCAGCCGATGCCATCCCACCGTGCGTGGTCGGCGTACACACGCCGCGTCAAACGGAACTTTGTCGGATGAAGCTCGAATACCTGTACCTGTGACAGCTCTTTCTCTTCGCGGTCGTACGCGAGAAAGTTGATGATGTAGCGGCCTTTGCCAAGGAACCACAGTCTCTGCTGGTGCGGTGTGGCGATCGCGTGCACGTTTCGTTTCGCTTTGATCCTGTTCCGTTCCTCTTCCACACGCTGGTTCGAGTAGGGCAGCACATAATCGAGCTGGAGGTACGCCAGGATGCTGATCACCATGGCGATCCCGACGATCGGCAGGGCGGCTCGGTAGAGCGACATGCCGCCGGACTTGAAGGCCGTGACCTCGTTGTTCTTCGAGAAGATGCCGAAGGTGACCAGCGTCGACACGAGCACCGAGATCGGCAACGTATAGTTCAGGATCTGGAAAATGAGGAAGCGGTAGTAAGTGGCCACCGTGTGGAAGGCGATGTGATTCGTGCGAATGTCTCCGCTCAGGTCCGTGTAGTCGACGATGATGAAGAGCGCCGCGGTGGAGACGAGCACGAGCGTGAGAATCTTGAGGAACTCACGCAGGATGTAGCGGTCCAGCGTGTTCGGAAAGGTGATATCGAAACGGCTGAGGATGGCCGGCTCCTCGTCCGCAACGGCCGCGCCCGTTCTCTTCCGCGATTTGATCGCCTGAACGAGACGCCGGATAATGCCGACGTCGGAACGTCGCGCGCCAGTATCCCGGTTAGCCCGGATGAGCAGGTAGATGCCGATCGCGAGGAGAACGAGGTTCGGCGTCCACATGGCCACGGCCGGACCGATCTTGCCCGTATCGGCGAGGTGCTCGCCGTTGTTGATCATCACGTAGTAGATAAGGATGATCGCGATACTCAAAGAGAAGCCTGAGCTTTTCCCTCCGCGCCGGTTGGTGATGCCGAGCGGCAGGCCGAGGATGCCAAAGACGATGCACGCGAACGGAATCGCGAACATCTTGTTCATCTCGACTTTGGCCGCCCAATAGGTCTCACGTGCGTCGGGATCGTGTGAGTACTGCGACCAGCGAGCCTGTTCCATCAGCTCGCGGAAGCTCATCTCGCGCAGTGAACGCTGGTACCCGCCGCCGGAATCTGAGTATTTGTCGGGTAGCCGCATCCGCTGCACGACGTTGTTGTTCAGGTCGTATCGGTCGGGTTTCTTCGGATCCCACAGGTGTGTTTGCGCGGTCTTCAGATTCATCCAGACCTGATTGCTGGGCTTCAGAATCGAAAGGTTTCCGCTTTCGGCGACGATGATCTTGTTGCTGGAGCGCTGAGGCAGGATCGACGGCTGCTGGGCGGCCTCCCGGTGCGCGTCCTGAATCTGCTGCGCGATCGTGACCGGCGCACTGTTGGTGGCGGTGCGCGTTTCGTCCGCGGTCCGGCTGTCTGCGACGAAGACGCCTTTCCACTGCAGCGTCTTCGAATCGATGTCGTTCACGAAGATCGTCAGGTTCTCGTATTCATCGTAGAAAACCCGCGGCTTGAGCTCCTTCTCGATCTGTGAGGTGAAAATCTCGGATCGGAGTGCCGAGAACTCGGCGTTGCCGCGCGGCAGCACGAAATTCATCAGGTAAAGGTTGATGAGGAAGACCAGAAAGCTGAAGAGGAAGACCGGCCGGTAGATCGTGCGCGTGGAGATGCCCAGGGCGCGCATGGCGATGATCTCGGAATCGGACGACAGCCGCCCGACGGCAATGAGAATGCCGAACAGCAGCGACATCGGCACCGTGAGGACGATGATGTGCGGCAGCGAGAGGAACAGCAGCCTGCCCACGGTCGACGCCGGCAGCGAGCGTTTGATGATCATCCCGGCGAAGTCGAAGAGGTTCTTCATCAGGATGATGAAGGTGTAGAAGGCAAAGCCGAGCGCGGTCGGCCCGAGCATCTCCTTGAAGATGTATCGCGTCAGGATCTTCATCTGCGCCGAGGATTGTATCGTCGTAGGCCCGCGGGGGACTCCCGGACCTAACGGTGCCGCCCTCTGCCGTGCTGCCCATCTCGGAGCGTGAGGATCTCGGCTCCGGACCGCGACGCTTGCGACCGAGCCACATTTGGGAGCACTACCGGCGCCAGCCAACTGCCGCGCGTCTGGCCGAAATCGCTCGATGACGAGACCGTCTCACGCCGTCAGGTGACCTTATCGATCCCAGCTCCCGGCTAGGGCGTTGGAAGCAGCAGCAACGTGACCGTCCCACCGGGCTTGCCATCGAGGGTTACAGTCAATGTATTGTTCTCGGACAAGGCAACGGGCAAATGGATCACCCCCACTTTCTGATTGAAGTTACTGGGGCCCACGACCGGTTGGCCATTCAGGACGATTTGCGCGCTGGAGACGCGCGCACTGCCATCGCGTTCTCCATTAACCACAATCAACTGTCGTGCCGCCGATGGGTTGACCGCTACAGTGAATGTCGCCGTTCGAGCCGTGGGCGCTCCGGTACCGCGCGTGAATTGTAGGAAGCTGTCGAGCCGGCCCGAGAGCTTCAAATCGCCGTTTTGCATCCGGAACAGGCTGAACTGTTCATAGTCATCACAATCATCACAGATCCGGCCACCCACGTGGTGATCGACGAGAGCGACAGTTCCGTCTCCATCAACGTCGAGAAACGTTGCATCAGCTAAGTCGCTATCGTATGCATCGCCCCCGCGATGTATAGGCCCTATCAAGCGCAGAGCCGTTCCAGTCCATTTGAAAATCCACGTCCCTGGCAAACCACGCGATCGACTGATCGTAACCACAATCTCCGGTCGTCCGTCATGATCCAAGTCGAGGAGTTCCACCTCGCCTTCAACGCCGCCCATGTATCTAGGCAGAATACTCGCGACCACTGAGCCATCTCCTGCTGGAGAAAGCACGCTGATGGCGCCTGAGTCGTTATTCCAGTAGACAGCACAGATGTATTGTGAACCATCATGGTTCAGATCGCCAACGACGAAGGCAGAATGACGATCCTCACCGGGCACGCTATTGTTTTGGCTATCGAGCGTGAGTGCCGCTGGGAAAAACCGGGCGACGACATTCTGAACAGTCGCGGCTGGCGCTGAGCCCGCGACCGGCGTCGTCAGCACCACGGCCAATAGCATCGATGCGCCATGCATCATACTCATCCTACGGATGTTGCGTTTTGAAGTCTTTTGCGCTACTTGCTTGGTAACAGCAGCACCGTTACTGTCGCGCCCGGCTTGCCGTCGATGGTGACGGTCAATGTATTATTAGCTGCCAGGGCGACGGGTAGACGTATGACTCCTACCTTCTGATTGAAACTACTGGATCCGACGACGGATTGACCATTCAGGACGACCCGCGCGCTTGAGGCGCGCGCACTGCCATCACGTTCACCGTTGACCACAACCAGCTGTCTAGGCGCCGCGGGATCGGTCGCAGAGAACGAGTCGGTCTGAGCTTGAGGTGCTCCGGTACCGCGGAGATACTGTTTGAAGCAATCAATGTCACCCGAGGGCTTGAAATTGCCGTTGACCAGCTGAAACAGGCGGTACTGTACGAAGACCTGCTCCTCATCGCAGGGTTGCACGCAAGGTCCGCGGCCCCATGAGTGATCGATGACAGATATCGAACCGCTCCCATCCACGTCGAGAAATGTCGGATCTGCGAGGTCACTGCTGTAAGCGTCCCTGCCTTCGGGGTCAGTCGGTCCCATCAGTTGTAGTGCTGCCCCTGTCCATTTGTAGATCCACGCTGCGGACGGTCCTCGCAATTGATCCATCGTAACCACGATCTCTGGTCGCCCGTCGTTGTCAAAATCAAGAAGTTGCACTTTGCCGCTCCGACCAGGCATATCTGCGGGGCTGACGGTTGCAATGAGACTACCGTCACCGACAGGTGAGAGTACACTGACCGCGCCATCTCGTTCGTTCCAGTAAACCGCGCAGATGAGTTGCGTGCCATCGTGATTCAAGTCGCCAAGAACAAACGTGTAATGCCGACTCTTAATTGGAACGGGTTTGTTGAGGTTGTCGACCGTAAGGGCCGGCGGAAAGAAACGACTCACGACGCTCTCGGCGCTCGCGGCCAACGCTGAACTAGCAGCCATAATCAGGAGTGCATGGAAAGCGATCCAACGCTTCATAGTCGTCCCTCCTTTAAGGGAAAGGTACTGCCGGTACGGCTGGCCCTGCGCTTCGGCTGTACGTCACTACCCTATCGCCATAGTGCACTGGGCCCTCATGCCATTTGAAATTGTAATACCGCATCATCAGGTTTATCGCCGCTTCGAATGCATCAAGGCTCGGGAACTTTGTAACAGTACCGCCGCGCCAATCCTGCACATCCTTATTCGCGCCAATTTGCAGCGATCCGCCGCCGATATTGATGTAGTCGCGCCGGTCAAATACATACTTCGGCTCGTGAACCGGGTTCGTACTCCCAGGGATGGTGACGCCGCTCCAGAGATCGTCGTCAACGGCCTCGTCCCACATCACTTGCATCAGACCGGAACTTGATGCGGTTGGGGTTTGGGCCACGAAGTCCAACACAGTGCTGTTAGGAGCATTGATGGAAGCGAGAACGGCTTGTGAGGCAAACAGGGAGAAATTCATGCGGATGTGGCCATTGCCAGTAACGCTGTCGTTATCGTCCCAGATTTCCCGAGCCGTGACTCCTCTGTCAGCATCACTGATCCGTCTGTCGACAACTGATCCCGTTGCAGGATCTACTCGTCGAAGAAAGAAGACGTTACGGGGATCGAGCTCATCCTGGACGCCGGGATGTAACGTGACTCCGATCGCATCATCGAGCCGAAAGGGGCTGAAGTCCGCATCGGTATATGCTCGTCGCGCGCCGCCAGAGACGTCTTCCAAGTCGGAGCCAACCGGTTCGTAACGCCAATTGTCAGCGACAAGGTAACGCCCGAGATACTCCTCCTGATGCACTTGCCCCTTGAGGTATTGCGGCGGGATCCCTGTGTTATGAGCGACATTGCTGACGTAATCGTCGAGGTCAAGATCATTGCTTCCGTCGCTGAAGCTGTGCTCGCTCGTTCCCAGGTCGGTTGGGAGGATGACCTCGACGTTGATCTGCCTTTGCGGATCGTCTGCCGATGTGACCGGTGTCATCGTGATCGGCGTTGTTCCGAAGTGCACGGCGATGAAGCGCTTGGTCGCCGACACGTCGTCGTTGTCGACCTGGACCAGAGAGTGGTCTGCGAAGAGCGTTTGCACAACGGGCATGACGGTCGCGGTAGGCATCAACGGAACGGCAGGTTGCACGGTGCTGACACCGGCACCGAAGATCGCGTTGAGCGGGGTCGGAATCAGAGTGAGAGCAGTCGTCTTTTGCAGGCCCACCGTGAACACCGCTCCGAGCGGAACCTGCAGGGTGAGTGGTGCGCTGGTTGTCACCTTGGTAAAGAGCGCCGGCGCTGTGCCGGGCGTTTCAAATCCCACTTGAACAGAGTACTTAGGCGCAGCATCGGTGTATAAAATGGAGAGGTCCACTCGATACAGCCGCATGCTGTAGGCTGCGTTACCGTCACCGAACAGATCGAGAGTGTTTGCGTCACCGGGATGGTAGTTCTTGCCGGTGTAGTTGACGAACGAACCGACGATGTCGTCGCAGGCGCAGTGAAAACCGTCGTCGGAAGCCACCGCTGGGATGTCGCCGTTTTCGCCGTCGAGTCGTGTGGCGTAGGACGCGTGTGTCGTGAAGTCGTCTCCGCAATATTGCGCCCACGGTATGGCCTGGATCGCAAGGACTGCTGAGGCCTGCGGCAGGGGATCGGTGTAGGTGCAGGTCGTCGACCAGGGGGTGTTCAGATTGATCGTGGAGAAATCCCATTCTGACGGATCAAGCGCGGCGTTGTTACAGAACTTCGGGGGCGTGTTTGTCCAGCAATCGACCGTCACGGTTTGGAGATGGACCGGCGGTGACTGGGCGCGCAAGGTGGACGCGACAAAGCAAGCTGCGGCGAATGACATGACACAAAGTGCATGACGCATCCCTGGTGACTCCTCTCGGGAACTCGGACCTTTCTGCCTTAAGGAAGTGACGTCGGGAGATATTCCCTCGGCCTCGCACTAAAGATACCGGTCCTAGTTTGGCGCGGCGGTTCGGCACAGCCCGAGGGGACAGATGCTTGCTCCGTGCCTGGAGAAACGTGTGTCCGGCGTCAACTAGAACTGCGGGGCAAGCAGCTCTAATCGTCGCTGATGCTTGTCCCGACCACGAAGAGTGTCTGATGCGGGCAAAACTGCCGTGAGTTGGCAGGTTCGTCCTCCCTCAGAAGCAAAATCTGTTGTCGAAGAGGGCCATGGACCTACGAAGGAGGAGAATTTGCTCCTGCAGAAGCAAAATCTGCTCTCGAAGAGGGCCATGGACCTACGAAGGAGGAGAATTTGCTCCTGGTGTCGTGCAAACCGACTGTTTTTGAGCGAAATCGCCCTCCCGGAGAGCAGATTTCGCTTCCACTGGAGCGCAAAGGTGTCGTTCGCCAGGGCATTTCGCCTCTCGCAGAAGCAATTTGTCCTTCGCTGTTGCCAAAATTGCTTTATCGCCTTGATGGTGGCGAGACTGGTCGCTATGAGGTTGCGCGCGTTCAGGGTTTCCACAGCGTCTACTAAGAGCGATTATGTTAAATGACGCGTGCGCTCCGGACCGCTGGCGATCTCGATCACATCAGACAGTACGGCTGCTGCTGTCGGAAGCGAACCCGCTCCCTTTCCCTGAAACATCATCTCTCCCACCGCTCGCCCCCGAATGACCACGGCGTTGTTCTCGTCGCGTACCGCGGCCAAGGGATGCGACTCCGGCAGTTCGCGTCGTTCGACCCGCATCTCGATCCCGCCGGCAATGCGGCGCGCCGTGGCTACATGCCTTACGACACACCGCCTGGCCCGGGCCTGCTCGATCTCCGCCCTCGTGACATCGCCGATCCCGTGGACGCGCATCCGTACGGTCTGCGGCCCGAAGGCCAATTCGCCGAGGATGCGCAGCTTCTGCGCAGCGTCACCGCCATCGATATCGAGCGACGGGTCGGCCTCGGCGAATCCTCGCTCCTGGGCCAACCGTAGCGCCTCGCTGAATTCAAGCTCGTCCTGCTCCATCCGCGTCAGGATGTAGTTACACGTTCCGTTGAGGATTCCGCTGATCGATTCGATTCGATCGCCGGCCAGGCCGTGCCGCAACGCCCGGACGATCGGAATCCCGCCGCAGACGCTGGCCTCGAACCCGATTCGCACGCGATTGCGCGCTGCCGTTGCGAATAGCTCTCTTCCGGCATCGGACAACAGCGCCTTGTTGGCCGTCACAACGTGTCGGCTGTTCGCAAGCGCTCGACGAACATAGGCGCCGGCGGAGTGAACACCGCCGACCAGCTCGACGATGATGTCGCAGCCGTCGTCCAGAATGTCGATCGCCGAGGTGCTCAGCAATGCAGGATTGATCCCCGGACGGGGCTTCCCAAGGTCGCGAATCAGAATGCGCCGGACGGCGATGTCGACACCGTCGCGGCCTCGGATACGTTCACGCTCACGAGCCAGAAGGTCGACGAAGCCACGGCCGACGGTGCCGCACCCGAGGAGCCCGATGTTTATCCGGCGCATGCCACCCTCCTCGGCGTCGCCACATCCGCCAGCGCATGGTCGAGATCGTCGATCAGATCGCGAACGTCTTCCAGCCCAACTGACAGACGGATCAATCCATCCGCGATCCCGACGCGACGGCGGACCTCTGGCTCGACCGAAGCGTGCGTCATCGTCGGCGGATGACAGAAGAGGCTCTTCACGCTGCCGAGACTCTCCGCCAGCGTCCACAGGCGAAGGCGCTTGGTGAACGAGATGGTGTCGTCGACCTCGGCATCCAGCTCAAACGAGACGATGGCGCCGAACTCCGGATAGTGGACGCGCGCGACCCGGTCGTGCGACCGGAGATAGTCGACCACTCCCCTTGCGTTCTCGCAATGCCTGGCCATGCGCAGCGGAAGCGTCTTGATGCCGCGCAGGATCAGGAAGCAATCCTGTGGTCCGGGAACGGCGCCGATGGCGTTCTGGAAAAACTTCAGCTCGGTGAAGACCGACTCATCGTCTGTGATGACAGCACCGCCGAGCGTGTCGCTGTGCCCGTTGATGTACTTGGTGGTCGAGTGGACGACGATGTCTGCGCCGAGGGCGATCGGCTGTTGCAGCACCGGGGTTGCGAACGTATTGTCGACGACGGTTCGGATCCCCGCCCGGCGCGCGATGGCACTGCACGCGGCGATGTCGGTCGTCTTCAGCAGCGGATTGGACGGCGTTTCCAGCCAGAGCAGCCTCGTCTCGGGACGAATGGCCCGCTCGACCGCAACGACGTCGCTGCTGTCGACGAAGGTGAAGTCGACGCCGAACTTGGAGAAGTATTTCGTGAAGATTCGCCATGCCCCGCCATACAGGTCCTGCGTCGAGACGACGTGATCGCCGTGACGCAGCAGCGAGAGGACGTTGTGAATTGCGGCCATGCCGCTGGCAAACGCGAGCCCGTATCGCGCGCCCTCGAGCGAGGCCAGGCATTCTTCCAGAGCGCGCCGGGTAGGATGTTCCGTGCGTGCGTAGCCGAAGCCGCGATGAACTCCCGGTTCGAGTTGCCCGAAGGTCGAGGTCTGATAGATCGGAACAGTGACTGCGCCGGTAACCTCGTCGTTCGGCTGTCCGGCATGGATAGCGAGTGTGTCGAAACGGTACATGTCGTTCCCCTCCTGCCGCACGAATGGCGGCGGACTCTCATGTTGCTGACTTGTCGGGGAGAAAGGCTTTAGGAGGGACCCGGGTCGAGGAGGCAGTCAGTCTACGCGTCCGCGCCCGGGCGGCGCATCACCATTCGGCTCATCATCGAAACGGTGTGGCGTGACATGTTGGGGCGGGAGGATAGAGGGTAGCGATGCTGATGTCAATCGCGATAATCGTAGCGCAGGCGGCCCGCCGGCTGGACCTCCGCCGGCTCGGCGGCGATAGTGCTCACGAATCCGCCAGCGAACCGCTGGCGGTCCGACGAGCCGTCAGCGCTACGATTGTCATTCGCTCTCGATCCTCCGCAACAACTCCCGCAGCGCCTCCGCGATCTCCCGCTTGTCCACGTTCGCCTTCCGGAAGCTGAGGTTCACCGTGAACGGCAAGGCCTTGTCCTTCACCTGCCAGGTGAAGTTCTTCGGCCGGCCGGCTTTCTTCGGCTCCGGTCTCGCGGTCTGCTTGCGCACCTCATCGCGCGTTAGTTCTCCGGCAGCGAAGCGGCGGACGACGTCCTCCATCGCCTCTTCGTCCCCTGCTCTGGCGATCTGCACGAGGATCGACTTGTTGGAGATGCCGGCCTCGCGGCACATGGCCCGGATGCGGTCCGGGATGTCGTTGATCGAAAGGGTCTCCGTGATCGTCGTGCGCGACCTGCCGATGACATGCGAGATCTTCTCGTGCGTGTAGCCGAATTTCTGCTGCAGTACGAAGAACCCCTCGGCCTCTTCGAACGGCGTCAGGTCTTTGCGCTGAATGTTCTCGATGAGGGCGATCTCGAGCTGCTCCTTGTCATCGACGTCCAGCTCGATGGCCGGAATCTCGTCGAGGCCGGCCAGCGTGGCGGCGCGGAAACGGCGCTCACCCGAGATGATCTGGTAGCGGTTCGGGCCGGCGGCGCGAACGAGGATCGGTTCGAGCACCCCTTTCTCGCGGATCGATGACGCCAGCTCCTCGATGTTGCCGAGGTTCGTGCGCGGTTGCTCCGCGTTCGGTTCGATCAGCTCCAGCGGGATCATCGAGCCGATGTGCCGCCCCGAACGGCGGGTCAGTTCCTCTACGAAGTGGGCATCGTGCCGCATGGTGGCGCGCTCGGGTAGTCCGCGTTTCATGCTCATCGGTAACCTCAGACTCGGGAAAGGATTTCCTCGCTCAACGAGTAGTACTCCATCGCCCCGCTCGATCGTGGAGCGAAGGTAAAGATCGATTCTTTGTAGGCGGGGCTTTCTTCGAGGCGGATCGACTTCGTGATGACGGTATTGAAAAGCCGCTCGCCGAAGACCTGGCCGATCTGCTCGTGGATATCGCGCGCCAGCGTGGTGCGCTTGTCGTGCATGGTGATGACCACACCCAGAAGCTGGAGATTCGGATTCGGACGCGCCTTGATCTTCTCGATCGTCTCCAGCAGATCGTCCGTCCCCTCCAGGGCGAAGTACGACGACTGGATCGGCACGAGCACGTGCGTCGACGCCACCATGGCGTTGACGGTGATCATGCCCAGTGTCGGCGGCGTGTCGATGAAGATGTAGTCGTACTCCGCGGGCGCGTCCTTCATCTTGTCCTTGAGCCGGAACGGGCCGTCGATCTCGCCGATCAGCTTCGACTCCAGCTTGGCCAGAGCGATCTTCGACGGCGCCAGGAAGAGATTCGGCAGCGGCGTCGGGACGATGACGTCGTTCAGCCCCAGCTCCTCGCTCACGAGCACGTCGAACATCGACCGCGTGATCGACCGCGGGTCGACGTAGCTCATCGTGCTATTCGCCTGCGGGTCGAGGTCGATCAGCAGCGTTCTATGGCCTTTGTTTGCGACGGCGGCGGAGAGGTTGATGGTGGTGGTCGTCTTGCCGACCCCGCCTTTTTGGTTGGCTACGGTGATGATCATTGGGCGGGTTGGATTGTAAGGGACAACTGCGGTGTCGGGGGTCGGGAGTCGGGGGTCGGGGGTCGGAGAAGGCAGAACTTGTCGAGTATCGATTCTCTCCGACTCCCGACCCCCGACCCCCGGGAAACTCACATCTTGTACTTACCCAGATCCTCAGCATCCAGTTGCTCGAACCAGTTCTTTGTCTTCTCGTCCTTGTCCTCGGAATCAGGCGAAATGGTTTGGGCCTGATCGAGCACGGACTGGGCCACGTAGATCGGGGCTTCGGTGCGCAGGGCCAGGGCGATGGCGTCGCTCGGGCGCGCGTCCAGCTCCAGCATCGTGTCGGCGCCGGCACGGCTGACCATCACCCGGATCTGGGCAAAGAAGGTGGAGTCGCGGAGATCGTTGATGACGATGCGCGTAACGCGCGCGTCCAGTTGGGCGATGGCGCTCTTCAGCAGGTCGTGCGTCATCGGGCGCGGCGTGGAGACGTTCTCGAGCTGCAGGGCGATGGCGTTCGCCTCGAAAATGCCCACCCAGATCGGGAGAAAGAACTTCTCCTCCTCATCCTTCAGCACGACGATCGGTGAATTGGAGACGGGGTCGAGCATCAGCCCCTTGATCGACATCGGTACCAGCTCATTCATGCGACGGCCTCCCCGCGCAGCGTGTGATGCTGCGCATGCTCGATGAGCACGCCCAGCATACTCCCCGGCCGCGCCGATGAGTCGCCGCTGAAGTTCACCACGACGTTATGGTCCGTGCGTCCGGTCATCATCGCCGCGTCATGCTTACTTGGGCCCTCAACCAGCACGTCCAGAATACGGCCGCGATACGAATCCAGATGTTCACGCTTGATCCGCTCGTGCAGATCAAACACCCGGGTCAGGCGCTCCGATGCGATCCCATCCTCGATAGGCGCACCGATCTTCAACGCCGGCGTGCCCGGACGCGGCGAGTACTTGAACGCGAACATCGAGCCGTAGCGGACCTCAGCGATGAGCGACAGCGTCTGCTCGAAATCCTCTTCGGTCTCCCCTGGGAAGCCGACGATCACATCGGTCGAGAAGTGGATCTCCGGGATGGCCGCGCGGATGCGGGTGATCGTATCGAGATAATTCTCCCGCGTGTAGAGCCGTTTCATCCGTCGAAGGATCTTCGACGATCCCGATTGCACAGGCAGGTGCAGATAGCGCGACACGTTTCCGTGATCGCGCATGGCCGCGATCATCGAGTCATTCACCTCGGCCGGATGCGAGGTCATGAAGCGCAGCCGGGCCACATGATCGACTTCCGCGACCGCTGACAGCAGCGAACCGAAATCGCGGCCCGTAACCGGGCATCGATAGGCATTGACGGTCTGACCCAGCAGCTCGATCTCGACACGGCCGGAAACGACGGCCGCGCGCACCTCCTTCAGCACGTCGTCGAACGGACGCGAGACCTCGCGGCCTCGCGTCGTCGGCACGATGCAGAAGGTGCAGTTCTTGTTACACCCCTCGATGATCGTCACCTGCGCTTTTGTGGCCGAGGGGCGGTCGACGGTCAGGTAGTCATAGTTGCGGTCGTCGGGAAAGTCGATGGCCACCTTGCGATCGCCCGAGAGGATCTGATCGAGGTGACCGACGTTGCCGGGACCCATGACGAAATCGACCCAGGGCGCACGGTGAAGGATGGCCTCCCCTTCCTGCTGGGCCACGCAGCCGCAGACGCCGATCCGCAGGTCATTACGCTCATTCTTCAACTCGCGCAGCCGCCCGAGGTGCGAGAACACCTTCTGCTCCGACTTGTCGCGGATCGAGCACGTGTTCAGAAGGATGAGGTCCGCCTCCCCTTCGTTCTCCACGCGGCGATATCCGCGAAGCTTGAGGCTGCCGGAGAGCCGCTGGCTGTCGAGATCGTTCATCTGACAGCCCCACGTTTCGATGAAGAAGGACTTCACTTCAGTTTCTCCAGCGCATCGGTGGCGTCCGCAAGCTCTTTCCTCGCCGTTTCGAGCTGCTTCTTGGTCTGCTCGAAACGCTCGGCGATGGTCTTGTCGCGATAGTTCGGATCGTTCTCCGCGTAATAGGCCTGCTCGACGCGATCGAGCTCCTTGCCGAGATCGTTCACCTTGGCCTGGGCCAGATCGATGCGAGTCTGCGCCGCGGCTCGGTCATGGAGGAGCTTATCGTGCGCCGCGATCGACCCTTTCGGCGCGGCCGCCGGAGTCTTTGACGCTGTTGCCTTGGGTGCAGGCGCAGTCGTTGTCGCTGCTGCCGTGTTTGAGGGCTTCGTCAGATCCGCGTTCGTGATGACCTTTTTCGTCGTCTTCTTCTTCGGCCCGCCGCTCGCTTTGGCCGCCTTCACGAGCGGCGAATCATCATCGGCAATGCCGGCGACCGCAACGAGGAAGACCGCGATGGCGATGAGTCGTTTCATGGGGTATTTGTACCGGTGCGGCCGTATCGATCGTCGAGCCGGACAACATCCTCGAGCTCCGGCGTCGACACTTCCGCGACGTCCGTGTCTTTCATTGCTTCCATTCGATGGATCATCCGCGGTGGAATGTGAAACGCTTCACCCGTTCGCAGCATCAATTCCCGCCGGTCTCCTCCGACTTCGATCGTCAGCCTGAGCTCGCCGGATACAACAAACAGGGTCTCTTCTTTGATTTCGTGGAACTGCAGGCTGAGACTCTCGCCCCGATTGATGTGCAGGATCTTGCCGACGTAGCGGTCCGTCTTTGCGAAGATCAACTCGTAGCCCCACGGCTTCGGAACGCGTTTGATCGGCAGCGTCGCGAAAAGTCGATCGTCGATCATAGGTCTTTGTTCACCAGCCCCTCGGGGAAATGCTTGGCCACGCTCTCGATGACGAATTCCTCGATCTCCTGCGCTGTCTTCTTCGTCAGGGCAACTTCCGCAATCCGCTTGCAGTCTTTGTAACGCACCGAGCGAATGACATTCTTGATGACCGGAATCGACGACGGATTCATCGAGAAGATCTCGAGCCCCAGCCCAAGGAGCACCACCGCGAAGAGCGGATCGGACGCCATCTCGCCGCAGAGCGAGACCGGGATCCCGGCCTTGTGTCCGGCGTCGATGATGAACTTCAGCAGGCGCAGCAACGCCGGGTGGAGCGGCTCGTAGAGATAGCTGACGTTCTCGTTCGATCGATCGATGGCCAGCGAGTACTGAATGAGATCGTTCGTCCCGACGGCGAAGAAGTCCGCCTCGGTGGCCAGGATGTCGGCGATGATCGCGGCGGACGGCACCTCGATCATGATCCCGATCGGTAGCTCGGGGTTGTAGGCAATCCCCTCGGCGTCGAGATCGGCCTTCAGCTCGCGGACGAGCGTCTTCACCTGCCGCAGCTCCTGCACGCTCGTGACCACCGGAAACATGATCTTGATCCTGCCGAACGCCGAGGCCCGCAGCAGCGCCCGCAACTGCGTGCGGAACATGTCGCGGTGCTTCATACAGAGGCGCAGACCGCGCAGGCCGAGCACCGGATTGCTCTCCTTGCTGCCGATGACCTCCTTGGCCAGCTTGCGCCCGCCGAGGTCGAACGTACGAATCACGCACCACCGCGGCGCCGTGGCCTCGGCCAGCGCGCGGTAGAGCTGGAAGTGCTCCTCCTCATTCGGCAGCAGCGGACTCTTCGAGATGTAGAGGAACTCGGAGCGATAGAGCCCGATCCCCTCGGCGCCGAAGCGGATGGCGTCCTTCAGCTCTTCCACCAGCTCGATGTTCGCCTGCAGGGTGATGCGGCGATCGTCTTTTGTCACCGCTTCCAGATCGCGGTTCTCGAGCAAGCGCCGCTCGGCCTCTTCGTGGCGAATCACCCGCGTCTGGTATTCGGCGATCATGGCCTGCGTCGGATTGACGAGGACTGTGCCCTCGTATCCGTCGAGGATCACCATCTCATCGTTGTCGACGACCTTGGTCAGGCGCGGCACGCCGATCACGGCCGGCATGAACAGCGACTTGGCGATGATCGACGTGTGCGAAGTCCGTCCGCCCGCCTCCGTCGCGAATCCGACGATCGGCCGGCGGTTGAAGTGGATCGTATCGGACGGCGTCAGATCGTCTGCCAGGATGATCACATCGTGCGTGATCTCCGAGACGTCGTGATGGGAGATGCCCTGCAGATTCTTGAGCACGCGGTCGGCGACGTCTTTCACGTCGGCTACGCGCTCGCGGAGATAGACGTCATCGAAGCTGCGGAAGCGCGCCTGCAGCTCTTCCTGCACCTCGGCCAGGGCCCATTCGGCGTTGACCTGTTCCGCCTCGATCTTCTGCACGACCTTGTCGGCGAACGACGGGTCGCTCACCATCATGGCGTGCGCTTCGAAGATGGATGCGTACTCCTCCCCCATCGAACGGCTTACACGGACCTTCAGGTCGTGGAGCTGGCTTTGCGTCTTCTCCAGCGCCTCCAGAAACCGATTGACCTCGGAGGGAATCTCCTCGTCGCGGATGGGCACGCGATAGACCGCCGCCTCACGTCGCTCGATGATGACCGCCCGCCCGATGGCGATGCCCGGCGAAACACCGATCCCCTTGTACGTGCGGATGGCGCTGCGGGAGGCCGTGGCCAGTCGTGCTGCGGGTTCTGTAAGCATAGCTCTTAGCTGTCAGCTCTTAGGAATCCATCGCCGCCCAAGAGCTAAGAGCTAGGAGCTGAGAGCTAACAGCTGCCTTCATTCTACTTCATCGAATTTGGCGTCGATCAGCTTCTCGATCGCTTCGACCGCTTCGGCTTCATCGTCCCCGTTGGCCTTGATGGTGATCGTCGTACCGCGGCCGGCGGCCAGGAGGAGGATGCCCAGGATCGACTTGCCGTCGACCTCCTCGTCCCCTTTGCGGATCTTGATGTCGGAGCGGAAGCGCGCTGCCGTATGCACGAGCTTCGCCGCCGCACGGGCGTGCAGGCCGAGTTTGTTCTTGATCTCGATGTCGTGCTCGATCACGAGGCCTCTCCGGCGCGGCGGTCGGCGGACAGGAGATCGGAGGCCACCCGGATCGATTTCGAGCCTCGCTCGCTGATGGCATGCGCCAGCGCCGTGAGGTCCTTGCCGTCCTGTTGCAGCATGGCGAACTTCACCACCATCGGCAGGTTCACGCCGGTGATGATCTCGACGCGGTCCTTCTCCAGAAACGACAGGCTGATGTTGCTGGGCGTCCCGCCGAACATGTCGGTGAAGATGATCACCCCGTCGTTGGCTCCGACCCGCTCCAGCGCCAGGCGGATTTTCTCCCGCGCTTCATCGACCGTGTCGGTCCATTCCAGCGGCACCGCCTCGATCACCCCGACGGTCGATTCAATTTTCCGGGCCGCGATGAGCAGCTCATTCGCCAGATTCCCGTGGGTTACGATCAAAGCACCGATCAATCAACTCTCCCCTTGCAGCGGGCGAATCATAGAGCAAACGGAAGGATCGACAGCGTAGCGCCGGCGAGCGTAGCGCCGGCGGCCCGCCGGCCGGACCGCTGCCGGCTCGGCGGCGGGTTCAGAACTGCCAGCGAGCCGCTGGCGGTCCGGCCGTCGAGCCAACGGCGCTACGTTCGCTCGCTCGCCACCTACCTCTTGCAGTCCCGATGCACGATCTCGATCGCGTATCCCTGCTCGGACAGATCCTCGGCCAGACGCTGGCCGACGGCCACCGAGCGGTGCTTTCCGCCCGTGCAACCGATGCCGATCGTCAGGTAGCTCTTCATCTCTTGCTGATACAGCGGCAGGAGATAGGCGACGAAGTCGAGCAGCTTCCCGTAGAAGACGTCGTATCCCGGCTGTGCTTTCAGGTACTCCACCACCTCGGGATCGAGTCCGGTCTTCGGCCGCAGCTTTTCGACGAAATGCGGGTTCGGGAGGAAGCGGACGTCGAAGAGGAGATCGACGTTGTACGGCATGGCGTACTTGAAGCCGAATGTGACGATCGTTACTAACATCGTCACTTTTTCGTCTTTCAGCTCGAAGCGCCGCATGACCTCGGCCTTGAGCTCGTGAACGGAGAATTGCGAGGTGTCGAGTACCATGTTGGCCAGCGACTTGACCTCGGTCAGCGCGGCCCGCTCGGCGGCGATGGCCTGGATGAGCGGCTGATCCTTGGCCAGCGGATGCGGCCGCCGCGTCTCGGAATAGCGCCGCGCCAGCACCTCGTCGCTGGCCTCGAGAAAGATCAGGACCACATGTCCGACCAGCTTCTGAATCCGTTCCCGGTAAAAGGTAGGAAAGATGTTGGCGAAGTCGTGCGTCCGCACGTCGACGACGATCCCGACCCTATTGGCGTTCTCGTGCGCGCCGACCTCCTCCAGGAACGGCTCGATCAACCCGATGGGCAGGTTATCGCAGCAATAAAAGCCGACGTCTTCCAGCGTCGACTGCACGTAGCTCTTCCCCGAGCCGGAGAGGCCTGTAATGATGACGAGATATTCGGGCCGAGGCATTGCCGTCAGTTTATCCCGAGCCGAGGGTTGCGATCTCGGGTGGACAGGTCACGATCTCTGAACGATCGATCGGGTTACCTCTGCCTTCTCGTCCGGTCCAGCACATCCGGCTGGAAGCGCGATTTGGTGTACATGCTGCGCAGCTCGGAGCTGGCCTTCTCCTCGGGGTTGGAGGGGGGCAGCGACTCGATGGCGGCACTCCCCTGCCGGGCGATCTGGGCGTCGATACGGCCCAGGAAGGCGCGGGCGGAGTCGTAGCCTTGCAGCTTCATCAGGTGATTGCGCGCGGCGATCTCGACCAGGAGGGCCAGGTTTCGTCCCGAGGCCACGGGGAGGCGAACGTAGGGCTTCTTCACGCCGAGGAGCTCGTAGGTCTCGCCGGTGATGCCGAGGCGGTCGTATTCCGTCCCCTCCACCCACTTCTCCAGCCGCACCACCATGTCGATCGGCTTCACGTCGCGCGTCGAGGCGACGCCGAAGAGGTCCTTGATGTCGATGATGCCGATGCCGCGCAGCTCCATATGATGGCGCAGGAGATCGTTCGAATAGCCGAGGAGAACGTCGTTCGGATGGCGCTTGATGATGACCATGTCATCGGCGATGAGGCGATGACCGCGGTAGATCAGATCGAGGGCGCACTCGCTCTTTCCGATGCCGCTGTCCCCGAGCAGGAGCACGCCGATGCCGTAGACGTCGAGCAGGCCCGAGTGCATGGTCAGCTTCGGAGCCATCGTCTCTTCGAGGAAGTAGGTCGTGCGTGTGATCGATGTCGACGACATCGCCGGCGTCGAGAAGAGAGGCACGGACCGCTTCTCGCACTCGTGCTTGAACTCCTCGAGTGGCGTGATCCCCTTGGTCACGATGAAGCAGGAAACGTCGAGGGCGGAAACGTCGCGCACCCGTTTCTCGCGCAGGCGGGCCGGGAGACTCTCCAAATACTTCGTCTCCGACTCGCCGATGATCTGCACGCGCCATGGCTTGATGTATTCGTAGTAACCGGCGAAAGCGAGGCCGGGTTTCTGGACGCGAGGACGGAGGATGGTGCGATCGAGACCGTCGTCGCCGGCGACGATTTGGAGGGCAAGCTCATCGAGCTCCGCGCCGAGGAGCGAGCGGACCGTCGTCTGAAGGAAGTCGTCCAGATCGTTTGGCACGACGCAATGGTACGCGCATCCCGAGGTTGACCGCGCGCCACGTCTCGCGTTCACGCAAACGTTCAACGCCGCGCTCCCGATCGCGTGCTTCCGGCTGACGAGCCGGGCGCGAATGCTCCGGAAGTTGGACGGCGGCTGTTGCGGCCGCCGTCCGGCTGGTCAGCTTCGCGCGCTTTCTCTGAGAATCAGGGCGCTATTTCGTCTTGATGGACGCCTGGGCAGCGGCTTCGAACGCGGCGTCGAGCCGTTTCTCATCGTCACGTCCCCTGGGATGGTCTTTGCCGTTGTTTGCATCCGCCATGATGTTCACATCGAGCGGGCCCGCCGGCGTGGCTGCGTACGTGAAGTGGAAAAGGCGCGATACGGTGGCGCTCCCCATCGACCTGGCTCCTTCGCTC
Organism: Thermoanaerobaculia bacterium; assembly: GCA_035482045.1. Taxonomy (GTDB): domain Bacteria; phylum Acidobacteriota; class Thermoanaerobaculia; order Gp7-AA8; family Gp7-AA8; genus JADGNZ01. The sequence continues at coordinate 103,849 of DATHRD010000060.1, forward strand.
TGTTCGTCGACCCCGCCCGCATTTGCGGTGCCTCCGGTCAGCGCTCCCGCCATCACTCCGTTATCGCGATGTATGGGAGAGTAGTCGGCCACATCGTGTGCTTCAAATGAGGACGGCGGCCCGAGCAGAATGACAAGCTTCCCGCGGAGTGTCTGTGAGCCGGGTAGTTTGCCCACGGTCAGATGCTTATCGGCCGCCGCGACACGCACTTCCAACATGGCTGGAAACCCGGGGCCGCGCCGTGCCAGATAGCTCTCGACGAACTTATGCGCCGCGTCGTCGTTCTGAATCGTGGACCATTCCTGGCGCTCCGCTTTGGTCATGAAGTATGCCTGCGGAGTGGCATCCCAGCCTTTGAAGTTCACCAGTCCGTCGGCGTAAACAAACGTTGAGCAAAGCAGAATCGCTGTAACAAAAAGCAGCCGTGGTGTTCTCACTTGAAGCCTCCTGTGCCGATGGCGTCAGACATCGATGGATTGATCAACCGCGCCGTCCGGCGCTCTATTGCGCTGGCCGATGCGCGCTCATGCGCACGAGGGCATGGTCACCTTCGGCGCCATCGTCTCTTCCAGGAAGTAAGTCGCGCGGGTGATCGAGGTCGAGTTTCTGCACGCGCGGCCGGAGAACGGTCCGATCGAGCCGGTCGTCTCCCGCGACGATTTTCAGGGCAAGCTCATCGAGTTCGCTGGCGAGCAGCGACCGAACCTTGGTCTCGATGCAGTCCTCGGGGGACCCGCGTGCTCACTTCGTCTTGATCGATGTCTGGGCAGCCGCTTCGAACGCGGCATCGAGTTTCTTGGAGTTTTCGCGGTCGTGCGACCGATCTGCTCCCGTATTCGGGTCGACCGTGATCGTCACGTCGAATGGGCCAGCGACGGTCGACGCGTACGTGAAATGATAATTGATGAGCAGCGCTGCCGCACCCATACTCATACCTGCTTCGTTCTTATCGAAACTGCCTCCCTGAATCCCGCCGCCCCCTGTGCCACCGCCGGTGTACGCATCGGCGACATATGGGTTATCACGATGGACACCGCTGATATCCAGATCTCTGCTGGTGTCCATACCCGAAGGCGGCCCAAAAAGGATGACGAGTTTTCCGCGCAGGGTCCTGGACCCCGCGAGTTTCCCAACCGTCAGGTGTTTGTCGGCCTGAGCCGCGCGCGAAGCCACCATGGCCGGAAACTCCGGCCCGCGCTTCGCGAGGAACCGGTCGACAAAGTGCTGCTGCTCTTCAGGCGTCTTGAGCGCACTCCATTCCACATGCTCGGCCCTGGTCATGAAATAACCCTGCGGCGAGTTCTCCCAGTCCTTGAAACCTTCGGAACCGGCCCCGAACGCGGAGGTCACGACGGCGACGCTGAGTGCCACGACGAGAAAACGCAACGATTTCATGCAAGCCCCCTTTGAGCGAATGCGTTTACGATACACGCACTCTCACACCGGAGCAAACGCTGGCCGTCAAACCTCAGGCGCGATCAGCCCCAGGTTGTTGTCGCGGCGCTTGTAGATCACGGAGATGCGGTCGTTGTCGAGATCGCGAAAAACGATGAACTCGTTCTTCGATCCGTCGAGCGATTCGGCGGCGTCTTCGATGGTCATGGGCAGGATGGTCAGACTGTTGGTCTTGATGATGCGCGGCAGCCCTTTCGGCCCGGGTTTGCGCAGGCGGCCGGGCTCGAGCACCTGCACAGCCCATTCCGTCACCAGACCGGCCACGGTCTTGTTCAGGCCGCCGTCTTTGCGGTGGTGATCGCGGATGGTGCTCCGGTTCTTCTGGGCCTGACGCTTGACGTGGTCGAGGGCGCGGTTGATGGCGTCCTGCATCGACTCGTCCGACTCCTGCACCGCCTTGACGACGTGCTCCTTGCCGGTGACGTGGACTTCGCAGATGTTCCGGTACTTCTCGACCTGCAGCACGACCCGGACCTCGATGACCCGGTCGAAGAGCTTTTCGATGATTTTGTCGAGCTTCCTGGTGATGAGGTCGCGGATCTTTTCGGTGACTTCGTAGTGGCGTCCGGTGATTGTCGTGGCCATGTTCCTATCCTATGCCCGAGGGGCAGGCACTGGGTTCATCATTGCGGTTCAGAAAATCTGCTTGCGGTCCGTCGACGAGGGGATGTTCAGCTCATCGCGGTACTTGGCGACAGTACGACGGGCAATATTGATGCCTTCGTCGTTGAGGATCTTCATGATCTTGGAGTCGGAGAGCGGTTTTCTTGGATCCTCGGCGTCGATGAAGCCCTGAATCTTCTTCTTGACCGTGAGGCTGGAGATGTCCTCCCCGGTGTCCGAGTCGATGCCGCTGTGGAAGAAGTACTTCATCAGGAAAAGGCCGCGCGGCGTGTGCATGTACTTGTTCGACACGACGCGCGAGACGGTCGACTCGTGCATCTGGATGTCGTCGGCCACGTCGCGGAGAACGAGAGGACGGAGGTAGTCGATCCCCTTCTCCAGGAACTCGCGCTGGTGCTTGACGATCGACTCGGCCACTTTGTAGATCGTCCGCTGCCGCTGGTCGAGCGACTTGATGAGCCACACCGCCGAGCGGATCTTGTCCTTGATGTAGTTCACGGTCTCGCCGTCGGACTTCGAGTCCATCGAGTTGAGCATGTTGCGGTAGCTGCCGTTGATGCGCAGCTTGGGCATGCCGTCTTCGTTGAGGACGATGACGTATTCGTCGCCGACCTTCTGGATGTAGACATCGGGCTCGACGTAGATGGCGCGCTCGTTGGAGTACTTGCGGCCGGGCTTGGGGTCGAGGTGCTTGATGATCTCGACTACCCCTTCGAGCGTCTTCATGTCCACGCCGAGGGACTTGGAGATCTGCGCGAAGTGGCGCTGCATGAAAAGGTCCCAGTGGTCGCGGACGATGGACTCGACCAGCGGGTTGTCGACCTCCAGGAACTCGAGCTGCAGCAGGAGACACTCGCGCAGGTCGCGCGCGCCGACGCCGATCGGGTCCAGCGACTGGATAGCGGCGATGGCTTTCTCGACGTTGGCCGGATCGTACGGCCCGGCGGCGACGATCTCTTCGTTCGTGGCGCGCAGATAGCCGTCCTCGTCGATGTTCCCGATGATGAACGCGCCGATCTCCTTGACCGCGGGTGAGGCGTCGCTCATCCCGAGCTGCCAGGCCAGGTGGTCGGTCAGGTTCGGCGGGCGGGTGAGGGTGTTCTCGATCGGGAACTCCTCGTGCTCCTCCCCCATCCGCGGGTTGTAGCCGTACTCGATGTAGTCCTGGAAGTAGGCGTCGTAGTCGATCTCGTCGAAGGAGTCTTTCTCCTCCGTCTTCTGCGGCTCGGCCGCTTTGGCTTCTTCCTCGGTCTGCGTCTTTTCCTGTGCTTCCGCTTCCGCGTCTTCCTGCTTGGCTTCCTCGGCCGACTCTTCCAGAAGCGGGTTCTCGAGCAGCTCCTGGTTGAGGACTTCCTGAAGCTCGAGTTTCGACAACTGCAGCAGCTTGATCGCCTGCTGCAGCGACGGTGTCATGATCAGCTTCTGCGAAAGCCTGAGGTGAAGTTTCTGTTCTAGTGCCATGGTCGGAGCGGCAGGTTACTACGACTTCCTGAAGCTTCTCTCGTCAGTACAGGTTGAACGACTCTCCCAGGTAAATTCTTCGCACTTCCGCGTCTGCCGAAAGGCTCTCCGGAGCTCCCTGCCGGAAAATCTCACCCTCTTTGATGATGTAGGCGCGGTCGGTGATCTTCAATGTTTCGCGGACGTTGTGATCGGTGATGAGGATTCCGATGCCGCGCGAACGGAGTTGCGAAACGATTCGTTGGATCTCGAATACGGCAATTGGATCGATTCCTGCAAACGGCTCATCAAGCAAAATGAATGCCGGGTTGATGGCCAGGCTCCGGGCGATCTCCACCCGCCGCCTCTCCCCTCCCGAAAGTGAGAAGGCTTTGTTCCGGGCGATGTGCGTGATGCCGAACTCCTCGAGCAGCACGCGCGTGCGGGCCTTCCGCTCGGCGAGCGGCAGGTCCATCGTCTCGAAAACCGCCAGGAAATTCTCCTCGACCGTGAGCTTGCGGAAGACCGACGGCTCCTGCGGCAGATAGCTGATTCCGCGCTGGGCGCGAAGGTACATCGGCAGCGACGTGATGTCGTCGTCGCCGAGCATCACGCGCCCTCCGTCCGGCCGCACCAGGCCCACGATCATGTAGAAGGTGGTGGTCTTCCCCGCGCCGTTCGGCCCGAGGAGACCGACGATCTCCCCCTGCTTGATCTCGACCGTCACGTCGAGCACGACCTTGCGCCGCTTGTACACCTTCACGAGATGCTCGGCCACGAGCCGCAGCGGCTCGCCGGGCGCACGTCCGCGCTCGGCGGGAGTAAACGGAACAACAGTGCGGCGGTCGGCCATTCAGGGTGCGGATGTTAACTGATGAATCGGGATTCACTCGGTGTGATACAGGAGCATCGACCGCCCGATCTCCTGCACCGGGGTCTGCTGATCGAGCCATCCGTAGTCGCCGGCTTGTCCGTATACGCCTTTGAGGGACGTTTTGCTGATCGCTATCCATCCTTTTACCCTGGTCCGCGGCGGCAGCATGCGGATGGCCGGGGCAATCGGATATCGGGAGAGGTCGGTCGATCCGAAATAGGCGATCCAGAGCCGGTCGATGCCGCGCGCGGCCACGGCATCACGCAGGCTGGGCAGGTCCTGCCCCCAATCGAGATCGCTGTCGACGACGATCGTCTCGGGATGCCGCCCGGCCAGCTCGTTGAAGTAGGCGATGTAGTCGGGGTGCGCGAGCAGGCTGCTGACGGCAAGCCAGGCTCCGAGGACGATGGCGATGACCCGACGGCGCTGCCACATCTCGACCAGGGCGATTCCACCGGCGATTGCCAGGAGCGGATAGATCGGCAGCACGTGCCGTACGCCGAGGTTGATGCGCGACGCCATGGCGATCACTACGATCGCCGCCGCCGACAGGATTGGAATGGAGGCCTTGCGGATACCGAGCACCGCCAGAATCGCGAACGCGATCGGCGTCTTGAGCGCGATGACGACGGGAAAGAAGTACCAGACCCCATGAGGGCGGATCTGCCCGAGGAAGTAGGAAGGGTGGCCGAACAGACTGTGCTCGCCGAGGTGAGCGAGTCCGGCGAAGAGCTCGGGAGCGGGAAGCCGGAAGTGATCGAGCAGAAAGAAGAGCAGGCGATCGGGCGGCGCCTTCGCCTGGGCCAGCATCGCCAGGAGCTCGTTCGGAGGGAATCCGTAGATTGGCGTGGGCCAGATCGAGAATCGGTACGCGGCCCAGATGAGAAGTGCCGCGATCGGGATGGCGATCGCGATGCGCTCGAGGGTGGGGAGTGGGGAGTGGGGTGTGGGGAGTGGGAGATGATCGTTCGTAAGGGGGAGTGGGGTGTGGGGGGTGGGGTGTGGGAGATCATTACGAAGTCGTGCTCTCCCACCCCCCACCCCCCACCCCCCACTCCCCCCCCTCTCGCGCATCTTCAACACCACCACCACCGCGCTGATGACGGCGAGGAATGGGATCGCGGAGAACTTCGAGAGCACAGCCGCCGCGAGGGCGCACGCGAAGACGGCAATGCGCCTCGCCGACGGCTGATCGAGACATCGGACCAATGCGTAGATGGCAGCGGGAAGCGTAGCCGCCAGCGCCATGTCTGTCGTGGCCAGGCCGGCATGGCCGAGGATGGCCGGGACAAACGTGAAGAGAGCGACCGCGGCCACGGCTGACTCCGTGTTCGCGATCGAGCGCGTCCAGTGAAAGACGACAAACGCCGCGAGAAGAAGCCACGGCAGCACGCCGATCCGCGCCAGCGTGAGGTTTCGCTGATAGTCGTCGGGTCCGCCGAAGATCGCATTTCCTTTCCGGACTGGCGCAGCCGGATCGGTGAGCACGATCGGGCCGGGCGGATAGTGTTGCCCGTCGAGGCGCAGCAGGAGGGCATCGAAGACGCGGGCCAGCGGCGGGTGCTGCAATTCCAGCGTATACGTTCCCCGGTCGAGCCACTCCAGTCCCATGGCCACGTGGACCGGCTCATCGAAGGTCTGGCAGAAGCGTGGATAGGTGGCCATGATGCGTGCCACGGCTAGCGCCACGAACAGGGATGCCACCAGTGCCGCACGGCGGTTCATACGGTGCGCGCGGTTTCCTTTCCCCGCTAGGGCTTCTGCTTGTACATCCCCTGTGCCGGCGTCTTCGGGTTTAGGACGACGACCTTGTTGTGCACGATGTCCATGACGATCTGTTCGCCGCTGTCGCTCCCATCCGGCGAGGTCAACGTCGCCGGCGCGCCGGTGATGTAAACCATCCGCCGGCCCACATTGTAGATGGCCCGATCGCCTGTGCCGCGGCGGCCCGTGGCTTTCTCGACGAGGACGACCTTGTCCTGCGCCTCGATGTGGTCCATCTTCTTGTTGGCGTCGAAGAAAAACGAAGCGTGCTCGGAGGTGAGATGGCGCTGCTCGCCGTCGTCGATCTGGACGTTGCCGCTGAGATCGATCCGGCGTTCCAGCTTCCGGGCGATGAGCACGTCGCTCGTGGACTGCATCGGAACCTTCCTCGCTTCCGCGGTGGCGTTGGTACTGGTGTTGTAGAGCAGCGTCCGGACGTTGCCGCGGGCCGTGACCTGATCGCCGGCGCCCTGCACCTGCATCTCCTGCGAGAAGACGGTGTTGGTCTCCTGCCAGGCCCGGACGTTGCCGCTGAACACCGCGATCTTCGTGGCCTGGCGCATCGTCACGACGTCGGAGTTGACGAAGACGGGCTTGTTCGCGGGAAAGACGTTGGTGGAATCGGCACTGACGGCCGCCGGCGCGCCGCTCTGCTGCTTCGAGGAAAGCTGGGCGATCACCTCGCCGGTGCCCTTGGCCGTGCCGGCACGCGGCGAGAATTCGATCAGCTTCGCCTTCAACGTCTGACCGTCGGAAACGACCGAGGGATAGAAGCCGGGCTCGCCGATGAGGACGACCAGATCGTTGGTGATGTCGTAGTTGGCCCGCACCGAGCGGGCCTCGTTCTTCGGATCCTTGTAGTGAATGTTGTCCTGGAGCGCCGCGCTGGCCGCGCGATGCGTGGCAGGGTCGAAGTACACGGTGAGATGGCCGGACGTCATCTCGCGCTTGACCGGAGCAAGCTCCTTCATGATGACGTTGTCGTCTGCCTTCATGTCGCTGACCTGCTTGTTGGCCAGCCCGACGCGGAAGGTGTGGGCGAGAACGTCGCGGTTGGGCGGGCCCTCGATGACGGCGTGAGCCGGACCGGTGTCGCCGATGAAGTTCAGCGCGCTGATCTGCCCGTCCGCTCCCAGCTCGCTCCAGAATCGATCCGAGGTGACCGTCTTCCGGCCACCGGAATCCGTGCTCTTCCCGCCGCCGATCGGCGTTTCGCCGTTCAGGACGATTCTGACGTGCCCTTGCCCTTCCAGAGCCATGAGCGTCTTCTTCTTGTCGCCGCCAAATCGACCGAGCATGTGATCGACGTTGAAGCGGTCGGCGTCGCGCGTGGCCACGATGTCCTTGGTGAACTCGGCGAAGTTCTCCTTGCGGTGAAAGTTGCCTTCCTGCCCCTTGACGTTGAGCGGCGACTCCGCCGGCGTCTCCGGCGACAGGGTGGCGTCGACCTTGTCGTAGAGACGCAGCATCTCGGCCTGGACGTCCAGATCGAGTGCGCCGCCGGTGCCGTTCCAGCGATCGACCTGGAAGCTGACGGCGACGTGGTTCGTCAGGTGCGTGCCGTCGAAGTGGATTTCCGCGGTGTTGATCACTACCCCGTCGCTCGACGTGACGTGGACGCCCCCTTTGGCATCGGACTCTTTGGTATTGCTGTTGTACTGCGCCATCGGGCAGGAAAGGTCATACGTCAAACCCGTTGGCCGGTAGATCGTCATGTGCACGTTCTCGAGCGTGTTCCATCCCGAGGGGAAGGCCACCACGCGTTGCGCGCGGATCCGCGAGGAGATACGGCCGTTGATCGTCTGCGTGTCGTCGAAAGCTATCGACAACATGCTCGGCTTGTCGGTCTTCGGGCGGATCGTCGACGTCACCGGCACCGCATCGGACTTGTCTTTGTGCGGTTTCCCATGCCGCCAACTCAGCGCGATCAGAATGACGAAGCCGATGAAGAGGATGGGAAGTGCCACGCGAAGGATGCGGATCGTGCGCTGCACGGGGCCGGTAACTTGTTATGGGTGAGTGCTATTCCGATTCGCGGATGACGTGTTGATCCGCAGATGACGCGGAACAAAAACCAGAAACCAGAAACCAGAAACCAGAAAGGTGGCAGGGCGAAGCTTCTGGTTTCTGGTTTCTGGTTTTGCTCCGCGTCATCTGCGGATCAGCTTTGCGTCGACCACCGCCAGCTTCGCTCCCGAGGGTGCGTAGCGGTCCGGCTCGATCTGGAAGAGGAGATCGACCGTGGCGCCGAGGATGAGGTCGGAGGCCAGCTCGCGCGCGGACGGCCAGAGCACGGCCAGCGCTTTGGCGGTGCCGTCGTCGATCGTCAGCTCGCGGCAGTCGGGCGCGAACTCGCGCGCGGCCGCCACCGCGGCGTTACGCACGAGAAACAGGGGCTGGGGATTGCCGGCGCCGAACGGTTGCAACAGTTCGTGGGCCGCCACGAATTCGCGATCGATCTCGGCCAGCGTCAATTCCGCGTCGACCTTCGCCTCGCGGCGGAAGAGCGCGTCATCGAAGGCCGCGAACCGTTCTTCGAGACGCCGCCGTAACGCATCGACGTTCCGCGCCGGCAACGCGAAGCCGCACGCCAGCTCGTGCCCGCCGAAGTGCGTGAAGAGATCCGCCACCGACTCGAGCTGCTCATGAAGATTGATCGTCGGAATGCTCCGCCCCGAGCCGGCCGCCAGATCGCCTTCGATGCTGATCGCCAGCGTCGGCCGGTAATAGCGCTGCGCGATCCGTCCCGCCGTGAGACCGAGTACGCCTTTGTGCCAGTTCTGGCCGGCGAGGACGAAGATGCGGTTGCGCGGTCTCGTGGTTTCGGAGTCTCGCGGCCCCTCCCATCCCGAGTCCTCGCGACCGCGTGACTCCGCGACCGCGGTCCGGTCACGCGGTCCCGCGGTTTCGGGGTCTCGCGTCGCCTCCCGCCCCGAGACCTCGCAACCGCGCAACCGCGCGACCGCGATCTCCGCCTCCTCCCTCACTCCCTTCTCGATCTCCTGACGTTCCGCGTTCAGGCGATCGAGCTCGGCGCATAGGGTCCAGGCTGCTTCCTCCGAGGTTGCGGCGAAGAGGTCGATGGCCGTCTCCGCGGAGGACAAGCGGCCTGCGGCGTTGATGCGGGGACCGATCTTGAACCCGACATCTACAGCTCGTAGAGGCCGGCCCAGCATGCCCAGACGGCGGATCAGGGCGCGTAAACCGGGATTGCGGGGATCGGACAGACCGGCCAGGCCGAGCCAGGCGATCGTCCGGTTCTCGCCGATCAGCGGCGCCACGTCCGCCACCGTGCCGATGGCGGCGATCTTCAGCAGCGAGGCGATGGCCATCTTCCTGCCGCCGCGGCGGAGCAACTCGCAGCAGAGCTTGAAGGCAACTCCGACTCCGGCCAGCTCCTTGAATGGATAGGCGCACCCCGGCTGTTTCGGATTCAGCACAGCCGCGGCCGCGGGGAGCATCTCCGGCGGGAGGTGGTGGTCGGTAACGATGACGTCGATGCCTCGCTCGATGGCCTGGCGGACCGGATCGACGCTGGTGATGCCGCAGTCGACCGTGATGATGAGCCGGACGTCGCGTTCCGTGAGGACGCGGTCGATCACCGATGTCTTGAGCCCGTAGCCGTCCACGAGCCGGTGCGGGACGACGTGCGCGGCGTCGGCACCCAGGGCGCGCAGCACCGTCTGCAGCAGGACGATCGACGTGACGCCGTCGACGTCATAGTCGCCGTAGATGAGGATCGTCTCGTTGTCGCGTACGGCGCGCTCGATCCGCTCACACGCTTCGCCGATGCCGTGGATCGTTGCCGGGTCGTGCAGGTCTTCGATACACGGTGCCACGAACCGCCGGTAGTCGACCTCGGTGAGGATCCCCCGCCGGGCGACGATGGCGCGCAGTTTCTCGTTCGGGATCGGGAGGAGCGGGATGTCGTCGGGCGGTTCGATGAGATGCCACGCGTCGTGAAGCATTCCCCCGCAGTGTACGTGACCAGGCGACGACTCTACGGCGAGTAGAGGCTACGCTCGGTCATCCAGCACCTGGATACCAAAAATGGTGGGTCATCACCAAAAGTAGTGGGTTCAATCACTCCGAAGCGGTTGAACCTTGCCTCCGGGAGTCAATCCATGGCCTCCGGAAGCGAATCAATTGCCTCCGGGATGCTTTCAATTGCCTCCGGAATGCTTTCAATTGCCTCCGGGATGCTTTCAATTGCCTCTGGAATGCTTTCAATTGCCTCCGGAATGCTTTCAATTGCCTCCGGAATGCTTTCAATTGCCTCTGGAATGCTTTCAATTGCCTCCGGAATGCTTTCAATTGCCTCCGGAATGCTTTCAATTGCCTCCGGGATGCAATCAATTGCCTCCGGAATGCTTTCAATTGCCTCCGGGATGCTTTCAATTGCCTCCGGGATGCAATCAATTGCTTCCGGGATGCTTTCAATTGCTTCCGGGATGCAATCAATTGCCTCCGGGATGCAATCAACTGCCTCCGGGAGTCAATTCATGGACCTCCCGGCGCCGTTGCCACGCGCTTGATGTCGTCTATCCTGGCCTCGGCGTCGGCCTCGCCGATGGCCATGAGCCGTTCCATGTATTCGGGGACGAACATGAACAGGCTCATGAAGTCGGCATTCGAGGTCTCCCGCGTTCCGAGGCTCCGGGTCAGGAAGCGGAATGGACGCGGGAGCCGCGGCTCGTATTCGGCGGCGAGCTTTCCGATGTCCTGCGAAGGGCGGATGACGGTGAAGTCGACGGTCCGGTAGCCCCGGCGAAGCTCGGGCGGCAGGTCGAGCAGAAAATCGTTGGATCGCTGAAGGCGCACCGTGTCCTCATCCATGACGTCGAGAAAGATGGCATCCATCAGTTGCCCGAGGATCTGAGCCGGCGGCGGATAGCCGGCGATCTGCGGCTCGTCCGCCTCGGAGAACGATTTCGCGTAGTGCGTGGAGATGGCCAGCATGCGGGTCGCGCCGAGGTGCAAGGCTGGTGAGAGAGGCGCGGACAGCCGGACGCCGCCGTCGCCGAACCAATGGTTTCCCAGGCGGACCGCGGGAAAGACGAGCGGCAGCGCCGCCGAGGCCATGATGTGATCGACGGTGAGGGTCTCGCGAACGCCCCGCCGCAGCGGCCGCATCCACATCTCGATGTCACACCCGTCGGTCCACGTCACCGTCTGGCCGGTGGTGTAGTCGAGGGCGGTCACCGACACCGCTCTGGGCTTACAGCGGGCGACGTTCCCGGCGATTCCCGCGATCGCCCCCTTCTCGTTCGATGGAAGGATCCGCTCCAGAACCTGTCGAAGGGGTGTGGTATCGACCAGACCCTGAACGCGCGAAGCCACCTCCGTACCACCGGAAACGAGCTTCGTGCCCCAGCCAAAGACGTTCCGCGCCAGCGATCGGGCGTCGATCCGGATCACGTCTTTCACCTCGAGCTTGCGCCAGACCTCGGCCAATTCCTCGATGACCTCCGCGAGGGGCGTGCTTCGCGAGGCGAGGAAGGCGGCGTTGATCGCTCCGGCGGAGACGCCGCTGATGATGTCGAAGCTGTCCTCGGGAAGATGGCGTGCCAGGCAGCGCAGCACCCCCACCTGATACGCGGCACGGGCACCGCCGCCTGTGAGGACGAGAGCGAACGAATCGGTGATCGCGGACATGCAGCAACCGAGCAGATGCAAGGCGCCAGCCGACCTTGCTCACGTTTCCACGTCGCGAGCGATCCGGAAGCCGTAGTCGGCGTACTGAAACGCCGGCGGAATGCTCGATCGCGCCGCGCATCGACTGATCTTGATCTGATGCCGCCAGGAGCCACCGCGCGAGGCGCGGCGCGTCCCGATCTCCGGACCGCGTGGATTCCGCTCCGGCGAAAGGCTGTAGAAATCCGCCGAGTACCAGTCGCTGCACCATTCGTGAACGTTCTCGCAGAGGTCGTAGAGTTCGTAGGCATTCGGTGAATGCCGCCCGACGGGATCGGGACCATCTGCGCATCGCGCGTCATCCCGCGGCGGCAATTCGTTTCCCCACGGATAGAGCATCCCTTCCGCCCCTCCCCTCGCCGCGCACTCCCACTCCGCCTCGGTGGGCAGACGAACGCGCCGCCCGGAGATTTCACTCTGCCACTCGCAGAACGCGACCGCGTCGAACCACGACACGGCCACGACCGGCTGTTCCGGATCGACGAACGGCGTCGGCGGGAGCGGATGGCCCGTAGCGTTAGCAAACGACGCGTATTCACCGTTAGTCACTTGCGTGATGCCGATCTCAAACGCGTCGATCGACACCCGATGCACCGGCCGCTCATCGGGGCGGCCATCGTCCGATCCCATGAGAAAGGTCTGCGCGGGGATGAGGACCATGCTCATGGATATCCCAATCGAACGCGGCCTCGGCGATCGCGAAACGAGGCACGAATTTCTTCAGCGTAAATCCGGGCTCTGCAGGCGAGAATCGGCACAGCGTTGGCAATTATGAATCTGACCGACTCGTATACGAGCGAAGTCAACGGAAAGGAGACCTGCAAATGCGCAAGAGAATTTTCCCCATGGTCGCGCTGGGTATTCTGGTCTGCATGCCTTTGGCGGCGCAGCGAAACAGGAACGCCGGGGGCGCCGCGGCGCCGATGAATGTCCCGAGAGCGATGAGCACGATGTCGACCCAGACCGGTTCAACGGGCACATCGACGAGGACGCACACCGTGACGAACCCTGCCGGTTCCGTGACAACCACCGTGACGAAATCCCCTACCGGATCGACTCGGACGATGGTGAACACGGAGGGCAACAAGACCCTGACTCTGACGCACCACAGGCTGGCACGATCACGCGGCAGCGTCACCAGGACGCTCACGCGTGTGCGGAAGACCGCAAAGTCGAAGACGGCTCATCGAAATCTGAAGGTGCGAACGCACGTGAGGACGCAATCGAGAATGTAGTGCGTCAAACCTGAACGGGGCGGCGGCATCGCAAGCCCCGGTTCATTGTTGCCTCATCGGCACAGCTTCCGGGAAGTGAGTGTCCGGTGCCCAAGCCCCCAAGGTCATCGCGGACCTCCCGCTCGTCATGGACGGTTGATTCGACGAATGCGCATGGCCGGCGAAGCCGGCTTGAGATCCCTAGCCCCCGGCTTCCAGCCGGGGGAAAACGAGCATACCCACGTTTGCAGCCCGCTTTAGCGGGCGACAGAAAGAGCGTTCATCGACGCCGGCGTTCTGTCGCCCGCTAAAGCGGGCTTGGACAATAGACGACAATCTTTCCCCCGGCTGGAAGCCGGGGGCTACGGACCTTAAGCCAGCTTCGCTGGCACAATCCGGTCAAGCGCGGACTGGACACTGATTTCCGGAAAGCTATCTAAGCCGCCGGCCTGGCGCCCATCGCGCGCGCGATCTTCTGAAAGTCTTCGGCACCGATCTCGAAGAGCCCTCGCCGGAAGACGTATCCCCAACGTTTCTTGTTGGGAATGAAGTTGAGCGATTCGATGAGAGATTGAATGGGAACCTCTTCGCTCACAGCGAACCTCACCTGCCGCCGCCATGGATGAAAATCGGGCGTCATTTCGACCTGGTACGGGCCGTCATCGGCAATCTCACCGAGCGCCGTGAAGCACCGCAGCGGCTCACCGTCAGGAAACGTCGTACGCGGTGAATAGAAGACGATGCGATCACCTTTCGCCATTCGCTTGAGCCCTGCATTGCTCCCGTGACCGGCTTGCGTGAAGCCGCCAGCAACGCCGCGCTGAACGTGATCGCGAGAAACGGTGTTGACCCAGTAACGCATCGTCGCCTACCGAGATCCGCAGCCAGATCCAGTGCAATCGGGTGCGACGAACAATTCCGACGCGATGGTCCACGACGGCAGTCCCGCGCTGCTGACCGTCTTTCTCCAGGCAGCCTGATATTCGCCGCGCCAATCAGCGAGTCCCGCGTCTGTCGTTGCGTGTCCGGTCCAGGTTCCCCGCTCCGAGGCTGCGGGATCGCTGTGACTGATCTCGATCGTCGTCGGTGTTCGGACGAAAACGAGATCGGGCATCGCCTTCCAGCGTGCTTCGATCTCCTGCCGCATCGCTGCCCGTCCCTGAATCAGCTTGCCGCTGGCCGCGGTGACGATGACGTCGTCCTTCAGGGTCTGCGCGAAGGCGGCCGCGTTGTGGTCAGCGAGCGCCTGATTGGAGGCGGCCCGCGAGTCGCGAATGATGGTCTCATCCCGCGGCGTCGAAACCAGCGCGATCCGGTCGCCGCGCGGGCTGATCGCGATCCGCGTGAGCCCCTGCAGCTCCGGATTGTCGAACTGGGCGACCGGCCGCCAGACGTCAGGATGCGCAGGGTTCCATTCGTAGATCGTGTGACCGGAGGTCATGAGCAGCGTGTCTGGCGAGCTCCAGACATGGCTTCCCGATGTGGTGAATGGAATCGCCGCCAGCGTCGTGACCTGACGATCGTCGATGCTGAGCTGCCGCAGATACAGCTTGCGTGGCGGTGCGTTCTTCGCCGCTTCTCCCTCCGGAGCCGGAAACGGTTCGACCGCGACGAACGTCACTGCCCGTTTGCCTGGGACGGGGATTGGTGCCGTCGAGGCACCGACCGCCATCGTATCGAGCGACTTGGCGGACGGGTCATAGATCACGATGCGGCGCTGTTTGTCGTTCATGAAGAGCACCCAGGTCCGGTCGTCGAAGCGGGCGAAGTAGCCGGCATCGCTGGTCTCCGTCATCGCCGTCTCCTTGCCCGCAATGTCGTGAAGCCAGACCCGCCCGTCGCGCAGCAGCATGAGCGAGCCATCCGCCGCCGGCGTCGGACTGAATCCGAGTGCGCCCGGAACCGGTGTCGACGCCCCGCTCGAGAGGTCGCGGATCGTCGCCTGAACCCCATGACCGGTTTCGTCGAGCACCCCGATCTGCGAGGTGAACACGACCCGGTATCCATCCGGAAGAAACGCCGGCTGGTTGTCGTAACCGGGATGGTTCGAGATGTTGACGAGCTTCGAGACCACGAAATGCCCCGCGGACATGTCGAGCGCCCCGGCCCACACCTCGGAGTCATTGATCTGTGCCGAGAGCGTTGCCGCCGATACAAGGAGCAGGAAGAAAAGAACGATTCGCCGCATGGCGGGATCGTATCAAGGGCCTACACCTTGCGGACAGGCCCGCGGTACTCAGCCAATTGTTTGTCGGCGGTGAGGAGGGTGATGCCCTCGCTGATGGCCTGAGCCAGCAGTAGCCTGTCGAAGGGATCTTTGTGAAGCAGAGGCAAGCCATCGATGTTCACTGCGTGCTGGCTCGTGACAGGAAGTTCGACATAGTCGTTGTCGAGCAGACCACGGCGGAGCAGACGAGGCTCGACGCGGAAGTCTTCACGCCCCAAAGTATTCTTGATGGCGACCTCCCACAAGCTGGCGGCGCTGAAGAGGAGCTCGTTGCCCGGATCGTTCAGAAGTCTACGTGCGGCGGCGGAGAGTCGCTCGGGCTGGCCGGCAGCCCACAGAAGGATCTGCGTATCCAGCAGGAGTTTCACACGCCGGTCCCGAATAGAGCAGCGATTTCGGCCTCGCCCATGCGGTCAAAATCTTCCGGAACGGCGATCTCGCCCGCCAGAAAGCCCAGCCGTTGCGGCGCAGCGGGCGCATCGATCGCCGCAACCTTAACCAGCGGTTTGCCCGCCTTGGCGATCACAAATGCCTCGCCCTTGACGGCTTGATCGATCAGTTTCGAAAGCTGAGTCTTCGCTTCGTGGATATTCACCGTGACCATGTCATTCTCCATGGGACTAAGTTGATTGGACTAAGTTTAGGCCGTCGCTATCGTCCCGGTCAACCAGTAGCCGCAGGACATTCATTGCGCTCCTGCCCGGCGGAGCCTCGCGGGCAAAACTGTCGGCCGTGCCGGCTCAACTGTGCCTGATGTTGAGAATGTCCCCATCCTTCACAACGTAGCTCTTCCCCTCCAACCGCCAATGCCCGGCTTCCTTCGCTTTGGCGAACGATCCTCCGGCGGCGATGAAGTCGTCGTAATGGACGACCTCGGCGCGGATAAAGCTCTTGATGAAGTCGGAGTGGATGACGCCCGCGGCTTCCTGCGCCGTCATACCGACGCGGATCGTCCAGGCGCGGCACTCGTCCTCCCCCACCGTCAGGAACGACTGCAGACCCAACAGCGCGTACGACTCGCGAATCAGCGTGTCGAGCGAGGACTCCCCGATTCCGTACTCGGCCATGAAGGCACGGGCGTCGTCGCCGGAGAGCTCGGACATCTCCATGTCGATCTTGCCGAAGAACGCGGCCACCCGGGTGCCCAGCCCGGCCTTCGCCGCGGCCACGCGCCCGACCTCATCGTTCATGATCGGTTGTTGCGACTCGTCGAGCGAAAGCGCAATCAGCATCGGCTTGATCGAGAGAAGCTGGTAGGTCTTCAGAATCTGCAGTTCTTCCGGTGAGAGAACCTCGTTCCGCAGCGGCTTCTCCGCCTGGAGCAACGCGAGACACTTCTCGAGCACCGGCAGCTCTTTTTTCAACGGCTCATCATTCGGCCGCCCGATCTGTTTGTGAATCTTCTCGATGCGCGCCTCCAGCACGGTCATGTCGCTGAGGATGAACTCGGTCTCGAAGGTGGCCACGTCGCGCAGCGGATCGATGTTGCCGTCCGGATGCGGCACCGCTTCGTTGGCGAAGAGGCGGACGGCCTGGATCAGGGCGTCGTTGTTCTTCACGGCGGACAGGAACGACGTGGTGAACTGCGTCGTGCCGCTGGCCCCCTTCTTCAGTCCGGCCACATCGACGAACTCGATCGTGGCGTGGACGGTGCTCTTCGGTTTGAAGATCGCGGCACATCGGTCCAGACGTTCGTCAGGAACCCTGGCCACGCCGAGGTGCGCATCTGTCTTTCCGGCAGATGCCGGGTCGACATGAGTCTTCGTGACCGCTTGAAAGAGGGTCGTTTTGCCTGAAAATGGGAGTCCGACGATGCCGAGCTGCATGAGCTGTCTCCTGCGAACGAGCCGGCCGTTGCCGTATGGCGCAGTATCCCTCAACGCCGGTTCCACCGCGAAGGCTGTCTGCCCGCTGGTAGAGTGGGAATCGCGATGACGATGCCTGAGCCCCTCTTCACACCGCGCGCGATTGGATTTGCGCGCACTCCCTACACGGAGACCTCCGAGGTTCCGAAGGGACTCGGTACGAAGCACGAGGCGAACGGCACCCTGGAGATCCTTCCCGAGTTCGAGGTTGGGCTCACCGATATCGAGGGCTTTTCCCATCTCTTCGTCCTCTGGGTGTTCGACCGCTCGCAAGGCTTCGACCTCCTCGGCTCACCGCGTGGCGAAGAGATTCCGCACGGCGTCTTTGCGACGCGATCGCCATTCCGGCCGAATCCGATCGCTCTCACGGTTGTCGAGCTTCTAAAGCGCGAGGGCACGACGCTGCACGTCCATGGCGTCGACATGGTCGACGGAACACCGATTCTCGACATCAAGCCGTATACGTCGAGCATTTCGACGGAGACGTTGCGGCGCGGCTGGCTGGCAGAGGCCGAGAAGCGCCGCGCGTCGAAGTCGTAGCGACCTCCTGGACGCAACGGTGAAACCCGCGTGGATCGCCCGCGTTTAGAATGCGCGCGAGGAACGAACTGATATGAGGCTGACCGCCCGCATTCGCACGCAACTCTCGCTCTCAATCCTTCTGGCCATGATGGCGACATCAAGCGTGATCGCGCAGACGCCGCCGCCCGCCGCCCAGTACCCCGCGCTTCCGAGCGAGACGCCGGACAAGCTCGTTCCCGCGAACGATTCGTTCGACTTTGTCCGGCGGGAGGTCATGATCCCGATGCGCGATGGGGTCAAGCTGCATACGGTCATCCTCGTTCCGCGGGGCGCCAAACACGCGCCCATCCTCCTCACTCGGACACCCTACGACGCCGACGGAGTGACAAGCCACGCCCACAGCGCCCACCTCGGGCCGAACCTCGTCGGCTACGACAACGCCACCGATGTCATCGTCGAAGGCGGCTACATTCGCGTCGTCCAGGACGTGCGCGGAAAGCATGGCTCCGAGGGCGATTACGTGATGAACCGTCCGCTGCACGGGCCGCTGAACCCGACTCCGGTCGATCACGCCACCGACACGTACGACACCATCGACTGGCTGGTGAAGAACGTCCCCGAGAGCAACGGCAAGGTCGGGATCCTCGGCATCTCCTACGACGGATTCCTGCCGCTGATGGCGCTCGTCAATCCCCATCCGGCGCTGAAGGTGTCGGTGCCGATGAACCCCATGGTCGACGGCTGGATGGGCGACGACTGGTTCCACAACGGCGCCTTCCGCGAGCAGGGCATGTCCTACATCTACGAACAGGAAGGGACGCGAAAGGGCGACGCGAAGTGGTTCACGAATCATTTCGATGACTACGACATGTTCATGGAGGCCGGATCGGCCGGTGAGCTCGGACGCCGCCGCGGCCTCGAGCAGGTCGGTTTCTGGAGAAAGCTCCTCGAGCATCCGTCGTATGACGCGTTCTGGCGGGACCAGGCCGTCGATCGCCTGCTCGCCGCGCAGCCGCTGAACGTCCCCGTGATGCTCGTCGACAGCCTCTGGGATCAGGAAGACATCTACGGCGCCATGGCTGTCTACCGGGCCATCAAGCCGAAGGACCGGGATAACGACAAGGTGTTTCTGGTCATGGGGCCGTGGCATCACGGCCAGGAGATCCACGAGGGAAGCACACTCGGTCCCCTGCGATTCGGAAGCGATACCGCGCTCACGTTCCGCCGCGAGATCCTCCGTCCGTTCCTCGATCACTACCTCAAGGACGACGCACCGAAGGCCGACATCGCACCGGTCACGGCCTTCGAAACCGGGACGAACATTTGGCGGCGGCTTCCTTCCTGGCCGGCCGGTTGCGCTTCCGGCTGCACCGTTCGCGCAACACCGCTCTATCTCGGCGCCGGTCTCAAGCTCGGTTTTACGACGCCGCAAGCCGTTGGCGCCGCGTTCGATGAGTACGTGTCCGATCCAGCGAAGCCCGTGCCGTTCCGCGCCCGTCCCATCGACGAAGAGGGAGCAGGCTGGGCCCGTTGGCTCGTGGACGATCAGCGCGAGGCGTCAGGCCGCCCGGATGTTCTGGTGTTCGTGTCCGACGTTCTGACCGCGCCGGTGAAGATCAGCGGCCAGCCGGTGGCGAATCTCGTCGCCTCGACGAGCGGCACCGACTCCGACTGGGTGGTGAAGCTCATCGACGTCTACCCGGACGAGGTGGCCGGCCAGCCGGAGATGGGCGGCTATCAATTGATGATCTCGGCCGACATCTTCCGCGGCCGCTATCGCGAGAGTCTGGAAACGCCGAAGGCCATCGCGGCGGACACCCCGCTCGTCTATCGTTGGGCGCTACCGACGGCCAATCACGTCTTCCAACCGGGACACAGGATCATGGTCCAGGTTCAGTCGAGCTGGTTCCCGCTGTACGACCGCAATCCGCAGACCTTCGTCCCGAATATCTTCTGGGCAAAGCCCGGCGACTACCGTAAGGCAACGCAGCGGATCTATCACACGAGTTTCGTCGAATTGCCGGTCGTTGGCACGCCATAGGAAATCAACCACGGAGACACAGAGGTCACGGAGGTGCTCTGTGTTCTCTGTGCCTCTGTGGTAAGACTCAGAGATCTACACAGAGTGGAAGCTCTTGGCCAAAAGTTTCCATTCCGAGGGGTTCGGGGCCAGTTTTTTCTGCTTTCGTGACGCGCCGAGGTAGCCTCGGTAGGTGGCAATCAACCCAATCAACCACGGAGACACGGAGATAACGGAGGGGAACCGGATTACGCACGAGGTTATCGGGGCTGCGATTGAGGTGCATCGAGCGCTTGGCCCGGGTCTGCTCGAGACGGCGTACGAGGAATGCCTCTCGCTTGAGCTTACTCTACGAGATGTCCCCTTCGACCGGCAGCTTGTTCTGCCGGTGGATTACAAGGGTATGAGACTGGACTGCGCGTATCGGCTCGATCTGTTTGTCGCGGGCCTCGTTGTCGTCGAGGTCAAGGCGACATCCACGATCAATCCCCTTCATGAGGCGCAACTGATCACATATATGAAGCTCACAAGGTGCCGGCTCGGTCTGCTCATCAATTTCAATGTCCCCGTGCTCAAGAACGCCATCCGCCGGAGGATTCTGTAGACGGGGCTCAATAAACTCTCCGTGCCCTCAGTGCCTCTGTGGTTCAATTTCGTGTCCGCGACCGCCGCTCATACGATCGAGCAGTTCCACGTAGTGCTCGGTCGGCGCGTTTCCCGTATCGCGGACCCATTCGCCTGTCCGGTCGTTGACGAGAAAGATGATGATCGAGTGCAGACCGGGGCGCGCGTTGTCGCCGGTGAAGGCCCGGGTGACGCGGTTGATCGCCTCTGGCTTGCCCGTGACGAGCGTCCACCCAGGTCTCACGCCGTGGCTCTTGCCCCAGGCGGCGAGAGCCTCCGGAGTATCGTGCTTCGGATCGAGCGAGACGGAGACCAGCGACACGTCGTGCCCGAGACGATCACCGAGGGCGGTCTGGAGATGGACGAGCGTGTAGGCCATCGTCGGACAGACGTCCTGGCACCGCGTGAAGAAGAAAGCCACGACCACGACCTTATTTGCTACGAGGTCGCGATAGAAATGCAGTGGCAGTCCCGTCTGATCGACGACCTTCACGTCCGGGATGTCATTTGCCCCGGCCACGGCGGCGATCGCGGCGGTGAGCATCGCCGCGATCGCCAGACAGCGCATCCTCGTCATCTGCCGATGGTAACGAACTTGGCCACGGACGGCACCCCGGCGCGACTCAGGATGAAGAGCATGTACGGTCCCGGCGGCGCGATGGTGTCGCGGTCCGGGGCCGTCACCGTGACCTTGCCGTCCGAGACGGTGGGAACGACCGGTATGAATCGCTGGCTTTCGTCAAAGGCATGCGTCACCGCGCCAGGGCGAACGAACGACACCTTGGCGATGTTTGCGGCATCAGGCGTGACGATGTTGAAGGTCTCGCCGTATTTGACGCTGGCCGGGGCGCTGGTGATGGTCGGGCGCGCGCCTCGGAATAGGTATGGCGGCGAAAAGATCTGGGCGTCGGCGTAGAACGGGCCAGCCTCGTAGTTCGGGCCCGGAGGCGGTACACCCCACGGAGGTAGTCCCCCGCCTGCGTTGAGAACCGTAGCGTCGGGAAGAAGCAGGGCGATGGAGTGATAGAGCCGCGGCACGGCAGCCTTTGCCAGCGTCGTCCATTTCCCTGTGGCCGGATCCCATAGCTCCGCCTCGTGGACGGGCGTATTGGTGTTGTTGAAGCCCCGTCCGCTCGTTCCGCCGGTCGCGAGCACGGTCCCGTCCGCGAGGATCGTGGCATTCATCTGCCGGCGCGCAAACGTCATCGAACCGGTGAGCTCCCACTCCGCACCGGACTTGTTCAGATCGAAGGTCTCGGCGCTCTTCAGCGGAGGATCGCTCCCGCCGACGATCAGTACCTTGCCCGGCTCGTACATCACGGCTGACCCATAGTCACGGACCCTTCCCGATTTGGTCGTCTTACCGTTCGTCCACGCACCCTGCCCGGCCGTATTGAGCGAGCTGGAATTCGGGGCCGGTCCG
Organism: Thermoanaerobaculia bacterium; assembly: GCA_035482045.1. Lineage (GTDB taxonomy): Bacteria > Acidobacteriota > Thermoanaerobaculia > Gp7-AA8 > Gp7-AA8 > JADGNZ01. The sequence goes on from DATHRD010000060.1 coordinate 125,595, forward strand.
GCCATGAAGACAGTCCCGTCAGGTGCGAGAAGGAGCCATGGATAGAGTTCGATGAAGGGGTTGTAGGCACCAGTAAGGTCTCGCCACGTTCCCTTCGACCATACCTGAGGCAATCCGTTGACGCCGTTCGATCCTTCGGGCCGATCGTGTGGCGGCATCAAGCCGGAGACCACGACGACGTCGCCGTTGCTCAAAGGCGACGTGGTCGGGTACCAGCGTCCCGCGTTCATGTTGGCGCTCTTGGTCCACTTATTCGTTCGATAGTCGAAGAGCGTCGTCTGGATGGCTCCCCAGCCATCGAACTTGTCGTGGCCGCCGGCGACGAGGAGCGTACCGTCGGGCAGGAAGGTCTGGCCAGCGCAGAAGACCTGCACATATGGGTTCAGGACCTTGGTGAAAACGCCGGTCTTCGGATCGCCGGTGTAGGTCTCGATCTCCGTGACCCCGTCTTTGCGCGCCCAGCCGACGATGTGACCGTTGGGTAGCAGCGCGGCGTGAATGGCCACGAAGGGCCATTTGTGCACCGCCGACCATTCGCCGGCGACACTTTTTTCGCCACCCGGCGGTGCCTGCGCCGAAAGGACCGCGGCGCACATGAGGAGAAGGACGACGAACCGAGAGATACGCATCAGTCACCCCCTGAATTGTGGATATGTTAGCGTCATGATAGCGCTAATGAAGGGCGGATGCTAGTGCAGTCGCGTGGTTGCGCGGTCTCGGGGTTTCGCAGGCCTGACTTCGAGACCACGCAACCGCGTGACCTCGAGACCGCGCCGCTACCCCTTCTCGAACATCCCCATCTTCCGGAACTTCTTGTACCGCTCCTCCGGAAGCGCGGCCGGCTTGAGCTTCTGCAGCTCTTTCAGCCCCTTCTCGAGGTAAGGCGCGAGCAACTCGGCCGCTCTGGCCGGGTCGGCGTGAGCGCCGCCGCTCGGCTCGGGGACGATCTCGTCGATGATGGCCAGGCGCTTCAGATCAGACGCCGTAATGCGCATTGCCGCGGCCGCTTCCGCCGCGGCCGAGGGGTTTTTCCAGAGGATGGCCGCGCAGCCCTCGGGTGAGATGACAGAGTAGACGGCGTGCTCGAGCATATAGACGCGATCGCCCACTCCAAGAGCGAGGGCGCCCCCGCTGCCCCCTTCGCCGATGACGATGACGACCACCGGCACGGTCAGCAGGGACATCTCCCGCAGATTCATGGCGATGGCCTCGGCCTGCCCGCGCTCTTCGGCCCCCAGACCGGGATAGGCACCCTGTGTGTCGATGAAGGTGAAGATCGGCAGGTTGAACTTCTCGGCAAGTTTCATCACCCGCAAGGCCTTGCGGAATCCCTCGGGCCGAGGCTGGCCGAAGTTGCGGACGACCTTCTCTTTGGTGTTTCGCCCTTTCTGGTGACCGATGACGGCGCAGGCCGTGCCGCGGAAACGGGCGAAACCGGCCACGATGGCCGGGTCGTCGGAGAACTTCCGGTCGCCGTGGATCTCCGTCCACTCCTCGAAGAGATAGCCAATGAAGTCGAGGGTGTAGGGGCGCTGGGGATGGCGGGCTACCAGTGTCTTCTGCCAGGGGGTCAGGTTGGCGTAAATTTCGGCTGCGATTTTGGTAAGCTCTTCCTGCAACGCCGCTAGCTGGCCCGGATCTCCTTCAGCAGCGGTGGTTTCCTCGATCCGGCGTCGGAGCTGCAGAATGGGCTCCTCGAACTGCGTCGGGTCGGGATTCATAGGTGCGTGACCCTAACAGATGACTAGCATGCTCGCAACTGACGCAGACGAGGCCGCCGCCGGGCGGTCGTTGCTGGAAACATGGGGCAGGAACGAGCCGATGCGGCACGTTCCCTCCGCGGAGTGGATGTCGTGGAAAGTGGATCAGGACCTCCGGCGCCGGATCGAGCTTCTGTTCGGTCCCTACACAAACCTGCCCTTGGATGACCCTCGGCGCGGGCCGCTGGAGAATGAGCTGCGCGCTCTTTGCCGCGCCCTCGACCGGCTCTCCGATGTGGCACGCCACGCGCGCAATGTCCATCCGCCGCACGAGCTCGGCGACCGCATCGCCTGGAGCCTCAATCAGGCGGTGAGCTGCCTCGACTCGCTCGACCCGCACCTCATCGGCCGGCGCTACCCGTTCCAGACCGGGGAGCGGTCGAAGGCCGAGCCTCTCTACGGCGCGCTGCTGGTCGTCATCCAGCATATCGGCCGCATCCTCCCGCTCGTACGGGACATCGATCCGGGTGTCGACGAGCATCTGCTCGACGGTCTGGTCCAGCTCGAAACGCCGCTTCGCCCGCAACCGATCGCATGACGATGCTCGCCGCCGTCCGGCCGTTGTTCGATCACATGGAGTGGGCCGACGCCACGGTCTGGCGCGCCATCGGCGAATGTGCTGCCGCGGCAGACGACAAGGTGCTGCACGACCGGCTGTATCACATCCACGCCACGCAGCACGCCTTCCTGAAATCCTGGCGAGGCGAAGAGATCGTGTTCGAAAAAGCGGACGCTTATCCCGGCCTGGGCGCCGTTCGCCAACTGGCCCGCGACTTCTATAAGGTGGCACCGGGGTATGTTGCCTCGCTCCCACCCGAGGCAGTCGACCGGGAGATGGTCCTCTCCTGGTCGGCCTACTTTGCGAAGCGCTCCGGTTTCGAAGCCCACCCCTCCACCCTCGGCGAGACGCTGCTGCAACTCCCATCTCACTCGACCTACCATCGCGGCCAGGTCAACACCCGCTTACGCGAGCTCGGAGCGGTACCGCCGCTGGTCGACTTCATCGCTTGGGTTTGGTTCGGTAAGCCGGCCGCTGATTGGGCTTGAGCTTGCGGGGGTCGGGGGTCGGGTGTCGGGGGTCGTAGAAAAACACTGCGCCATCTCTCCGGCTCCCGACACTCGACACCCGACGTCCATCGTCGGTGCCCGGGCGGATGTCCTAGAAAGACAGTGCGCCATCTCCCCCACACCCCCACACCGCGTCGTCGGTGCCCATCTCTCCGACCCCCAACACCCGACCCCCGACCCCCGTCGTCAATGAACCATATGAGCAAGCGGCGTGATCCCGCAGCGTGGATCGGCCTCGACGTGCATCACGCTGAGGGGATCGCCGGCGATCCAGACGACGTGCTGTGATGCGAGAGAGGTGCGCAGCCGTACGACCGCGGCCTGGAATTGCTTCGGCGAGGAAATGTCGTCCACCTCGCCCCACGACGTACCGAGGTCGGGTCGCGGGCCGGTGAGCGACCAGACGAATAACGGTACGCCGATAGACTGCAGATAGTGACGAACCGCTGCCGGCGCGATGTTGCTCTGATCGGCTGACCGGCTGAGCACGAGCACGACCGCCCGGCGGTGTGCGCCGATGCTGGCATTGAGACCGGCGACCGCAACAGCATCCGCAAAGCGGCGGCGCGCGGACGGGTCGCTCACTGCCCGTTGCTCGCCAGCCTCGCTGTAAGCGAGTGTCAGAAATCCGAGCATCCCGGCGTCGCGCGACGATGTGGCCCCAGACGTCAGGAAGACCGTAGATGGAACGTGCCCCGCGGCTTCGAGGTGTTCCGAGATGGGCCAGGTGTACGACATGGTCGTGCCCGGATCGAGGGGCATCCGATGACGCACTTCCTGCACTTCGCGCCAGCTTCGGCTGGCGGAATGCCCTGGATCGAGCGCGGCCAGCACTTCGCCTACATTCGGCTCGCGCACCACGCGCACCAGCGCATCGGGCGTCTCGACGCTCCTGGTCTGCACCGGAGCGCCATTTACGGTGAGGCAGCCGTCAAGGTTCTCCTGCTTTTCGGGCAGCTTTCCGCTGAACACCATCGGCGTGAGCTCGGTACTGATCGAGTCGCTCACGGGCCCGCCTGCGATCACAAGCTCGCGCCGGGCCACGACTCCGTCGTCAAAGCGCAACGCTGCTTCGATCAGGTGGGGATGGGCAGGGTCGAGCGGCGGAAGGCCCGTGCGAAATTGCGCGTCGACGCGCATCTTCCGTCCGTCGAGGCTGATCGTGGCGCGCGACGGCTTCGCGGCGAACACATGCTCCCATCGAAGGGCGACGGAGACAGGAACCCCCTTGCCGTCGTTCTGCAAACCGATCGTGAGCTCGGCCGAGGGGCGCGGCAGGTTGATGGTCTGCGACACCTGGCCAACCTCGTCGCCGTCGCGGTCGTAGGCGATGGCGACCACTCCGCGCGGCTCGAAGGCCGGCCCGAGATCGACGATCGCCCGCCACGGCGGGGCCTTCAGCACCGCCGATTCACGCCCGTCGACGAGGATCCGCACCGATTTCACAGCGGGGCCGACCTGCACCTCGATCGGCTGGTGTCCGGCGATCAGCCCGAGGTAAAGAGTGAGGAAGACGATCTGCGAGGACACCGGGGTGATTGCCTCTTACGGAATCTCGTACACGGTGAGCTCGTCGGCGATTCCGCGCAGCAGGGCCCGATGGGTCGTCGGAATGAGAGCGTTTGCCGACAGGAGTCCCTGTACCGCGGCGTTCGTAACCACCGGTTCGGTGACAAAAATGGATCGCGATGTGGCCAGTCCCTGTACACGGGCCGCGATGTTGACCGTCTGCCCGAAATAGTCGAGACGATCATTCGACGTGACCGCCAGGCACGGCCCCTCGTGCATTCCGATCTTCACGAGCAGATCCTCGTGCCTTCGCGATTCGTTGAGCTGGTCCATGGCAGAGCGCATCTTCAGAGCCGCGGAGACACCCATGGCCGCGGTGGGAAAGGTAGCCATCACGGCATCGCCGATCGTCTTGACTACGGCTCCCGACTCTCCCCGCACGACATCGGCGAGAACCCGAAAGTGGGCACGGACCAGGTCGTACGCCGCGAGATCACCCACCCTCTCGTACAGTTCTGTCGATCCCTTGAGATCGGTGAAGAGCACGGTCAGGCTGGCGATCTTCAGCCTCTGGTCGACGTTCACGGCCTCGGTACGATAGAGATCGCGGAAGGTCTGGTTGGTGAAGAGGCGGCTGGCGGTCAGAAACTCCTGCCGCTGGCTGAACTGATGATGGAATTCGTCGCCCGCGCGAAAAAGGCCGGGAAGGATGCGCCGGTTGGTGCGATTGACGAGCGTCAGCCGCAACGGGCCGGGTGCCATGACCTCGGTGCGGGTCATGGTGCCGCCCTCGCCGTAGACCACCGTCAGATCGCGGCGCTCTCTCACGGGCTCGCCCTGGACGTCGATGAAGAGCGCCTGATGTGTGATCGGCTCGAAGAGGATGGTGAAGACCGGCGGAAGCTGGATCGACATCATGATCTTCTCGTTCGGCAGAACCTCCTCCGCTTCGATGGTGAACTCGTCCCAATGCTGCTGGTAGTCGTCTCTCCGCGGAAGGACCATGCTGTTGCTGAAGTGGAGAAACCGGTAATAGTCCAGCACGGGAACGGAGTCGGGATCGTGATGGGAGATGCGTCGGATGGCGGGGCTGATGCTGAAGCTGACCTCCACCATCTCATCGAGGGTCGGTTCGTAGGCGACGGCGCAGAGGGCGCAGTTGTAATTGTCCTGGATCTCCTTCAGGTCGGTCGTGGCCGCGAGAACGCCGCCGCAGCCGGGACACAGCAGGTTCCACGACATTTCGAAGATGCCGAGGCGCGAAGCTCGGATGAAAGCATCGAGCGTCGTCTCCTGGCTGAGTCCTCGCGCCAGAGCGAACTGGATGGGATCGATGCGGCAGAGATCGGAGTCCTTGCCCTTCTCGATGACGTCCTCGATCGCAGCCACGAGCACGGGGTCCGCGGATCGGCGCAGAGCATCCAGACGCGCATTTTCCTGCACACGGCGATTGTATGCGCCTCAATCGCCGCAGGCGAGGCGCGGCGCCGCTGATCGCGGTCAGGCTTGCTATCATCGCCAGATCTATGAGCATCGATTCCGTCATTGCAGAGATGTACGAGAGCGTCTGTTTCGAGCCCGGCACGCGACCCGACTGGAGGCGTCAGCCGGAGATCTTCGCCCCGGGGGCTCGGATGATCCGCGTCAACGACGAGGGGGTCTTCGAGTTCGACCTGGCGTCGTTTCAGGCGAACTTCGAGGCGATGATCGACTCCGGCGTCCTGCCCAGCTTCTGGGAGGGAGAGCTATGGCGCGAGACGCACCGCTTCGGTGAGGTTGCCCACGTGCTCAGCGCCTATGAGACGCGCCAGACACGCCACGGCGCCCCGCTCAACCGCGGCGTGAACAGCATCCAACTCTTCGAGCGCGACGGCCGCTGGTGGATCTGCGCCATGATCTGGCGCCGGGAGGGGCGGTCGGTGTTGATTCCGGATCGGGTCCCGCCGCCGCCGTAGGGATGGTTCAGACGCCAGTTTGGACGCCTGCGCAGGCACGCCGGAGGCGTGCGGTAGATTAGCCGGTGGCAAGCGCCATAAGGCGCGCCGCCACCGGTTACGGATTGCGTCCAGCACCGACCCCGGCAGGGGTCGCAGACCGCGCTCGCGTCCCCTCCGGTACCCCTTCCGGGGTACAACATTTATGTCGATTTGTAACCGGTGGCGGCGCGCCTTATGGCGCTTGCCACCGGCTAATCTACGGAACGCCTCCGGCGTGCTTCGCGTTGGCTTTGAGCGATCTATAAACGTTATAAGCGTCTGCACCAATCACCGCTCAGTTGAACCCTCCCGTCACGATCCTGGTTGCGCTCGGATTGTCGTCGAGTTGCCGCCAGCCCGGACAGCTCGCGCCGCTGCACGGCGGCCCCGTGTACCGCCAGATGCGGCCATCGGAATGGCGCTGGTAGAGATGGTTCCCGGTGGCGGCGATCTCCTTCGTGCCCGCGTTGTTGTCGAGCTGTTCCCAACCGGAACAGGTTGCAGCGCTGCACGGTATGCCGGTCGATCGCCAGATCGAGCCGTCGCTGTGGAGCTGATAGAGCTTGTTGCCGCCGGTAGCAATCGCGGTCGTCGCGGAGTTGTTATCGAGCTGCTGCCAGCCTGAACACGTCGCGCCGCTGCACGGTATGCCGGTGGAGTGCCAGATCGAACCGTCGGCGTGCAATTGGAACAGCTCATTGCCGGAGGCGACGATCTTCCTGGCTGCCGTGTTGTTGTCGAGCTGTTGCCAGCCGGGACAAGTCGAGCCCTTGCAGGGAGTACCGGTATAGCGCCAGATGCTGCCGTCGTTGTGAATCTGGAACAGCGATGTATTGCCGGACACGATGGCCACGGCCTTCGGATTGTTGTCGACCTGTTCCCATCCGGGACAGGCGCTGGAACTGCAAGGCGTGCCGGTGAAGCGCCAGATCGAGCCGTCGCTGTGGAACTGGAAGAGCTGGTTGCCGCCGGCCGCGATCGCTTTCGTCGACGCGTTCGAGTCGAGCTTCTGCCACGCCGGGCAGGAGTCGCCCACGCAAGGTGTGCCCAGGTAACGCCAGATGCTGCCGTCACTGTGGCGTTGGAAGAGCTGTCCGCCCGCGCCGGCGATCTCCACGGTCTGGCTGTTGTCGTCCAGCCGATCCCAGCCCGGGCAGACGTCGCCGTCGCACTCCTGGCCGGTATAGCGCCAGATCGAGCCGTCGCCGTGCAGTTGATACAGAGGATCGGTATGGAGCTGGTAGACAGGATCGGAGCTGCCCATGGTGGCCGGATCGGCGGCTACGACCATGCCGGTTCGGGAGTTGTTGTCGATCTGCTCCCAACCGGGGCAGGCGGTGCTGCTGCACGGCGTGCCGGTGTAGTGCCACACGCCGCCGTCGCTCTGCAATTGATAGACGGTGCTTCCTGTGGCCGAAAACGTCACCGATTTCGAGTTGCCGTCGATCTGCTTCCAGCCGCCGCAGACATCGCCGCTGCAGGCCGGGCCGGTCGATTGCCAGATCTTCCCGTCACTGTGGATCTGATAGAGCTGGCTGTTCGCCGACCCGATCGCCACCGAACCAGCGTTGTCGTCGAGGCGTTCCCAGCCTGGGCACGATGCGCCGATGCATGGCGTGCCGATGTAACGCCAGATCGAGCCGTCGAGGTGCAATTCATATAGGTTGTTATCGGCCGCCGAGATTGCTGTCGTCTGCGTGTTGTTGTCGAGCTGCTGCCAGCCGGCACAGGTGTTGCCGCTGCATATCGCGCCCGTGAAGCTCCAGATCGTGCCGTCGTTGTGAAGTTGATAGAAGCTCATGCCGCCGGCCGCGATGGCGATCGTCTTGGTGTTGTTGTCGAGGCGCTCCCAGCCCGGGCAACTGCTGCTGTTGCACGGGGTGTTGGTGTACCGCCAGATGGAACCGTCGTTGTGGAGCTGATAGAGCAGGGTACCGGCCGAGGCGATGGCGGTCGTGCTCGGGTTGCTGTCGAGCTGAGACCAGCCGGGGCAGGAACCATTCTGGCAGATCGTGTTCGTGTACTGCCAGATGGCTCCGTCGTTGTGCAGTTGGTAGAGCCTCTGCTCGTGATGCGCGCCTCCAGCGGAGACAGCGACCGTCCCGGGATTGTTGTCGAGCTGCTGCCAGCTGGCGCAGCCGGTGGCAGTGCACGGAGTGCCGGTGTATTTCCAGATCGACGCTCCGTCCGGCTTCGCGGGTGTGGCCACTTGCGTCCAGCAGGCCACCGACGGAACCCATTGCTTGAACCCGGTCGTTGCCACCTGCTTCAGGGCGAACAGCATGTAGTCGCCGGGCGGCGCCGCCGCGGCGACATACGGCGATTTGACCGTCACGCTCCCGCTGGTTTTCGTGACGATGTCGAGCTGAATCGCCCTCTGGTCGGTATCGAATGAATGCGTGACGCTGCCCGCGCGCATCAGCATGACGCGGCCGATGTTGGTTCCTTGAGAGCTGCCGATGCCGATGTTGAATTGCAGACCGCCGGTGGCGATGTTCGCCGGGCAAGTGGTGATCACCGGCCGGCTGGCTCCCACATACCATGGCGTAAAGATCTCGACGCGCACCTCGGTATTCAACGATCCCGTCGGATCGCAGACCCCATTACACTGCGATCCACTGTGGTTCTTGCTCGAGCTCGCAGTCCAGACGCGACCATCCGGCAACAGGAGGGCGACGCCGTGGTAGTTGCGCGTGACCGTGGCCGGTGTCGTGAGCAGCCAATTATTCGTATACGGGTCGTAAACCTCGGGATTGAGAACGGGGGTCGCGTCCGACCCCTCCATATCGGAGACGCCTCCTGTCAGGATCACCTGTCCCGTGGGGAGCATGGTCGAGTTCCCGTAAAAACGCTGGATCGAGGCCATCTCCGGCTGGCGCGTGCCCATCACCTGCCACGTCGTGCTTGCGGCGCCGAGGTCTTTCACATACGGCTTGATGCCGTTGAGCAGGGCGAAGCGCATCTGCGGGTAGCCGCCGCCGGAAGGCACGAGAGGCAGCAGGACGCCCGTTCCCATCCAACTCACCTGGTCGAAGATCCCGCCCGCACCGCTCTCCGGCACAACGTCGGTACCGGCCGGAAGGAGCATGTTGGCGTCGGGATCGAACAGGTAGTTCTTCAGGTCGGCATGCGCCGGCGATGCGATGAAGAGCTTGCCGTTCGGGAGGAGACTCACCCGTGGATAGGTCGCTACCGTGTCCGAGGAGACACCAGTCATCGTCCAGGCCGTGTCGCCGTATGCCAGTTTCTGAAACTGATTCCCCTGCGGCGTGGCCGCGCCTGACGGCTCCGTACCCGCGCCTGGGAAGATGTAGAGGTGGTCGGTGCCCGCGACCATGGTCGCATACCAGTGAGCGATACCGCCCGAGATGGCCGTGAACGTGCCGGTGCCGACGTCGTAACGCGCCGAATCAGGAATGCCATGTCCGTTGAGATTGCCGTAACCGAGGAGGCCGCCCTCGAAGATCACGCCGCCGAGGTTGTCGTGTGCATGGGCGGAGCAGAAGGCGTCCTTCGTGCTGCCGTAGGGCGCTGGTGTCGCCAGAGCGGCGCTCCACGTACCAGAGCCGATGTCGAAGAGGCGCGCCTCCTCGTGACCCCAGGTAAAGCAGCAGTTGTAGCTGCTGCCGGCGACAACGAGAATCTTGCCGTTGCGCAGGAGCGTGGAGTGGACGGCGAGCATGTTGCCGGGTGCTGACTGCCCCATCGACCACGAGCCGAATGTGTCGTCCTCACCGGCCAGCGCCGTGCCGATGAGAGCCGTGAAGACAAGGAGAGAAGGGAAGAGAACGAGCCGCAGGAGTCGCGCCGCGATGTTCATATCAGGTCCTCCATTTGAGGAGAGTCACCAGGGCGGCGTTTCCCTACCGGGTACCTTCGGAGTGTTATCAATCTAGCCGCGAGCGCGCGCCTTCATGTAAAGGTCGATATACCTCTTTGCCGGCATCCGCCGAATGGCCTCGCCGATCACGTCGAGCGCCAGGTCATCGACCTTCCTGAAGCGGATGCACGACTTCCCCACGTCCAGCTTCTTGCCCGTCTTCGCCCAGGCTTCCTGAAACCAGCGGGCGTTGTCGCTCCCTGGGTACAGCCCCATCAGGTAAACCGACATGTAGTTCTTCTGCGAGGCCAGCGCAGCAAAGGGCAGCCCCTGCTTCGGATCGACGTGATACCCCGGCGGAAAGACGCGATGCGGCACGTAGTACCCGATCATCCCGTACGACATCCCCTCCTCGTAGTCCTTATCGAGATTCGCCAGGATCACGTCGCGAACGGTTTCGATCGCTTTCCTCCGATCGGCCGGCAGCGAGGCGAGGTAGTCAGGAACGGTCTTCGCTTTGCTTTGCATGGGGAGAGTGTACTCACCACCGCGTCGGGTATGACCCCAGCACGCGGATCTCGTCGGCCATCTGCTCGAGGTTGCTGATGGCTCGGTCGAGTGGGGCGTCGGTCCGGCGGCCGATTACGTCGATGTAAAACGCGTACTCCCATGGACGGCCTGCGATGGGCCGCGATTCGATCTTGGACAGATCGATGTCGAAGATAGCGAAGGCGCCGAGTGCCCGGAAGAGCGCCCCGGGCTTGTCCGCGACGCGCAGCATGAGCGATGTCTTCCAGCGTCTGGCTGGCTCGATCGGATGCACATCGGATGCGCCGGCGGCCGGCGCCAGCAGCAGGAAGCGGGTGAAGTTCTGCTGATGATCCTCCACGGACCTGGCCACGATCGTCGCGCCGTAGATCTCCGCCGCTTGTGCCGAGGCAATGGCCGCTTCATCGGGCTGTTGCCGGTCCATCACCTCGCGTACGGCCCCGGCCGTGTCGTGCGTGGGGATGGCCTCGATCCCGGGATTGGAGCGAAAGAATCGCAGACACTGCGCGAGCGCGACGGGATGGGAGTAAACCCGGCGGATGTGCCTCAGCGTCACCGTGGGTGCCGCGATGACGTTATGGACGATCTTCACGTTCGTTTCGCCGAAGATGCTGAGACCGGACTCGATCATCAGGTCGTAGTTGCGATGGATCGAGCCGGCCAGGCTGTTCTCGATCGGTGTGACGCAGCAATCGGCCTTGCCGGAGCGCACGGCGTCGAACATGTCATCGAAGGTGACACACGGACGGAGGCTCACGTCGTACCCGAGGATTCTTCGTGCCGCGCTCTCGCTGAATGCCCCATGCTCTCCCTGGAATGCCACCGTCAGTTGGTCCGCGATCATCGTTACCTCCGGAAAATGAAAAACCCGCTCCTCGGCTGAGGAGCGGGTCGGGTGGGAATGCCTCGATTGTTACGCTACGCGAAAGACGCCACCGCCGCTCTTGTGAAGAGGCGGGTAAATCGAACGGCAACCTGGGGCGTCGTGTTCACGTGGCGGGGGATTATGCCTGGTTGTCGGGCCAAGTCAATGGAGCGCGGTGGGTGGGGCGTGGGGCGTGGGAAGGCGGGTGGGAGGGCGGCGCAATGGCCTTCATTTAGCGCGACGGAGCGCTGCCGTCCCGGCGGCTGGCTCGGTGGCGTCCCGCCACCGACCCGGCAAGACTCCAAGCATTTGCTGGTAACCCGGAAGCGGGACGCCGCCGAGGACGCCAGCGCTCCAGCCGCGAGCGCTTAAAGTTAAGGCCATTGGTAGGGCGGCGTGAACTCGTCACTTTTTGGACGAGCTGCTTCTATCTCCCACTCCCCACCCCCCACTCCCCACCCCCCGTCACGGCCGTATCTCTACTACCGTGCCGTTGGGTACCAGCTTCCAGATCTCCTCGATCTCCTGATCCGAGACGGCGATACAGCCGGCGGTCCAATCGACGTGGTGGAGGGCGAAGCCGAGGGCTCGCCAGCGGTTGGGCCATCCGTGAATCATGATCTCGCCGCCGGGCGCGACGTGCAGCCGGCGGGCGCGAAGACGGTCGGCGGCGTTGGGATAGGAGACGTGAAGGGCCCGGTGATACTTGCTTTGCGCGTTGCGGCTGTCGATCCTGTACAGCCCTTCCGGGGTCTTTCCGTCGCCCTGCTGCTCCTTCGCGCCGGTGGGATTGGACCCCAGACTCACCCGATACGTGCGAATCGGCTTGCCGTTTCGGAGCAGCGTGAGCTTCCTGGCCGACTTCAGGATGAGGATGCGGTCGGCTTGTATGGGTGCGGCGGCTGCCGTACCAGCAAGCATCGAAGAGAGGACCAGGCAACTGACGGCGGCGAATGTGCGTGTCACACTTTGAGGATACGTGAACGGGGGGGCCGAGGTTGCTTGCAGCCTTGTGTTCAGCACCACCTTCGAACCTCTGCACGTCCGCGTGAACCGGGACCCGCCCTTACCCTCTCTTCGCCACACTCGCTGTATCCCGACAGCGAAGGGCGAAGAGCGAGACGGCGATGGCAACGATCAGCAGGGTGAGAATGCCGAGTTCCAGGAGGAAATGCCAGATGACCGCGTCGCTCCTCGTGCCGGGCTGGCCGAAGTCCGCGGTCAGGATCAGGTGACTCCCGGACGTCACTAGCTAGCTAGGTGGGCTCCACGAGGTCACTAAGTGGCTAAAAAAGGTCACTAGGTGGACTCCACGAGGTCACTAAGTGGCTAAAAAAGGTCACTAGGTGGACTCCACGAGGCCACTAGGTGGCTAAAAAAGGTCACTAGGTGGACTCCATGAGGCCACTAGGTGGCTGAAAAAGGTCACTAGGTGGACTCCGCGAGGTCACTAGGTGGCTCCACGAGACCACTAGGTGGCTCCAAAAGCTCACTAGGTGGACTCCACGAGGTCACTAGGTGGCTCCAAAAGCTCACTAGGT
>DATHRD010000061.1:0-20509 GCA_035482045.1 Thermoanaerobaculia bacterium
TGACACCAGCGAAGCGACCGCGGCACTGCAGTTCGAAGCCGCCTTCCGTTCCGTCGTGGACGAGGTGGCCCGGCTGCTGGCCAGTCTCACCTACACCATCGACGCGAAGCTGGCCGCCGTCGCCGCGAAGGCGTTGCAGACTTACGCCGTCGCCAAAGGGGTCGCCCGCGATCCCCGAAACCGGAAGCTGACCCTCCCCCTTCGCCAGCTCCAGCGCGACCTCGGCCGCAAAGGGCCGCGGAAGAAGAAGAAATAGCGGGGGATCGGGAGCCCGCGTTTCTCACAGTGCAGAATCGCAGACACTGTGTAACGTCGAGAGCCTTCTCCCCGCGCTTTTCAGCGGGGGAGAAGGACGCTCGATTAAACACTGTGCCAGCGATTCCACTCAGATGGTGAGAAATCCAGGTTAGACCTAGGTTAGACCGATCCCGCGGATCAACCGCTCCGAAGCAACCTCCGATCTGTCGTACCGTATCTCCACGCGAATGCAGACAACGAGCGGGATCCTCAGACGCCTCCCCCTCGTCTTCTGGCTCGACAGCGCTCTCCTCGTGGCGCTCCTGCTGCTCCTGGCCCCGCGCATGACGGGACTTCCGATCCACGAATGGATCGGGATCTCCTTCTGCGCCCCGGTAGTGATCCACGTGCTCCTCTCCTGGCGATGGATCGTTGCGACCCTGCGGTCGCTTCCTTCCCGCACCACTCGGACGCGGATCAACGTGATGATCAACACCGCGCTGTTTGTGCTCACCGTGATCGAGATCGTCTCCGGTCTGGTGATCTCCAGGGTTGCTCTTCCGCTGCTCGGGTTGCACACGATCGAGGACGGGAGCTGGCGCGCACTGCACAACCAGGCGCTGAATTTCACCAAGCTCGCCGTCGGACTGCACATCGCCATGAACTGGCGATGGATCGTCACCGCGCTCGCTCGCCGGTCAGCGTCGATCAACAAGCGCATCCGCACCGTCGCGTGGATTCCGGTCATACGCCGGACGTTACTGATCCTGATCGCCGCAGCGCTCGTCGGCCTGGCTGCGTTCGCGCTGCTGGGGCGGCCATCGTTGACGCGCGAGTATCACCGGGACGAGATCGCGCGTTTCAAACCCGAGGTCGTGCATGGACTCGTCCAATTCGGGGGCGAAGCGATGCTGGTCGCGCTGGTTGCATACGTTGGGAAACGTTGGCTGCGCGTGAGGTTGTAAGGGACCGGGCGACCAGGTAACCGCGTTACCGCGCAACCGCGAGACCCCGCGACCGCGGCCAAACGTGCGTCAGATCACAACCTCGCGTCTGCAACGAACCTACATTCAGCTCCTCTCTCATACATCCGCTCCGCCCCTCCGGAAGCGGTTTAACAAGAAGGAGCCGCCATGCATCGTCCGATGGTCCCCCTGCGTTCCCTGTTCGTTCTCGCTCTTCTCGGAGCAGTCCCGCTCTTCGCCACGATCTCCTACCCGCCTCCGACCATCCTGACGGGCGGTTCCGGTCCGTCGGCGGTTGCCGTCGGCGACTTCAACAACGATTGCGCCCTCGACTTCGCCACTGCCGACCAGTTCGCGAACAGCGTGACCGTCCGTTTCGGCGACGGGACTGGCGCGTTCCCGACCTCGTCCACCATCACCGGGTTCGTCACCCCCACGGCCATCGTGGCCGCCGATTTCAACAACGACGGCATCCCTGACCTCGCTGTCGGGAACCAGGCCGGGTTCAGCGCCGATCCGGTCGGGCACACCATCTCCATCCTTCTCAACAACGCCGACGGCACCGGCACCTTCACCGCGCTGCCACCGGCCAGCAGTCCGGCCACCAACGGGTTCATCACACGGCTCGTGGCCGTCGATCTGAATGAAGACGGCAACATGGACATTCTGGCCATCGACGCGAACAGCACTCCCAACGGCGTCCGCTTCTACGCCGGCGACGGCACCGGCCACTTCGCCCCGCCGGTCATCATCTCCACCGACACGCACTCTCCTTCCGCCCTGGTTGCCGTCGATCTGAACGGCGACCATCACCTCGATCTTCGCCGTGACCACCGGCGACACCACCGCCATTTTCCTCGGACACGGCGACGGCACATTCGGCGCGCCAACCTACCTCCTCTACCCCGACACCCTCAACGGTGACGGTGCCGTACACATCGCCGCGGCCGACCTCAACCACGATGGATTCATCGATCTGGCCACCACGGCCGGCAACTATCCCGGCGGCGTGACCATCTTCAAGAACAACGGCGACGCCACCTTCACGCGAACCCGGTTCATCATGAACACCGTCGTCACCGATCCGATCTTCGTGGCCCTGGCGGACCTCGACGGAGACGGCAACATCGACGTCGTCACCGCCAATCAGTTCGGTTGCACGCCGGACGGGAGCAATCTGAGCGCGCGCCCCGGCAACGGCGACGGAACGTTCGGCGCCATCGTCCCCATCAGCGTCGGCTACGGGCCGACGTGCATCAACTCGTTCTGGCAGCCGAACGCCATCGCCGCGGTCGATCTCAACTGCGACGGCGCGGCGGACCTGATCGTGCCCAACTACAACACCAGCTTCACCAGCGTGCTCCTGACCGCGGGTGCGCCGGATGTGACTCCTCCAGTGGTAACCGCGCCCGCAGACCTCACCGTCCCAGCCGGGCCTTCCTGCAACGCCGTCGTCACCGACGCCCAGCTCGGCCACGCCACGGCTCACGACAACTGCAGCTCGTGCGTGGTGATCGTCCGCACTGGCGTTCCAGCAGGCAATATCTTTCCCATCGGGACGACGACTGTCACCTATACCGCCAGCGACGGCCACGGCAACCACGCCAGCGCCACGCAACACGTCACGGTCACGGACAGCAATCCGGTCGCGATTACAGCCCCCGCCGACATCACCGTCACTGCCGGCGCCAGTTGTTCGGTCACGCTCGATCCAGGAACGCCAGTCGCTTCCGGCCCGTGCTCCGGCGTCACGGTGACCAGCGCGCGCAGCGACGGCCAGCCCTTGTCCGCACCGTTCCCGCTGGGCACCACCACCATCACCTGGACGGCCACCGCCGGGAGCGACCACGCCAGCGCGACGCAGAACATCACCGTCACCGCGCCGCCGATCGTGATCGGCGGAGGAACGGCCAGTCCTTCCGTCCTCTGGCCGCCCAACCACAAGATGACGCCGGTCAAAGTCAGCTACAGCATCAGCGGCGGCTGCGGCGGCAGCAATTGCGCGATCACCTCAGTCACGAGCAACGAGCCGATCAACGGCCTCGGCGACGGCGACATGGCCCCCGACTGGCAGATCGTCGACGCCCATCACGTCAACCTCCGCGCCGAGCGTTCCGGCACCGGCACCGGCCGCGTCTACACGATCACCATCACCTGCACCGACGGCGGCGGACACACGACCACGAAGACCGTGCTGGTCACCGTACCGATCAATGAAGGGTGAAGAGTGAAGGGTGAAGAGTGAAGTGAAGAGTGAAGACGACAGTTCTTCACTCTTCCTTCCTCCTCCCCGTGATGAAGGGTGAAGAGTGAAGGGTGAAGAGTGAAGTGAAGAGTGAAGACGACAGTTCTTCACTCTTCCTTCCTCCTCCCCGTGATGAAGGGTGAAGAGTGAAGACGACAGTCCTTCACTGTTCCACTCCTTCCTCTTCCCCTTTTCCCTGCATCCTCCATTTCACTCTTCACTCTTCACCCTTCACTCTTCACCCTTCACTCTTCACCCTTCCTCATTGACAATACGCGCCGATGGATCGCCCGTCCCTGGATCAACTCGCGCAGATCACCGAGCCGCAGATGGTGCGGCGGCGCTTCGACGAGCACAACCTCGTCTGGGCGTACCTGATCTCGTGGCTCTTCGCGTTTACCTCGCTCATCCTCGTCATCACCTCGTTCGCGGCGAAGCAGCAGCCGCTTTCTCACATTCCGGCGGCGTTGATCGACGCGGCTCTGACGCTCTTCATGATCGCCGCGATGAGCGAGCTGCGGAAAGCCCGCCGCCGCGAGGGCTGGACGCCGAACGCCTACGCCCGGATGGTCGGAAAGAACCTCACCGCATGGCTGATCGTGCTCTTCGTCGTCAAGTTCGCCACGCTGGTCTTCTTCGCCCTGTCCGACAACGGCGCCTGGATCGCATGGGCGGTGATCTTTCCCATAGCGACGATGGCGTTGCGGCTGCTGC
The DNA here is from genome assembly GCA_035482045.1 of Thermoanaerobaculia bacterium. GTDB lineage: Bacteria > Acidobacteriota > Thermoanaerobaculia > Gp7-AA8 > Gp7-AA8 > JADGNZ01. Next base: position 4,162 of record DATHRD010000061.1, read on the forward strand.
CGCGGCAGCGCCTTGTTCTCCATGGAGGGATCACCGCCATCGTGATCGCCGCCGTGCTGACCGCGCCGGTATCGCGCGTGAAAACGCGTACGGCTCCCCTTCTTGCCGCGCTGGCGTGCGTCCACGCGTTTACCTTCACGATCGGTGCGCTGACGAGCCGCGGCTTGAAGCGAACGGCGATCGAAGAAGGAACGCAGCGCCGCGCTGAGGCGCGCGAGCAACTGCGCATCCGCGACGAGCTCCGTTTCGCCCGCGAGGTTCAGATCAGCATGCTCCCCGAGGCGCCCCCGCAACTGCCATGGGCCGACATCGCCGGCATCTCGCTGCCCGCCTCGGAAGTCGGCGGCGACTACTACGACTACTTCGTCGTCGATGGACGGCTGGCCATCGTCTGCGGAGACGTGGCCGGCCATGGGCTCGCCAGCGGCATCACTCTTTCGGCGCTCCGCAGCGGCTTCACCCTGTTGCGCGACGAACTGCTCGATCCCGCCCACGTTCTGGACCGGCTTCAGGAAGTGGTCGCGCACAGCAGCCGGCGACGGATGATGGTGACGATCTCCGTGCTACTGCTCGACGCCGAAGCGAAGATCGCCACGATTGCCTCCGCCGGCCATCCGCCTCTCCTCCACGTCCCTGCCGCGACGCGAACCCCGGAGCTGATCGAGCTCTTCGCCCCTCCCCTCGGCGCCCGCCTCGGCGGCAGCGTTCCACAACGCAGCGTCCCCTTTACCGTTGGAGATACATTCGTCCTTCACTCCGACGGCATCTACGAGACCGTGAACGCGCTCGGCGAGGAATACAGCCTCGAGCGCCTCGGGCGCGTCGTTGCCGCGTGCGATGGGAACGCCGAGCAGGTGCGCGACACGGTGCTGCGCGATGTCGAACAGTTCCGGGCCGGTGCGCAGCAGCAGGATGACGTGACCATCGTCGTGGTCAGGATCGTGTGACGGGGCGCGCCCTTCGTAGCGCCGACGGCCCGTCGGCTGGACCGCCGGCGGCTCGCCGGCAGGTCCGAAAACCGCCGCCGGGCCGGCAGCGGTCCAGCCGGCCGGCGCTACGGCTGCGAAGCGCAGATCACCGCCACTTCCTCGACCAACCTCCCAACCTCATCATCCGTTGTGTAGCACGCGCACCCGACCCGCACAATCCCATCCGGACATCCGAGCCGCTCGATACACGTCACCGCGTAGAAGTCGCCGTTGCTGCAGAAGAGCGCAGCAGCAGCGAGACGGCGGGCGATGTCATCGGGATGGATTCCGTCGATCGTGAACGACACCGTCGGCGTCCGCGGCTGCGACGGCGGCGGACCGTAGACCCGCACGTTCGGGAGCGCCGTCAGCCCATCCCACAACATTCGCATCTGCGCATCGCCGCGCTCGTGCAGCGCCGCGTATACGCGCCCGAGGCGCTCGCGGCGCGAGCCACCTTCGTCATCCAGCGACGCCAGGAAATCGACCGTCGCACCGATCCCGGCGATCGCCTCATGATTCTGCGTACCCGTCTCCGCTCGTTCCGGCGCCCAGCCGGGCGCAGGGTCGAGCTTCGGGAACGGTAGCGCGTCGAGCAGCTCGCGGCGTGTGAAGAGGATGCCGGCGTGCGGACCGTAGAACTTGTACGACGAACAGGCCAGGAAGTCGCAGCCGAGGCGACGCACGTCGATCAGCTCGTGCGGCGCGAGGTGGACCGCGTCGACGAAGAACAGCGCTCCCGCCTCGCGCGCGATCGCGGCCACACGGCCGAGGTCATTGATCGTTCCCACCGCGTTCGACGCCGCGCCAAGCGCGATCAGCTTCGTGCGCGACGAGACGAGCGACGACAGATGCTCATAGTCGATCTGCGCCGTCTCCGGAATCATCCGCGCCGTGCGGACGACGATGCCACGATCGACCGACAACGCACGCCACGGCGCGACATTGCCATGATGATCGAGCTCGGTGACGATGACCTCATCGCCCGCCTGCCACGTCCGTCCAAGCGCGCGCCCGAGGTGGAACGTCAGCGTGGTCATGTTCGCGCCGAACGCGATCTCGGCTGGCGCAGCGTTGATGAGGTCGGCCACCGCCTCGCGCGAACGCTCGATGATCGCGTCCGTCTCCTCACTCGTCGGATACAGCCAGTGCGTGTTGGCGTTGTGATGAAACAGATAGTCACTCACTGCCTCGGCGACTACACGCGGCACCTGCGTCCCGCCGGGCGCGTCGAAGTATGCGACGGGCTTGCCGTTGTGGATGCGCGTCAGCGCGGGGAAGTGCGCGCGGATGTCAGCGATCGACGCGATGGTCATAAAAATGAGGCGCTCAGAGCACGATGAAGGAGGACGCGCTGTTCAACTGGCGGTCGAACGTCGCAGTATGTTCGCATCCGGCGCGAGCGTTGCGGCGACCGATCACGTAGTCAGAGAAATCGCCCGGTCCGTCCAGGTAATCGGCCAGCGCGCCCCTCAGAAGCTCTCGATCATCGAAAGAAAAGATCGCTGTGCCAAGTACCCGATCCAGCGCTGCGCCGATCGATGGCTTGCCGAGACGGTAGGCCGCCCGAAGGACCCAAACGACCTCACAGAGAACGATGTCATCCACGCGCAGCCGCGATCCCTCCTCAACGGCCGCGTCCAGAAAGACGTCCACTTTCCGAGCCTGAATCGCGTCGTCCTGGGTTAGATAGCGGACCAGGACGTTTGTATCGATCCCGATCAACGTTTTCTCGCATGCTGACGCAGGATGGCCTCGTTCATTTCCTCGACACTCACGTTGCTCCGCCGAGGGCGCCGAAGCAGGCCACGCAGCGCGCGGACGTCGAGGTTGACGCCACGAACCAGAATGTCGCCGCGGTCGGTGACGACGAAATCAATCTGATCGCCTGCATCGATGTGCATGAGATCCCGAACCGCTTTCGGAATCGTCACCTGTCCTTTGCTGGTAACGGTCGCAGTAGGCATTCCTTACTCCACGTTGGAATTCTAACCCAAATCCTTACCAGATGAACAGTCCGTTTCACTCCAATATCTCCGCCTTGTCCCCCTCCTCCGTCAGCCAGATCTTCCTGTCCCCGGCGCGGTTCTTGGCCAGCAGCATGTCGATGGTCGCGTCCGCGCCGTCCTCGGCGACGAGGACGAGCTGCACGAGGCGGCGGGTGTCGCGGTTCATCGTCGTCTCGCGGAGCTGCAGTGGGTTCATCTCACCGAGGCCCTTGAAACGCTGGATGTTCACCTTGCCGCGGATTCCTTCCGCCTCGATACGCTGCAGGATGCCGTCGCGTTCGTGGTCATCGAGCGCGTAGTAGACGTTCTTGCCGACGTCGATGCGGTAGAGCGGCGGCATGGCCACGTGGATGCGGCCGTCGAGCACCAGCCTGCGGAAGTGACGGACAAACAGCGCGGTCAGCAGCGTGGCGATGTGCGCACCGTCCGAGTCGGCGTCGGCCAGGATGCAGACCTTGCCGTAACGGAGCCCCTTCACATCCTCGCTGCCGGGGTCGACGCCGAGGGCCACGGCGATGTCGTGGACCTCCTGCGACGACAACACCTCGCTCGGATCGACCTCCCACGTGTTCAGGATCTTGCCGCGCAGCGGCATGATGGCCTGGTACTCGCGGTCGCGGGCCTGCTTGGCCGAGCCGCCGGCGGAATCGCCTTCCACGAGGAAAAGCTCCGTCAGATTCAGATCGGTCGACGTACAGTCGGCCAGCTTGCCCGGCAACGCGGGGCCGCTCGTCAGCTTCTTGCGCTCGACCTTCTTCCCCTGGCGAAGGCGCGTCATCGCCGAGGAGATGGCCACTTGCGCGATCCGTTCCGCGTCGGCGACGTTGTTGTTCAGCCAGATCGAGAACGCGTCCTGCGTCACGCCGGAGACGAAGGCGGACGCTTCACGCGACGACAGCCGGTCCTTCGTCTGTCCCGTGAACTGCGGCTCGGTCATGCGCAGCGAGAGGATGTAGCTGCAGTGCGACCAGACGTCCTCGGGGGCGAGCTTCACGCCGCGCGGGAGCAGGTTGCGCAGCTCGCAGAATTCGCGGATGGCCTCGGTCAGTCCGGTGCGGAAGCCGTTGACGTGCGTGCCGCCCTGCGCCGTCGGGATCAGGTTGACATAGGACTCGGTGACGAGATCGCTGGGGTCCGCTTCCGGCAGCCAGACCACAGCCCAGTCCACCTCTTCATTCGATCCCTTGAACGTGCCGACGTACGGCATCTCCGGAATCGTGGTCAGCCCGGCCAGCTCGGACATCAGATAAGCCGGCAGGCCGTTCTCGTAATACCACTCTTCATTCTCACTAACATCCACTTCGCTGATGAAGCGCAGCCGCAGCCCGGGGGCGAGAACGGCCTTGGCGCGCATGACGTGCTTGAGGCGCGGCACGTTGATCTTCGGCGTGTCGAAGAACTTCTCGTCGGGCCAGAAGCGGATGGTCGTTCCGGTGTTGCGCTTGCCAACCTGACCGACGATCTTCAGCTCCTGCTTCTTCTTCCCGTCGCCGAAGGCCATGAAGTATTCGTTGCCGTCGCGCCGCACCCAGACCTCGAGGCGTTTCGATAACGCGTTGACGACGGAGACGCCGACGCCGTGCAGTCCGCCGGAGAAGCGATAGCTTTTGTCGGAGAACTTCGCGCCGGCGTGGAGCCGGGTGAGGATGACTTCGACGCCCGACACGTGCTCCTTGGCATGCCGGTCGACCGGCATGCCGCGCCCGTTGTCGGTGACGGTGAGGGAGTTGTCGTCGTGCAGCGTGACGGCGATCTCATCGCAGTGACCGGCGATGGCCTCGTCGGCGGAGTTGTCGATGACCTCCTGGGCCAGATGGTTGGGTCGCTCGGTGGTGGTGTACATGCCGGGCCGCTTGCGCACCGGCTCGAGGCCCGTGAGGACTTCGATGGCAGAACTGTCGTAGTTGGTGGTCATGCTTTCGTGCTGGCCGGCCCCGCTCCGCGCATCGCTCGCTCGCCCGCGCGGGACCGGTAGAGATTCTAGCCTACGTAGCGCTGGCCGCTGGCCGGCTGGATCGCCGGCGGCTCGCCGGCGATTCGCGAAGAACCGCCGCCGAGCCGGCGGCGGTCCAGCCGTCGGGCCGACGGCGCTACGTCGCTCCCCCCCTCGTACGCCCTCTGCAACCCGGCGATGTCGATCTTCACCATCTCCAGCATCGCCTCCATCACCCGCTTTGCCTTCGCCGGATCCTTGTCCCGCATCAGCTCGACGAGGATCGTTGGAACGATCTGCCACGACACGCCGAGCTTGTCCGTCAGCCAGCCGCATTGCTGGGGCGATCCCCCTTCCAGGAGAGAGTCCCAATAGTGATCGACTTCCTGCTGCGTCTCACAGTTCACGACGAACGAGATGGCCGGTGTGAACTGGTAGATCGGGCCGCCGTTCAAGGCCAGAAACTGCTGCCCCTCGATCTCGAAGGTGCCCACCATCACCGTCCCCTTCGGACCCGGTCCTGCCTCTCCGTATCGGGCGACGTTTACGATCTTCGAATCCTTGAAGACCGAAACGTAGAAATCCATCGCCTCTTCGGCGTTGCTGTCGAACCAGAGGAATGGGGTGATCTTCTGCATGACGCTCTCCCTCACTTCACCGCGATCGACCGCGCCTGCTTCACGTCCGTAATCCCGCGCATGGCCTTCTCCAGCGCGTCCTGCAGCAGCGTGCGCATGCCCTGCTGCATGGCAAGTTCGCGGAGCTCGTTGATCGGGGCGCGGCGTTGCACGGCGCGCTTCACCTCGTCCGTTCCGGTCAGCAGTTCATGCACGCCCATGCGGCCTTTGTAGCCGGTGTTGTTGCAGTTCGCGCAGCCCTTCGGCTCGTAGAGCATGAACTCGGGCGAGTACTTGATGCCCATGGATGGGAAGTAGTCGCGGCCATAGATCTCCATCAGCTCGTCGAAGTCCTCCTCGGAGGGATGGTGTGCTTCCTTGCACTTGGGGCAGAGCGTGCGGATGAGGCGCTGAGCCATGATGCCGAGTAGCGCGTCGGCGAAGTTGAAGGGATCGATGTTCATGTCCAGCAGGCGCGAGATCGTCTCCGGCGCGGAGTTGGTGTGCAGAGTGGAAAAGACGAGGTGGCCGGTCAGCGACGCTTCGATGCCGATGGCGGCCGTCTCGTGATCGCGCATCTCGCCGACCATGATCACGTCCGGATCGGCGCGCAGGAAGGAGCGCATGGCCGCGGCGAAGGTGAAGTCGATCTTCGGCTGCACCTGAACTTGCCGCAACCCTTTCTGCGTGATTTCGACCGGGTCCTCTGCGGTCCAGATCTTCATGTCCTCGGTGTTGATCGACCCGAGGGCCGAGTGCAGCGTCGTCGTCTTCCCCGAGCCGGTCGGACCGACGACGAGGCAGATCCCGTACGGCTTGGAGAGGATCTCTTTGAAGTTCTTCAGATTGCGCTCGCTGAATCCCATCTTCTCGATCGGCAGCGGCTTCGACGCCGCCAGGATGCGCATGACCACGTCCTCGTTGCCGTTGGTGGTGGGGATGGTGGCCACGCGCAGCTCGATCACGCCTTTGGACGACTTGAAGCGGATCTTGCCGTCCTGCGGCTTGCGGCGCTCGGAGATGTCGAGCTTGGCCATGATCTTGAGGCGCTGCACGAGGGCGTTGCGGTGCGGGCCGGGGATCTCCATGAACTTGACGCAGTCGCCGTCGATGCGAATGCGGATCAGGCAGGGATGCTTGGCGCCGTCCGGCTCGATGTGGATATCCGAGGCGCCGCGCTGGGCCGCTTCGATGATGAGCTGATTGGCCAGCTTGACGATTCCGGAGTCGGTCTCGTCGATCTCGTCTTTGTCTTTCTCCTCCTCCTCGGCGCCGCCCTCCCCTTCCCCGAGCTGGTCGAGGATCTTGGCCAGGTCGACGCTGTCGACCGATCCCTCCTCGGCCTCGCCGTACGAGGCGGCGATGTAGGAGAGGATCTCGTGCTTCATCCCCACCCAGAAGTCGTAGCGCGGCGCAAGGTTCATGGCCCGGATGCCGTCGAGGCGGGTGAGGTCGTGCGGGTCGTCGACGGCGATGACAAGCAGGCCCGGCCGCCGCTCGATGGGCGCGCAGACGTACTTCTTCCACATGTCAGACGGGACACGGTCGCGAAACTCTTTCTGGATTGTCTGCGTGCCGTCGTAGCTGAACGAGCTGGTGCTGTAGAAGGCGGCCAGCGATTTCACGAGCTCGTCTTTCGGTACGTTGTAGTCGTCGATGAGGACCTTTTCGATGGTGGCGTTGTTGACGCGCGCGCTGGAGACGGCGGCTTCGATGTCCTTCTCCGAGATGATGCCTTTGTCGACGAGTGCGCCGAGGCGTGAAGGCTTGGTCTGCCGCGCGGCGCGGTGCTGGTTGTAGAAGGCGATGCCGAGGATCCTTCCGATCTCCTCGGCGGCATCCTCGTCCTGCGCCGTGAAGGCCACGCCGTGGCGCTTGTTGATGAGCTGCACCACACCGAGGAGGTACTTCTCGAAGAGGATGGGCACGGCCAGGACGGCTTTGGTGCGGAAACCGGTCTGCTTGTCCCACCGCTGGTCGAAGCGGAGGTTGGCGTGGAACTTGGCCAGCTCGGCGGCGTCGTAGGCATCCTTGATGTTGATGGTCTTCCGCGCCAGTGCCGTGAAGCCGGCGATGGAGGAGAAGGACTTCGGAACGCGGATCTCCTTCGGAACGTCGCCGGCCTTGGTGAGCGAGTAGAGCTCCTGGTTCTTGGTGTCGACGGCGTAGATGGTGAGCCGCTCGGCATCGAGAAGCTCGAGGATGCGGTCCTTGAGCGTCATCAGGATGTGCGGGATGGACTCCGCGGCGTTGATCTGGTTGGTGATCCCGGTGAGCTTCTTTCGATACTCGAGCTCGCGTTCGAGCGAGGAGGATGAGGCCTGCACGGTCATGTCAGGAGTCTCCGGTATTGGTGGGAGGAAGGATAGCGCATGAGGGGGAGGGTCGGGGAGAGGAAGCAATGGTCTGGCCGCCGTGAGAGTAAGCGGGACGCATCACGCTGTGCAGAGGCCGCGGCCACTCCCCGAGAAGTTAACTAAAGTGCTCAGTTAGTGCTCGAACCTTGAATTCGGTGGACATAAGCGGAGGCCCTGCGGCCGTTGGAAGAACCTTTGATGATGGAGCCGTAGGGTGCAGGGCACTGGCGGTCAGCGTCATTCTCTAATCGAACGAACGATCGACTTCTCGAGCATCTCACTATCGCTATCGAAAGGGAGCCAGCCGTTTATCGTTTTGAACCGTTCCGAACATATCGGCACAACTCTCTCCATTGCGAGGCAACTTCATGCAGCTCTACAATAAGTTTCCGAGCCAGAAAGAGGCCAAACTGAACGGCGAGCAGCAACATGGCAACGGCTAGGAACAGCGCCAGCAAGTGCGCAAATACCGATTCTATCGTCGGCGGAAAGACTAACATCTCGCATCCTTCGATCGGTCGCGTGACCGATACCCATACCTCGCTTGCGGAGTGAGACAAGTGAGATAGAGGATGCGTCGTCTTCAGCACTACCACTCGAAGGATCTCGACGCTGCTGCACGATTGGCGCCGTGGGCCTGATGTTGCGAATGCGGGAGGTTACTGCTCGAACGGCAGCCGAGACCGTACTGCGGTGTCGGCGCTTCCTTTCGCCATGCCTCAATGCACGGCCCTCTACAATCGCGTAGACGAGCTTCAGACCATAGACAACGACAGCTACGCAATGCGGGAGGTTATCGAGTTCGTACCTAACCGATACACGGTGAAATGGAACATAGAATAACGGCGCGGTGAGAACGAAATCGGCTGTGTTCGGCCATTGGTTTTCGACTGACTGAAAGTATTCGCAGTCACTACTTGGTGCATTTCGGGCCCATAGGTCCTGGATACCAAAATCAGCAACGCTGCCATAGTCTGCAAGATGGACCCTACCAAGCCACCCGTAGCTGCCTGTGTCAGTGCGGCCGACCTCGTGCTGGAACCCCGGATCAAGCGTGTAGTCGCTGAGCAACCGCGATTTGCCCCTGCCAAAGGAGACAGCGGCTGCTGTCGTAAACGCCTGTTCAGATTCGATCAGCTCGTACGAGCGGCGGAGATTCGCGAGAAACAATTGCAACCTTCGCGTTTCCGGGTTAACGAAACGTATCGGGGGTCCGAACCGGACCGCTTCAACCTTTCCGATGATTCCCTCAAGAGTGGGAGAATTCACGACGGTTGGATTTTACCACAATTCAAACCTATAGATTTGCATCGGGCGTTTCGCAGCATGTCGATCTGAGCGCAAAGCCTACCTTGAGCGGAGGCGAAGGTGTCTCCGCCGGACGCCAGCGCTCCGTCTTCATCAGGTTCGCGAGAGAATGGCGTCCGCATGGCCTCCTTCGAAACCGCGCTTCGCGCGCTGAACGCGATGAAACAGGATGGCGTGGTTGCCGACTACGCGTTGGCCGGCGGCATGGCGCAGGTGTTCTGGGTGGAAGCCGTGCCCGTCTACGATCTCGAAGTCCTCATGACGCATCCACGAGCAACGATCCACGTCTGGGCGAGCGAGCACGGATACACCGTTCGTGGCGAACATGTCGTGATTGGTGACATCCCGGCCCAGTTTCTGACTTCTCCCGGACCGCTCACCGATGAGGCGATGGAGCATGCGGCGACGCTGCGGTTCGGTGATACCGATGTTCGCGTTGTACGGCCGGAGTATCTGATCGCCATGTACCTGCACGGCTCGGCGCGAACGCGGCAGCGGCGCGAACGGGCGGCTACACTCCGCGACGAAGCCGGCATCGATGAATCGTTGCTCCGCGATCTCATGAACCGTTTTGCGCTAGAGTTTTGAACATGCCGGGACGGCCGAGCGAAGAACTGCTGCAATCGATCTACGCATCGAAGCGTGCCATTCACGCCGCGCACCGGGCGCTGCCGTTGCCCGAGAAGGTGCGTCAGGTGATCGAGCTTCAGCGCATCGACTACGAGCTTCGACTGCAGCGCGGAGAGACACCCGAGTGGTGGCAGCGTCCATGGGAGTAGAGCTGCGCGGCTCGCCGTACGTTGTCGGTTGTCTGTTGTCGCGTACGTCACCGGGCGTAGTACCCGCTCGTCGCCCTCACCATCAACGGCTTGCCAGGCACCTCCACGCTGATTCGCCGAAGCTCGCCGTTCGGTTTGGTCTCGGGTGATACGTACGTCAACAGATACTGGCCGCGCGTGTCGTCGCGGATCTGCGAGAAGATCCGCGGAAGGTCCTTCTTGGCCGCGAAACGGAAGAAGGCTCCGCCGGTCGACTCGGTGAGATTCTTGATGTTCTTCTCGTCCTGGGTCATCTCCAGGTTGATGTGACGGCCGGTGAAGATCTGGACCACGTAGACCGGAACGCCGACTTCTCTTGCGTACTGGAGGTCCGCCTTGGCGGTGGCCGAGCCGGCGTTGTTGATGCCGTCCGTGAAGACGACCAGGGCTCGCTTGCCCGGAACGTCGTGAAACTGCTGGAGCGAGTAGAGGATGGCGTCCCAGATGGCGGTTCCGCCATTGGCCTGCATGTCGTAGATCGCCTCGGTGAGCTGCTTGCGGTTGGCGGTCAGCGGCTGCACGAGCCGCGGCTGCTCGTCGAAGGCGGTCACGAACGTCTGATCGGCGGGGCCGAGGGAGTGCTGGACGAACTCGTTGGCATAGTCGATCACGGACGTCATGGCCACGCGCATGCTGCCGGAGGTGTCGAGGGCCAGACCGATCGAGACCGGATCGTCGCTGGCGCTCTGGACACGCGGCGTGACCGGACGCCCGTCTTCCTTCACCACGAAGTCGGGGGCTTTCAATCCGTCGATGTAGTGACCTGCGCGGTCCTGCACGATGGCGTAGACGCGCACGGCGTCGACGCGCACGCTCTCCGAGGAGCCGCCGGCGTTAATCATCTTCACATCCTCGGCGGTCGCGCCGTCGGCGGCACGCACCACGGCACGGATGAAACCGGAAGCGGACGGCGACGGCAGGACGAGCTCGTACCGGAAGGGAGCCTCGGTCATCGTGGCCACCTTCGTCTCGTTCCAATAGAGATCGACGCCGGCGAGATGGGTGCCTTGCGGAACGCGCGGCTGCATCTCCACGGTCGTCTTCGAGGCCACCGAGTCGCTGGCCGGCGCGACGATGTTGATGCCGAGCGAGACCGCTCGATCGTTCAGGGTGACGCTCTCCTCCCCGATCCGGCGCTCCTGGGCGTCGAAGGCAACCGCACGGACGGTACGAACATGCGGCGTCGGACCGAGGTTGATCTTCATGCTGAACGGCCTCCGGGTCAGCTCGGCCACGCGGGCGTCGTCGAGAAACACGTCGACGCGCGCGGCGTCGTTCGACGTGGCGATGCCGAAGACCACGCTGTCCACCATCACCTCACGGTGCGGATAGAGGAGGTGAACGTTCCCAGCGGCATCGGCACGCAGTTCCGACTCCGGCTCCGAGCCGAGCGCCTCGAGATAGCGCTTCGATGCCTCGGCCAGTGGAGAAGGCTTCGGCGCGGCCGCGAACGATTTCTGATAGGCATCAACAGCCAGCTTCGTCGAACGCTGCTCCTGATAGACGTTCCCCAGCAGCAGCCAGGCCTGCGAAGAGATCTCGTTCGTTGCCGGGTGCTCGACGATCTTCTGCAGTACGCCGACGGCCTGCTGGCGGCTGGCGGGTTGTGAGAGATCCAGCGACGCCGTGCCGATCTGCGCGCGTTGCATCATGTCGGGTTCGTTGTTCTGCTTTGCCACCTCGTACGCTTGCCGGTATGCGGTTCCCGCGGGAGCCAGAACACCCGCACCCAGTAAGCCATCGCCCCAGAGCACGAGAGACTGCGCCACTTTCCCTTCGCGGCGCGCCATCGCTGCCTGGATGAATTCCGGCGTCTGCTGGCGGAGAGCGTTCAGCGAATAGCCGAACTTGGCGACATCGCCGAATCCGCCCTCGGGTTCCAGCACCACGCCTCCCCAAGGATCGAGTACGAACAGTTGCCGCTTCCAACCGTGCAACTGCGCCAGGTCGGGAAGGTTATCGAAATGGGTTCGTTCATCCGCCCAAGCCAGGACCATCTGACTCATCACGCGCCCGGACGAAGGCGCGGCCTCTGCCTCGGCAATCCACTGGTAGTTCTTTCGATCTTCGATATTGGACGTTCGCAGGTCGAGAAGAATGAGGGCGTTCTTTGCCTGCGCCTCGGCCATCGCTTCGGCGATCGTCTTCCATCGGCCGGAAACGGTCCGCGGTGACTCGGAAGCCGGCGCGGACGATGGCGCTGGCGCGCTTTCCGCAGCCGCCGCGGGCACCGGCCCGTCACCGCATCTGCTCCCACCCCATGCTCCCGTGGCCAGCTCCTCCGCGACCAGACCGATGGTCGCGCCTGGGTTGTGACGCACCTGGAAGTCGATGCGCCAGTTCGCTTGCTTCGAGAGGTCGAGCGGCTCCATCCGTCTCGAGATAGTCACAGGCGGCGCGTCCTTCGTGCGAACGGAGACGGAGAAGCGCAAGGTGCCGGCGGTGATCCCCGCGCGTACGGCGTCGATCGGCGCGAGGCTGACCTCGGCATCCAACTGCGAGTTGATCTCGTTTCCTTTCGAAGCGCCGAGGGGACGTACCGTGCAGCGCACCGTCAGCTCGCCATGCTCACCTTCGTCGCCCGCGAGCAACGTGGCGCGGGCAAGAGAGAGTGTCTCTGGTGTTCCGGAGACGACGACACGCTGCGCGCGGGCCGTCACTCCCGGACGCAACGACTTCACCTCGATGTTGTGCGCGCGCCCGTCGCGCGGACGGCGGAGCTGGTAGGTGATCACGAGGCGGTTAGCCAGTTGATCGATGTCTATCGCCAGTTTCCTTCCGTCGGTCTGAACGCTGCCACCGGTCTCCTCGGCCAGCCTGCGCAAGGGATCGAGCGGATGGATGTCGAGGCCGGCCAGCGTGGGAATCGAACCGGCCGGATTGCTCAGGAAATCTCTCATGCGGTCTCGCCCGGGGTTGGTCACATCGAAGGTTGGCGAGGAAGCGTTGTCCATCCAGCCCGGGGCAAAGCCGATGACCGTCCAGCCTCCGGCAGCCATCGCCTGAGCGATCTCGGTCTGAAGGGATGAAGAGCTGAGAGTTCGCAGGTCCGTGTCCGTGCTGTTGTCCGACGAACCGTAGAAATCGATGGGCTCGAGATCGTAGCCGCCGGTAACGAAGAGGAGGGCATGCCGGCGTCCGGGCTCCTGATAGCGGGCGGTCCAAGTCATCATGGCATCCTGACGATCGCGGACGATGAGGGCTTCGATGCGCGCGGTTGCCAACCCGTGAAGAGCGATTGCTGGTGTGACTTTTATCGAATTGGTCGAGGAACCCAGAGGCGTTTGGTCGATTGGCAATCGAGCCTCCGCCAGATACTGCTTGCGCAGCAGGTTGATTTGATCCTGCCCGCGGATCTTCTGCACGAGATCGAGGAGCGTCCTTCGGAGCACTTCCGGATCGTGTGTGGCAGAGGCGATGACGTGCGGCCTGCCGCCCTCATCGCCGACGATCTGCACGTCGCCGAGCGCGGTCAGCTCCCCGGCGTGAGGCACCATCGACTTGAGCGCTTCACTCAGGCCATGCGACGACGACAGCGATTGCTGGATGTAGATGACGACCTGCCATCGCTTCTCCGCGGAGGACTCAGGCACGCTCGTCGCCGAGGGGGCGACGTTCGTCGCACTCGGGGCGGACGCGACCGGCATGACGGGATAGGCGACGCCGATGATCTGCTGCGGCTTGCCATCTTCGAGGAGGATGAAGTCGGCCGGCGTCAGTCCGGCAGGAACGTTCCCCTTCGCATCACGAACGACGACTGGAACTTCGATCGCGGAAACGTCGATCCGTTCGGTGAACTGGGCAAAGAGAGGATTGAGGACAAAAAGAACTGCTAGCGCCGGCAGCAGCGAGCGAGGGGACAACCGAAACTCCTTATGGATACCGGCGTCTGCAATTATAGCGCCGCCGGGCACGGCCGGGCGGCGTTGGCTGCTCAAGGAAGGGTGAAGTGTGAAGGGTGAAGGGTGAAGAGTGAAGGGTGAAGGGTGAACCATCCCTTCATCTTTCATCCTTCATCCTTCATCCTTTCAGTGCCGTCTCAGATCCCCGTGACCCGCACCACTTCCTCGAAACTGGTCACGCCCTCGGCGAGCTTGCGCAGCGCGGACTGCCGCAAGGTGCGCATGCCGCGTTTGACGGCCATCTCCTTGATCTTGAGAAAGTCTTCCGACCGGTCGATGAGGTCGCGGATGGCGTTGTCGATGGGGAGGATCTCGAAGATGCCGGTGCGGCCGAAGTAGCCGGTGTTGCGGCAGCGGATGCAGCCAGCGCCCTCTTTGACGATGATCCGCTTGCCCGGCGGCGCCTGAAGATTGAGCATGCCTGCCTCTTCCACGCTGAGCGGGCGGTTGCGTTTGCACTCCTGGCAGATGCGGCGCATCAGTCTCTGGGCCATCGTGCCGACCAGCGTGGACGAAATCAGAAACGGCTGGATGCCGAGGTCGATCAGGCGCGTCACCGACGTCGCGGAATCGTTCGTGTGGAGCGTCGAGAAGACCAGGTGGCCGGTCAGCGCGGCCTGCACGGCGTTCTGGGCCGTCTCCTCGTCGCGGATCTCGCCGACCATGATGATGTCGGGATCCTGCCGGAGGATCGTGCGCAGCGCCGAGGGGAACGTGATCCCGATCTTGGCTTGCACGGATGTCTGATTGAACTCGTCCCACACCATCTCGATCGGATCTTCGATCGTGGTGATGTTGATCTCCGGCGACGCCAGCGACTTGAGCGCCGAATAGAGGGTGACGGTCTTGCCCGATCCGGTCGGACCGGTGACGAGGATGATGCCGTGGGGGCGTTTGATCCAATCCCCGAACGTGTGCAGCTCGTCGTCATAGAACCCGAGCCCCGTCAGATCGCGGAGGAGGACGTCGGGGTCGAAGATGCGCATGACCATCTTTTCGCCGAACGCGGTCGGCAGCGTAGAGACGCGCAGCTCGACTTCTTTCCCTTCGCGCTCGGTCTTGATGCGCCCATCCTGCGGGCGGCGCCTCTCGGCGATGTCCATCCGGCACATGGTCTTGATGCGCGAGGTGATGGCCAGGTTGACGAGCTTCGGCACGCGCTGGATCTCGTGCAGCACACCGTCGATGCGGAAGCGGATCATGGCCGCCTCGCGCTTGGGCTCGATGTGAATGTCGCTGGCGCGTGAGTCGTAGGCGTGCTGCAGGAGGAAATCGACGGCGTTGACAATGTGCGCGTCGCTGGTCTCGATCTCGTTGCCCGACTTGAGCTTGACGAACTGCTCGAGGTTGGAGAGATCGATGGCGCCGCGGCCGAGGTCCCGTCCCGCCTTCGTCACCGAAGCGCGGAAGCCGTACTGCTCGGTGATGACGCCCATGACGTCGCTCTCCGACGCCACCACGACCTCGATCTCCTGCTTCACCATCTGGTGGTAGGTGTCGAGAGCGACGGTGTCGAACGGGTTGACGACGGCGACGATGAGCTTGCCGTCGCGGACGGCCACGGGCGTCATGCGGTGTTTCTTGGCGAAGGGACGCGAGATCTTGGCCTCGATCATCTCCAGGTCGAGTTTGAGCGGGTCGATCTTGAAGAACTTGAGTCGCGCATCCTCGGCGATCAGACGGGCCAGCAGAAAGTCATCGATGCGCGTGCCGGTGGCGCTGGCATCGCTGAGGTTCATGGCCATCAGGGCCTTGAATGGACTCGCTTCATCCTCGCCTCGGGCGCGCGCCGAGCGCGTCTGGGCCCGAAGCTGGCGATCGACGTTGTCGACTTCGACCTTCTGTTTGTCGTCGATGAAGCCGGCGTTCTGCAGCAGTTCGCCCAGATAGGCGAGCGTCACCTCGCGCGACTTGCGGGCTGCTGTGAGTGGGGTGGCGGTCATGGTCTAAGGATGAATCATGAAGGATGAAGGATGAATTCCGCTAGCCGCAGGGTGAAGGATGAGGGATGAAGGATGAAGAGTGAAGGCTAAAAGCCGCCTTCTTCATCCTTCACCGCCGTCTTCTTCATCCTTCATCGCCGTCTCCTTCATCCTTCATCCTTCATCCCTCATCCTTCCCACGTGGGTACACAAGCTGCAGAGCACGACACAGGAGGACGTTTCGATGCTGCTCGTACTTGCCATCATTCTGCTCATTGCCTGGTTGGGTGGATTCCTTGTCTTTCACGTTGCCGGCGGTCTCATTCACATCCTCATTGTGATCGCCATCATCCTCTTCATCCTTCATCTCGTTCGAGGGCGCCGGTAACGGCTTTGAAGAGTGAAGAGTGAAGGGTGAAGGGTGAAGAGTGAAGGGTGAAGGGTGAAGGGTGAAGGACGAGGGTGAGGACTCATCCTTCATCCTGCATAGGCCAGACTCGCTTGGGCGTTTTTC